>JACZVJ010000032.1 GCA_022572725.1 Nitrospinota bacterium | reverse complement strand
GAGGAAAGGATTAAAATTGGTCGGTCTCGTCGATGCCAATGTACCAAGTGCCGTCCAAGGGGACCCTGGCAGGCTGCGCCAAATCCTCACCAACCTGGTGGGGAATGCAATCAAGTTCACCGACCAGGGCGAAGTCGTTGTGCATGTCACCTCAGCAGAGGAAACTGATAAGGATGTGAGCGTGCGATTTGATATCACCGATACAGGCATTGGGCTCTCCCGTGAGGCGCAAGGACGGCTCTTCCAACCTTTTATGCAGGCCGATGGTTCCACATCCCGGAAGTATGGCGGAACAGGGTTGGGATTAGCCATCTGTAAGCAGCTTATTGAAATGATGGGTGGGGAATTTGGGGTATTCAGTGAACCCGGCCACGGGAGCCTGTTTTGGTTCAAAGTCCGATTGGCAAAGCAATCCTTGTGTGGAGGATCATCCGCTCGTTCGGATCGGCCTGCAGAACATTCTCAGCCAGAAAGACACCCTTGAGGTGGTCGGCGAGGTAAGCACGGCCTCGGAGGCCCTGGTAGCAGCTCTTGAACACCAACCGGACATTGTGCTCATGGATGTTCGCCTGCCGGATGGCAGTGGCATTGATGCGTGCCGAAACATTGTAGACCAGTGCCCCACCACACGCATTATCTTCCTCATCTCCTACGATGGAGACCTTATGATACAAGGCGTGGAGGCGGGAGCTTCTGGGTATTTGCTCAAAGACGTAAAGCCGGCCCAGTTGATCCAAGCCATTGAAATGGTGGCCGAAGGTCACACCATTCTGAATCACCAGGTCATTCGCCGAGTTCAGGCTTCCCTCAAAACCCAGGAAGCCCTTCCAGCTTCCCTGTCAAAACAGATTGACCTTTCTGGGCAACAAGAACGGGTCCTCTCACTCGTGGCGAAGGGCAAAACGAATAAGGAGATTGCCGTTGAACTCGGGCTCAGCGAAAAGACCGTCAGGAATTACCTCACCACCATCTTCCAAAAGCTTCATATCACCCACCGCACAGAAGCCGCTGTGTATTTCACACAAAAGTTCCCGCTGGACCCTGGACGTTAAAACGGTCTCCTGAGCCGCGTCAACAGGGCCAACGACCACTTTGTCTGGTGTGGGTGCAGTGGCCTGAGACAAACACGCAGAACTTTCTCACCTTTGAACCCTTCATTCATCGGTATTGGGAGGAAGTGACTTTGGAGTAACCAGTCGAAGGCTGAAGAGGAGAGCTGTGGGTAACCCCAATGGGAGGGGATGCCGAGCCAAGAGATTTACGGACCCCTTAACTTTACTTTAGCCAACACCGACATAGTAAAGAGCAATCCAAACCAACTCCCATGATTTGCCATGAACGTGGAATCCAGAGTGGCAGGAAGAAGCCTTCGACACGGTGACCTCAACGTGGGAAAGGAAAACCTCCAGGACCCCGTTCGAGCCTCACCATGGCTTCCTTATCCCGGACTCATTGGGAAAATTTGAGGGCTCTCCTGAACATTCGGCTTGACATAGCTTAGAGGTGGTTCAAAATTTAAATGAATTGGTGGTGAGAATTTTTAACAAGAATTCTCATCGCCAAAGAAGGGAGTCTCTATGAGGAAACACGCCAAAATCGGAGTGATGGCTGGCATCGCAGTTCTTTTTGGCATCGGGTTGCTGCTTCCCCTCGGTCAGGCAGCGGAGATGACGAAGGATTTAGCCGTGAAGTACATCTTGGCGACTGCCAAAGCCGCGCGTACCGTCTATGTCAAAGGGGTCATCCAGAAGGCCAAGAAGGGTGGAGTGATGCCGAAAGAAAATTGGGTGAAGGCAGATCACGCGATTATGCTTCCGGCGCAATTTGTGAAGGCTATTGGGGCGGAGATCAGGGACTTTGAGCTGACGTTGATCGGCACGTACCCCCTCTACAAATCCAATGCCCCGAAGACCGATAAGGAAAAGGAAATGCTCGAGAAGCTCAGCGTGGGGAAGGCCAAAATGGTGACCTTCGAGGATGGGAATCAATTCAAGGGGATGTCCGCTGATTTTGCGATCGTGCAAGGGTGCGCGGACTGCCACAATACACACCCCAAAGCCGTCAAGAAGGATTTTAAAAAGGGCGACTTTATGGGGGCGATCATCGTCAGGATGAAGAATTAGAGAAATATCTCTCAGGTAAGAAATGGCGTGAGGGCTAGGGACAACCTGGCCCTCACGCCATTTCTTCACTCCTCCTTCCGTGTTCCGAGTTTATCCTTCCTTGTAGTTCTCCCCCTCATCCGCAGTCCGGGTTCTAGGCGCGGGATTTCTCTTCCCCTTGGTGCCCAATAATTGGGTGGAAGACCCAGCGAAGGTTCCTGCGACAAACTCAACTTTTCTCAGCTAACACCGACATTGAAAGAGCAATCAAGGCCAACTTCCATGGCTTGCCATGACCGTGGAATCCAGCATGGCAGGACGGCACCTTCGGGACGACAGCCTCCACTATGAGAAGGGTGTGACTCCAGTCTCCCCACGACCTCTTTGACCGACATGGTCGGTTCGGGCCCAAGTGAAGGGTAGGGAGTCGCATTTACATGATCTATTCCATCACCAACGAGGAGTTTAGCCTGTATCAAACGCTGGTCTATCAACAGACGGGGATTTCCCTTTCCGACCAGAAACAGGCATTGGTGGTCGCCCGATTGTCAAAACGGCTTCGTGAATTGAGTTTGCCGACCTTTCAAGCCTATTTCGACTATGTCGTGAATGATACAGACCAAGATGAATTGACAAGACTCTTGGACCTTATTTCGACGAACAAGACCGAATTTTTTCGGGAGCCTGTCCACTTCCAATTTCTGAAGGAGCACATTCTCCCGCACTTGCAGGATTCTCGGTGTGTGCGGGTCTGGTCCGCCGCGTGTTCCTCCGGGGAGGAACCCTACACCATTGCCATGACGTTATATGATGCCGTCCCTGATCCCGCCCAGTGGAACTTTAAGATTTTGGCGTCCGATATCTCCACGCGCATGTTGGCAAAGGCTGGGAAGGGGATCTACGAAGAGGAAATGGTGGCTCATTTACCAAAGGGGGTTCTTCGCCGCCATTTTCTTCGGGGGAAGGGGGACAATCTTGGGCGATTTAAAATCAAACCCCATCTTTCCGGGATGGTGGTGCATCGGCGCATTAATCTCATGGAGGACTCCTATCCAATCAGAGCCCCATTAGATTCTATTTTTTGTCGGAATGTCTTGATTTACTTTGATCGACCGACCCAAGCACGGCTAGTGGCTAAATTCGACCGGTATTTAAAACCAGGTGGATATTTGTTCATTGGTCATTCAGAGAGTCTGCAGTGGATCACGCATCCTTTTACCTGTGTGGCGCCCACTATTTATCAAAAGCCAGGGCGTGAAGTGAAGCGTGAAGCGTGAAGCGTCAAATCCTCAATTTTTTCCTCGCTCCTTACTCCTCACGCCTCACCCTTCACGCCTCACGTAAACCGGAGAAGTCGGTGTAAGAAGAAACAGGCAAGGGTTTTAATCAGCATCTCCAATCCCATTATGATGGAATTTGGCCACATCAGGCGTTTGCAGGATGCCCGTTTCCCACACGAAGTGGCGGTGATTATGCCCGGGGAGTACTTCGTCAGCCAGGATCCGATGATTGTCTATACCGTGCTGGGTTCCTGTGTCTCCGTGTGCATCCGCGACACGGTCTTGGAAATTGGAGGCATGAATCATTTTATGTTGGCCACACCGACCGGTGACGCCGCGCCGGATCGTTGGGGAACCTCTGCGCGCTATGGGAGCTTTGCCATGGAGGTGCTGATTAATGAAATTCTCAAGCGCGGAGGTCGTAGGAATCGGCTTGAAGTTAAGGTCTTTGGCGGGGGAAGGATTTGTGAGGGAGTGAGTAATGTCGGGGAGCAAAATGTGGCATGGGTCTTGGACTACCTGGAGCAGGAAGGGCTTTGCCCGGTCAAGGCCGATGTCGGAGATATCTTCCCTAGGAAGGTTTACTATTTTACCGAGTCCGGGCGGGTCTTGTTGAAGAAGCTGGATCGGATCGAGCACCTCGCGATTGCTGAAGATGAACAGGTATACCACTCTACCTTGGCACGGAAAATCAGCAAGGGAGATGTGACGTTGTTTTAAGTCTTGAGGCGAGAAGCGTAAGGAGTAAGGGGTAAAGAGTAAGGAGAAAGTTGAGGATTTGACTTCACTTTTCACTCCTTACTCTTTACTCCTCACTTCTCACGCCTCACTCAATCATGGAGTAGATTGAAATGAGCAAGGTTCGAGTCCTCATTGTGGATGATTCAGCGCTCATTCGGACTCTGTTGACTGAACTGCTTTCGAAAGACGAGGAGATCGAAGTGGTGGGGACGGCCCCGGACCCCTACATTGCCCGTCAAAAGATTCAATTGTTGAACCCTGATGTTCTCACCCTGGACGTCGAAATGCCCAAGATGGACGGGCTGACCTTTTTGGAAAAATTGATGCGAGTTCATCCAATCCCCGTGGTGATGGTGAGCGCGCTCACCGAGGCTGGGTGTGAGACGACCCTGCGGGCCTTGGAAATTGGCGCTGTAGATTTTTATACCAAGCCCAATATTGACACTCAACGGGGCATGGAGGAGCAAGCTGATCTCATAATTGAAAAGGTCAAGACTGCATCACAGGCCAGGGTTCGGACATGCTCGGCTGCTCCTTCTGCATCGGAAGAGCTCCGAAAATTGGCCGGCTTCTCTGCCATGCTCAAGGTGACGCACAGGATCATTGCCGTTGGGGCTTCCACTGGAGGGACCGAGGCGATCCGAGCATTGCTGCAGGTCTTACCTCCCGACACGTCTCCGATCGTTATCGCGCAGCATATGCCCGAGCAGTTTACGAAGACCTTTGCCCATCACCTGAATTCCCTTTGCCCCATGACGGTGAAGGAGGCGCAGGACGGGGATCGCGTGATTCCCGGTCAAGCCCTTATTGCTCCGGGCAACTACCATATGGAGTTGCGACGACGCGGCGGGCGGTACTATGTGGCGACCACATCCCACCCTCTGGTCAATCGCCATCGACCTTCCGTGGATGTCCTGTTCCATTCGGTGGCTGAATATGCCGGATCCAACAGCCTAGGCGTGATTCTCACAGGGATGGGACATGACGGAGCGGCAGGCATGTTGGCCATGAAGCAGGCGGGGGCGTTGACCATCGCTCAGGATGAGGCCTCGTGTGTGGTGTTCGGCATGCCTGGGGAGGCCATTAAAGCCGGGGGGGTGGATAGGGTCTTGCCACTGGACGAAATTCCGGCCTCTTTGCTTAGCCACCTCCAGGCTGCCTAGGGGGTATCAAGGTTATGAGTTGGGAAACCGATAGGGACCTTTGGGAACAATGGGGCAGAACTGCTGGAATTCAACCGTTTTAATCATTAACGACACCAGGGTGAGAAGCACAAGGAGGGTATCATGCAGGTGACTGAAAGGCAGGAGCAAGGGGCGACCGTTGTTGATCTGGAGGGACGGTTTGATTTTAGTTCGCGGCGGGAGTTTAAGGAGTCGATGGAGCGGTTAGGAGAAGTGGGGGGTCGGCATATTATCCTTAACCTGGAAAAAGTGTCTTTTGTCGACAGCTCAGCCTTGGGTCTCTTAGTGGTCGCGCACCAAAACCTGAAACTGAAACAGGGCCGGATCAGTATGGTGAATCCGCAGACCTATGTTCGGCAGATCCTGGAATTGGCGAACGTGCAGAAAATGATCCCGGTTTACCCCAGCCTACAAGATGCCCTGGCAGGAACGTCAGCCCCCGCGGCGGCCGTCACCTCGTAGGCGGTTGCGCCTCTTCGGCACGCTTGCCGTGCGAAGCCCTTTTCACCCTTCCTGTGAGGGTGAACGAAGGGGGTCATGTGACTCGAAGGGCTGTCTGTATCGCGCTCCACCCATGGTGGACTTGACTCACTGCTTAGAAAATGCGTGAGGCGTCATGGGTGAAACGTTAGGCGAAAAAAAGAATGGTTTTCCCTCCTCACGCCTTACGAGAGAATCCCCGCCGGTGCCTGTTCCCATTTTCATGATGCATGAAGGGAATCACATCCAAATGTTCTGCCGCAGGTTGCCCCGTGTGGTGATCCATTCCGAATGGTAAGCAATGGGTAACGCCGACGAACAAAAGCTTCCAGGGCGGGAGAACGAGCTCGAGCTTCATCGACAACGCGCATCCCATCGCGCGATTCTGAATTCCCTGGCCATTGCGGTGTGTACGCTTGATTGGAGGGGAACCATCATCTCCTTGAACCAAGAAACCGTTCGACTCTTGGGATGGAGTGAATCCGCCTGCCTGGGACAGTCGTTTCATGACTTAACTCATTGTACCTCAACCCCGGGACAGGGGGAGGAAGGGTCCTGTTCGATCACCCAAGTGTTTGAGACCGGGCAATCTGTCTGGTCCCCACGCTCGGTGCTTTGGTGTCGAAGGGGGGAACCCCGCATCGTGGAGTTGACCTGCGTGCCCCTGATAGAGGAAAGCCCTTGCGGGGTCGTGTTAAGTTTCCGTGACCTGGCCACCCAAGTTCAGCTTGAAGAAGAATTGCACCGGCTGGCGTCGATCCCGGAGGAAAGCCCCTTTCCGATTGTGGAACTTGATGCCCAGGCGAATCTGCTTTATGCGAATCCGGCCATGACCCGTCTTATGGACCAAGTGGGCTTTAACGCGGAAGGATACTCCACGGTTTTGCCTTCAGATGTGAGGGGCCTCGTTGAGCGGTGTCTCACCATCGGAGTGAGTGAACAGGATGTGGAAGTCGAGGTGGGAACAAAACAGTACGCCTGGCTGTTTTGTCCCTTAAGGGAATTGAGATTAGTCCGCGGGTATGGGATGGACATCACGGAACGGAAGCTGGCGGCCAACGAGCTGGAGGCCTACGTGGAGAGGCTCGGGCAGAATAACGCCGAACTTGATAAAGCCCTCACCAAAGCCCAGGCCGCTACCCGGGCCAAGGCTGCATTTCTCGCCACCATGAGTCACGAGATACGGACTCCTCTGAATGGCATTATTGGGATGACGGGACTGCTTCTCGACAGTCCCTTGAGCCAGGAACAGCGAGAGGATGCTGAAACAGTTCAAAAATCGGCAGAGGGACTCCTCACGATCATTAACGACATTTTGGACTTCTCCAAGGTCGAGGCGGGGAAACTCGACCTGGAGGTCGTCGACTTCGATCTTCGAACCTTGCTGGAGGATGTTCTGGACCTCTTTGCCCTCCGGGCCCATGGGAAAGGTTTGAACCTGGCCGGGCTCATCTGGCTCCACACGCCGTGCACGCTCAAAGGAGATCCGGGAAGACTGCGGCAAATTCTGACCAATCTGATCGGCAACGCCATCAAGTTTACGGAACGGGGCGAGGTCGTCGTCGAAATTGGAAGGGTGGTACAAGCCGAGGGCCAGGAAGCAGGAATATTGGGCCTGGAAGAGGGCTCACAATCATCATTGACCCCTCGTCCCTTGTCTCAGACTGTCTTGCTGTTCTCCGTACGGGATACGGGGATTGGGATCTCAGCCGATGGCAAAACCCGTCTGTTTCAGGCCTTTTCCCAAGGGGATCCCACAGCGACCCGCAAGTATGGGGGAACCGGCTTGGGCCTAGCCATTTCTAAACAATTAGTGGAATTGATGAGTGGGGAAATCGGGGTCGAAGCCGCACCGAACCAGGGCAGTATGTTTTGGGTCAAGATTCCTTTCTTCCAACGACCCCAGGAACCGGCCCCAACTGAGGTGATGCACAAGGAACTAGCTGGTCGGCGGGTGCTGGTCCTCGAGAGCCATGCCACAACCCGCATGGCCATCGAAGAGTCGTTGAAGGCGATTCAGGTCCACTGTGATACGTCCAATGATCCTGCCAGGATTGATGAGTTGCTGCGTTCACCCGTCCAAGGGGGGCGTCCTTATGATGCGGTGTTTCTCGATGCCCATCTCTGGGAGGTGCAGGGTCAGGGGTTGAGTCGGTCCATGAAGGCCGGTCCAGGCAGGCCCGAAATTCCCATCGTGCTTCTTACTCGAGGGGACAGAAAAACCCCTGCCGGGAACCAAGATCAGGATGGTATTGTAGCCTATTTGCCCAAGCCGGTTCGTCGGTCACGTCTTTACACCTGTCTGGCTATGGCGGTTGGAGCGGTAAAGGTGGCAACGGCCCCATCAGCTCCATCAGGGGATCCTGACCTAACCTTCCTTTCCTCCCCACCCGGGATTTCCAAGCATGCCCCTGGTACTCGCGGTCGTATTTTGGTGGCTGAGGACAACCTCGTGAACCAAAAGGTGATCTTGGGAATGCTGAAAAAAATGGGAGTGGAAGTCGAAACGGTCATCAATGGACGGGAAGCGGTGGAGGCCGTAGCCCGGAGATCCTATGACCTGATCTTGATGGATTGGCAAATGCCGGAAATGGATGGCCTCGAGGCGACACAGGCTATCAGGGACCGTGAAGCGTTGGGCGTGAAGCGTGAAGCGGAAACTCGGGAAGAGTTAAGAGTGAAAAGTGACGCGAAAGAAAAAGCGATCTCGGATACTCTTCCCTCATCACCGGCAACTCTTCACCACGTTCCGATCATTGCCATGACGGCCAATGCGATGCAGGGTGATCGGGAACGGTGTTTGGCGGCTGGGATGGATGATTATCTGGCCAAACCCGTGAGGGCGGAAGTGCTCAAGGAAACTCTGAGTCGGTGGCTGCCCCAAGACCACGTTCCAGTCGGTAACCGGCCTGAGTTGGAAGAAAAACCCTGCCAACAGGAATATCAGGTTCGGGCGAACATCCCAAGGCCAGCCTCCTCTGACCCTGCTGAATCCCCCAAAGGGCCCGCAAGCCAAGGACCGATTTGTGATTGGCAAACGGCTTTAGCTCAACTCGATGGTGATCAGGAATTGATGCGAGAACTGATCGCCCTTTTCCTGGAAACGGGGCTCTCTCTCATGGACCAAATCCGGGAAGCCCTTGATCGCGGGGATTCCGTCGGACTGATGAAAGCGGCACATACTCTCAAGGGAGCGGTGACGACCTTTCGGGCGAAGGCCGTTTGGGAAGTCCTCTACCGGCTCGAACAGGTAGCCTCGGCCAAAAATCTTTCTGAGGCCGAGAAGGTTTCTCGCGAGGTTACACAGGAGATGGAGCAACTCATCCTGGAGTTACGCTCAGAGAATTTCGCGCTTACGAACCACAACCCTAGTCTCATGGTCGGAAACACAAGCGAGCAACGCGGATGATCGTGACTCCCCAGCAACCGGAGAAGTGCCCTGAATTGGTTTTGGTGGTTGATGATGACCCAACGACGCTGGAGTGTTTGGCGGAAACGGTGCGTGTCATGGGGCTCTCCTTGTGTGTGGCGGAAGATGGGGAAAAGGCCTTGAGCCTTTTTGAGCAGAAACGGCCGGATGTGGTGGTCACAGATGTTCGCATGCCACGCATGGATGGCTTAGCGTTAACCAACCGCATCAAGGCGCGCCGTCCGGACACCCCGGTTATTGTCGTGACTGGGTATGGAGACGAAGAAACGGCGGTAGCGGCCCTGAGGGCTGGAGCCTCGGACTATTTGCACAAACCCTTTCACCTCACCGAACTCAAACATACGATTAACCGGTCTTTGTCCTTGCTCCGCTCCCGTATGGCTGAGGATCTCGCCGTACTGGGTGTAGAACGACTGGACTGGTATTTGGAGATCAAAAACGCGCCTGAAATCATTAGCGGGCTTCTTACCGTGATTCTCCGGCCGGTGTCAGCCCGATTAACGGAGTCGGACCGGCTTCACCTCCAGGTTGCGGTTCAAGAACTACTTCTCAATGCCATAGAGCATGGCAACTTGGGGATTTCAGCGGAAGAGAAAAACGATGCCATCATGAATGACTGCTTCGACCACCTGATCGAGAAACGACAGGTGGATCACCGGTTCAGGAGACGTCGGGTCAAGATGTGGATCATGCATGACCCGGAAAACGGGGTTTTTCAATGTCGAATCTGTGACGAAGGTGAAGGGTTTGATTGGCAGGGGCTGATGAATGCCAGCCTCTTAAATCTGCCGGCACTCGCGGGGTCAGGCCGTGGAATCTTTTTGGTTAAAACACTGATGTCTGAGGTTCAGTACAATGGTCAGGGGAACGAAGTCACCCTCACCTTCCGGTATTCCCCCAAAATGGCCTGGCACCCTCCCGCAATGATTTCTCCACATTGAAGGATGGTCCCGCGGGAATGGTTGTGAAGCGTACGCTCGGCGGGCACCCCGCGCCTCCGGTGAAGGACGCGTTGCGCCCTCGTGCATTCCCTCACTGGAGAAGAACGAGGCCCCCCCCGGGAAAGGCAAGAAACCGGCAAGAGGGGGCACCAACGGCCCCTGAGGAGCTGGTTCTGCCTTTTACTAGGACAATTTTGCCGCATTCCCCCCTTTTTGACCTTAAGTTTACCAATCCCCTCTCCGATACCCGTAATCGGCAGCAATAAAAACAGGCTCAACGAGGTTAAATTATGAAAGACCTACTCACATTGGGTGAAGTGTCGTCCTTTTTAAAAGTCCCTAAGTCCACGATTTATAAGCTCGCTCGCGAGCGCCGCCTTCCCGGGCATAAGGTCGGGAAACATTGGCGGTTTGTTCGTGAGGAAATTGAATCGTGGGTCCAGAATTCCGGGATTGAGGCGTCCACGGAGGCCTCTCATTCGAACGGTCAGCTCGAGACAATGAGCCTGCGCTGATCACCCTCGGGGTCCTCGGCTCCCGAATCATCCTGTTATATTTAGCGCTTTTTCATTGGGATAACAGGGGAGACCGTAGGAATGGCGAGCTGTCCATCTGGTTCAATGGACAAAAAACCTGGATTTACGCTTGGCTTTTTCCCGGATTGTTTGCCGGCTGGAAAAGCTGGTGGACTCTGGCTGGACAAGGCTGGTTTTCGATACAACACATTTGAGTGCCTGGAATGAGTGCCCTAGCGACGAGTCTTTTACAGGATCTCGATCCCACGGTTCGCCGAACGGCGGCGGAAGAACTGGGAGCGGGGACCACCAAGGCCGGGGAACAGGAAGATGCCATCGAAGCATTAGTGTGTGCGCTCAGTGACCCGAATGCGGGCGTGCAAGAAGCCGCCATTGGGGCCTTAACAGCTTTCAACCCCAGACGCGTTGCGACCCAGGTGATTCCGCTATTGCGGGGGGGAGTGCAACTTCGCAATTTGGCCGTGGAAGTTTTGCAACAACTGGGGCCTTCCGCCACCGAACCCCTCTTCCAAGCTTCAACCGATCCCGATCCTCACATCCGAAAGTTTGGAGCCGAAATCTTAGGCCACCTTGGCGGGGCAGAAGCGGTGACCGGGTTGCTCGGGCTGCTGTCTGATTCATGTCCCAATGTTCGGGCCACAGCCGCCGAGGGCTTGGGGAATTTGGGTGACCGGCGAGCCGTCGGCGCCCTCATGGCGGCCGTGAAGGATGAGGAACCGTGGGTGACCTTCAGTGTGATTGGGGCTCTGGGCGATATCGGCGATCCCCTGGCAGCCGGCACACTTCGAGAGCTGCTCTCCGCGGAAGACACGTCTATCCGATGCATGGTGGTCGAGGCACTTGGGAAAATCGGTGATTCAGAAGTCCTTCCTGATTTATTGCTGATGCTGCCCAAGGCCAGACTTCCTCTTCGCCATCGGCTGTTTGTGACAATCGTCAATCTGGTCGGCGATCGAGCGGAAATTTTCCGCCGTGAGGAGATGAGGGACTACCTGTTTCGGGAACTCATTGCGGCCTTGAATACTCGGGAGCCTGAAGTTCAATTGGCGGCGATGCATGGGTTACGCCTCATCGGGAATTCACGGGCCACGGGTGCATTATTGGCTTTTCTGAAAACCCACCGTCCAATCGAGGAAGTCCTCCAAGGGGCCATGCTCAACGCATTGAGCCAGATGGGGGATGATACCCAGTTAATCCAAGCGGCGGTGGATTCGGAGGAGGAGGTAGCCTTGCTCTGCATCGGCTCCCTCGCGGAACGCAGGTCTACCCAAGCGGTGCCTGCGCTGTGTGATCTGGTTCTCACCTCTGATAGCCGGGAAATCCGCAAGGCTGCCATCACGGCGTTACGCCGGATAGGAGTCACAGGGGCGGAAGCTGCGGTATTGACGGCGATCAGTGACCTCAGCGGCTGTGTGCGAGGCGAAGCGGCCAGGATCGTCGCAGAGGCCAAGCTGGAAGAAGCCCATCAGGCTTTGTGGGAACGTTTGGACTATGAACCGTACCCTGATGTCGTGGCGGAACAGGTTGGGGCCCTCGTGGTACTTGGAGAGGGCAAGGGCACGGAACAATTACAGGCTTTACTGAACCACAGCAGACCAGAAGTGCGCAGCGCCGCAGTGACCAGTTGGAGTGATGTGGGAAACCCGGTGGTCAAACAATTATTGCTCGGTCATATGAACGATCCTGAGTGGCGGGTGCGGATGGAGATTGTGGAACGCCTGGCCGACCAGGAGGACGAGATGCTGTTGACTCCATTCCTCAACGCAACGTCCGACTCGCATCCCTATGTGCGTCAGGCTGCAGTTCAGGCCCTTGGAAAACGTTCCGGTCCCGTGGTGTGTGAGGCCCTGCGGATGGCTGGGCTCACGGATTCTGATCTGTGGGTTCGCACCCGTGCGGTTGAGCAACTCTCTCGGCAGCAGGATGTGAAATCAGGGCCTATGCTCATTGAGTTACTGGGAAATGCTCCCGTCCCTCTGCAGGTTGTCGCGGCGCGGGCATTAGGGGAGTTGGGCGAAAGAAGAGGGGTTGATGCCCTCCGTCGTGTTCAACAAGGAGGAGACCGGGAAATCGCCGAAGCCGCAACGTGGGCTTTGGCCCGCATGGGTGCGCCTGCCCAGCCACCAGAGGGTGGGTCATGATGTATTCACTGTCTCAGGAGTCCTTCCACCAACTCCGGGAATTCATTTTTACCAAATGCGGCCTGGAATTTCCTGAGGGAAAAAATATTTGCTGGAAAGCCGGCTTAGCCTGAGGTTGACTGCCACGCATTGCCGGACCTTTGAGGATTACTACAATTTCCTTCGCTTCGACCCCGGCCGGGAGTCTGAGCTGAGGGAACTCTTTAATTGTGTGACGACCAACGAGACTTCTTTTTTCCGGGATACCACCCAAATTGACTGCTTTCGTCACGTGATTCTGCCTCAAGTCATGAAGGACCGGGAAGCAACACGGAAGATCAGGATCTGGAGTGCCGGCTGTTCCTCCGGGGAGGAGCCGTTCACTCTGGCGATTGTTGTGGTGGAAGAGTTTCCGGCGTTGGCAACGTGGGATGTCCAAATTCTCGCTACGGACCTGAGTGAGCAAGCCCTCGAAAACGGCCGGCGTGGCGTGTATGGACCCTATGCCCTTCGACACGTCCCCCCTGCGTATCTCAAAAAATACTTTACGGGTTCGGACGGCCAGTACACCATCGGTCCCATGCTGCGGAAGATGGTGAAATTTTCACCTCTCAACCTGGTTGATTCGGTCAGGATGCGAGCCATCCGGGATATGGATGTGGTGTTTTGTCGCAATGTGTTGATTTATTTTGATCAAGAGACACGGAAAAAGATTATTACCCATTTTTATGACGCCTTGCGGGATCAGGGAATGTTCGTCATCGGGTTTTCCGAATCCTTGAACGGCATCAATCGACTGTTTCGCCCAGCCCCGTGGAATAAAACGATCTTCTACTACAAAGTCGGGAACTCCGTGGCAGCTCGGTCAGTCCCATCCGTGATGCGGGGCTTAAGGGGGATGGATGGCCAGCCGATCGATCAGGCCGCTCCCAACTCGGGAAGGCTTCAATCTTTCACCTCCTCTGTGGCTTCCCATGTGGGACCAGTTGGGGAGTCCGTTCTTTCCGGGAGGAGTTGGGAGTCAAGGGGAGAATCGTAATGGGCGTGATGGTGAAAGAAGAATCGATGCCCAGGCTGGTCCTGGTGGTCGACGATTGCCGGATGACGCGGCGGTTGCTGTCCATGTACTTGTGGGAGGCAGGGTTCGAGGTGGTCCTGGCGGAAAACGGTTTGGATGCCCTGGAACAACTTGGACGGGAACCTTGTTCGGTGGTGGTCACCGACTTGAACATGCCCCACATGGACGGTGTGGAGCTTACACGGTCTGTTAAAGAAAATCCGTTCTTTCAGGATATCCCCGTCATTATCCTCACGACCCACGGGGAAGAGGAGGAGCGGGAAAGTGGGTTGGAAGCGGGCGCCTCGGTCTTTTTGTCTAAACCTATTACTCAAGAGGCATTGATCCGGGAGATTGAACGTGTGTTGCCACAGGAGTGTCGGAGGATGGAAGCCCCAATCCCCTGACAAATGGTTGCTGACGCTGAGGAAAAGGAGGATCCATGTCGGACTTAGATTTCACGATGAAAGTGCTTGTCGTAGATGATATGTCGACCATGCGTCGCATCGTCAGGAACGTGCTCAAGCAAATCGGCTACACCAGTGTGGAGGAAGCCCCAGATGGGAAGGAAGCGTTAAAAAAACTCAAAGGCGGTGGCTTTGGGCTTGTCGTGACCGATTGGAACATGCCGGTCATGACCGGACTTGAATTGTTGAAGGCTATCCGGGCGGATGCGGAATTGAAAATTTTGCCGGTCCTGATGGTCACCGCGGAAGCCCAAAAGGAAAACATCATCGAGGCGATTCAAGCCGGGGTGAGCAACTATGTGGTTAAGCCCTTCACGGCTGAGGCGCTTCTGGAAAAGCTGACCAAAGTCTTTGCGAAGAAAACACCGGTCAATGCCTGAGCCGGGTTCCTACACTCGTAGGGCTCAGCGAAATGGATGGAGGGAACGTATGTTGACGGAAAAGGTCATCGAGGAGGGTGGCGACGAGGTAGACCAGGCCATCGATCGCGAAATTTACGACGAGTTGGGGGAGTTGGCGAAGTACGTCGAGGCGACAACCCGTACCCTGCGTGAAATGGAAACTCCACTGGCGACGACCGCCGATCAACTGCCTCAGGCCAACGACTTTCTCGCCGAGCTGTCCAGGATGACGGAGGAAGGAACTCATAAGGTCATGAGTTTGGCGGACGCCATTGGGGAGAATCGCACCCAAATAAAAAAGGCACTTGATGACATCCAGGCGCTTGTCGCTGGCAAAGGCGATCCGAGTAAGGTCCAAGACCGGATCCGCGCAATCGCGAATTTGGTAGAACAGGATGAATCGCGATTGCTCGATATTAGTGTGGCTTTGTCATTTCAGGACCTGGTCGCGCAGCGTGTCAAAAAACTGGTCGTGATTCTCGAGGATGTGCAGCACAAGTTGCTCAAGCTCGTGGTGGTGTTCGGTCTTCAGCAGGGTAAAGCCCACACCGATCATGAGGGGCAAGGGTATGAGATGTTGAAGCAACTCGAACAATCCAAAACGACAGCCCTTGAGCAAGGTCTGGTGGATAATATTCTGGGTGAGTTTGGGTTCAATTGAAGAGAGTAAGGCGTAAGAAGTGAAGAGTAAGGAGTAGGGAGTGAGAGGGTATTTTCCGCCTCACTCTTCATTCCTTACTAAACAACGGAGTCTCACATGAACGACGAGATGAAGGAGATTTTAGGCGACTTTCTCGCGGAAAGCTCCGAAATGCTGGAGGGGTTGGACCAGAAATTTGTGGATTTGGAGGCGGACCCGCACAACGCGGACCTTCTGAATGAAATTTTCCGGTGTATGCATAGCATGAAAGGGTCCGCTGGATTCCTGGGGTTCACCCACCTGGTTGAGGTGGCCCATCAGGGGGAAAGTCTCCTGAATAAACTTCGGAGTGGAGACATGACGGCCACCCGGCCGGTCATCGACATCATTCTCGAAACTGTCGATGTGATCAAGCTTTTGCAGGAGGATATTCGAAAGACGGGCCAGGATTCGCATGTGGAAACGGACCTCATTGTGAATAAGCTGTCGCTGATCATTGAGAGTGCCGCGCCTGTCGGCTCCTCCGGTCCGGCCTCGGGGACAGCGAATTCCGGGTCGCTGCCACAGCCAGCCGGCCAGCCGTCTGATCCCAGCGCAGAACCTGCCGAGCAACTGCAAAGCGCCTCCACGCCTTCAATCCCTTCCGGGTCTCCTGTTGCGGCACCAGCCGAAGGCCTTTCCCAGGAGAGAACCGAGAAAGCTCCGGAGGCGGATCGCCCGGCGCCAGGCCTCTCGGAAATGCTGGGCAAAATGAAGGAAGCGACCAATCGGACAATGGAGGCCGTTTCTCAAGCCCAGAGCGGGCGAAAAGCGGCCAGGGAGGAAGATCAAAGCGTCCGCGTTGAAACGCGGCGTCTCGATAATGTCATGAATTTAGTTGGGGAATTAGTGTTGGGCCGAAACCGGATCATGAAGTTAGGCATGATCCTGGATGAAAAGTTTGAGGGCGATCCGTGTGTCCGGGAATTGGCCGCGACCCTTGCCAATCTCAACCTCGTCACCAGTGATCTTCAACTGGCCGTGATGAAGACCAGGATGGTTCCCATTCGGAAGGTGTTTGCTAAATTCCCCCGTTTGGTTCGGGATCTATCGAATAAACTGGGCAAACAAATTCGATTGGAGTTGTCCGGAGAGGACACGGAAGTGGACAAATCCGTGGCTGATGAACTCGGAGATCCCTTGGTCCATTTAGTGCGCAACTCTATTGATCATGCCATCGAGACTTACGAAGAGCGGAAAGCTGCAGGAAAGAACCTCGAAGGGACGGTCCGCCTTTCGGCTGCTCAGGAGGGGAATAGCATTGTCATTCGGGTTCAAGATGATGGGCGCGGGCTCCAGGTTGACAAAATTAAAGCAAAGGCGCTGGAGAAGGGCGTCGTGACCGAGAGTGAACTCGCCGGGATGGAACAGCGGGAAGCCATGAATATGATTTTCCTTCCGGGTTTCAGCACCGCCGATACAGTCAGCGACGTATCCGGTCGGGGTGTGGGAATGGACGTGGTTCGAACCAACATCAGCCGAATGAGCGGCAGCATCGAGCTGAACTCGGAACAGGGTAAGGGGTGCCTGGTTACGATCAAATTGCCGTTAACGGTGGCCATCATTCAGGCCCTTTTGGTCGAAGTTGAATGCTCCACCTTTGCGATTCCTCTGGCGTCGGTGAGTGAAGCCGTCAAAGTCAGGAAGAAAGATATCAAGACCGTGAACGGCCGGGCGGTTCTGAACCTCCGCGAGCGGATCCTTCCCCTCATCCGTTTAGCGGATGAGTTCCATATACCCTCGACGGGGACTGTCGATGAATCCTATGTCGTCGTGATTCAGGTCGGGGACCGGCGGCTGGGGGTTGTGGTCGATCGGCTGCGGGCTCAGGAAGAAGTGGTGATTAAGCCGCTGGGTGATTTTTTGGAGGATGTCCCGGGGGTGGCCGGGGCCACCATTACCGGGGATGGGAAAGTCGTCCTGATTTTGGATATGGCCGATATGGTGCAAAAACCCGGCACCATGAGCGGGTCGACGAGAGCGATGGTGGGGTAGGGAGGAGATCATGGACAAGTTGATGGCGGAGGTAGATCAGCGGACACGGCTTGCCGGGGCCAATAAAATGGAATTATTGATGTTCCATTTAGGCACGGACGAAACCTACGGGATCAATGTCTTCAAGATTCGAGAGGTGATGAAGCTTCCCTCCGTCACCAAGATCCCAGACTCTGACCCCCGAATTTTGGGTCTCGTGCATCTTCGGGGGGAGAACATCCCGGTGGTGGACCTGAAGCAGTGCCTCGGGCTTGGGCCCTTGGAGAGAGAAGGGGCAAAGCTGGTCATTACCGAATTCAATAACCTCAAGCAAGGATTTCTGGTGGAAGGGGTTGACCGAATTATCCGGATGTCCTGGGAACGGATTCGGGTGCCGCCACCCATGATCCGGTTCAAAGGGCAAGGCACCGTGACGGCGGTCACCATGCTGGATGATGGCCGTATGGTCCTCATTTTGGATGTGGAAAAAATTCTGTCAGACATCGCTGAAAAACCGGATGAGGAAATATATAAAGGGCTCGAAGCGACCTCTCTGACTCGGGGAAAGCATGTGCTCGTCGCGGATGACTCCATGGTGGCGCGGAAACAGATTACCAAAACCTTGGAGCGGCTCGGTATGACCTTTGAAGAAGCCTCAACCGGCAAGGAGGCCTTGGAACGGGTTCGAGCTCTTGCCGACCGAGCTCAGGAATTGGGTAAGGAATTTACCCAGGTGGTGCAACTGATCTTGACCGACATTGAAATGCCGGAAATGGACGGGTTCACTTTTACAAAACTTGTCCGGGCGGATCCCCGCACTGGCTCAATCCCCATTCTTATGCATTCTTCTCTTTCAGGGAACTGCAATATCGAAAAGGGAAAGTCGGTGGGGGTGACTGACTATGTCACCAAGTTTGATGCCCGTCATCTTCAGGAAATAATTTTAAAGATCTTTGGACCGAGTTCAACGGAGTCCAAGCAAGGGGGAACGTGAAGGACAGAAGAGATTCGGGTGGCTTGAGAGGTGAAGAAATACCGGACCGGATATGGGGGGTAGGGAGGCCGAAATGAATAGAGCAACGAGCTTTGTGTCAAAACTCAAATTAACCCCGAAACTGGTGGTGTTGCTGCTGGTTTTTGCGGTGGTCCCGTTGTGGGTTGTCGCGTATATCGGGTTCGTCGCGACCAAGGATATAGAGGCAGATACGGGCAAGCGGTTTCAGGTCACAGCACAAAACATCGCCGACAAGGTTGATCGCAATCTCTTTGAACGGTATGGGGATGTGCAAGCCTTCGCCAGCAATCGTATCGTGAGTGAGCGGTATAACTGGTATTCGCCTGATGAGAGGGACAACGAAATCGCCCGAGTCATGAATGAGTATGTGGCGACCTACGGAATTTATTATTTAACCCTGTTCGTGGACACGGCCGGGGATTTGATTGCAGTCAACACCAGAGATTCCCAGGGGAACCCCCTCGACACGGCGGGCCTGTATAAGAAGAACTTCAAGGACACGCCGTGGTTTCAAGCGCTCCAGGCCGAGGCCTATACCACTAAAATGCCTTTTTCGGCCCCTGGAAACGATGCCTCGACCGGGACATTTATTGAAGATCTTCGCATCGACTCGGAGGTCAAGACGGCCTACCCCGGTGATGATGGCTTGACGCTGGGATTTTCGGCGCCGGTGTATCAAGACGGCGAAGTGATTGGGTACTGGAGCAACCGCACCAAGTTTTCCCTGGTCGAAGAGATTTTCCAGCATGCTTACCAAGAACTCAAGACCGCCGGATTTCCAGGAGCCGAATTGACCCTCTTGGATGGTACGGGCCGGATTCTTGTGGATTATGATCCGATGACACAGGGATCGGAGGAGATGACTCACGACCTTCAGAACGTGATCATGAAATTGAATCTGGTGGAACAAGGCGTGACGGCTGCTCAGGACGCGATGGCGGGGAAGACGGGTTTTCATAATTCTTTTCACACCCGGAAGCAGGTATGGCAGGCCAGCGGGTTTTCTCATTTTAAAGGGGCCCTGGGCTACCCGGGCATGAACTGGTCCGTTTTGGTCCGGGTGCCGGTGGACCAGGCTAATGTTGAGGCCAGGACTATTCAGCGGGAACTCTTTATGGCGGTTCTCTTGTGTCTAGCCGTCGTCGTCCCGGTAGGCATGTTCATCGGCCGAGCGGTGGTTCGGCAAATGAAGCCGGTTATGGATGTGGCTGAGCAGGCCTCCCGGGGTGATCTGACCGGCCGGGTTCCGGTGACAACCGCCGATGAGTTGGGTCAGATGGGAAAGGCTTTCAACCGATTTTTGGACAATCTCAATGGCATGATCGGACAGACGGCCCAGGTGGTCCAGAATGTCGCGGCGGCGGCGGAGCAACTCTCGGTGCACGGGTCACAGGTTTCCAATGCCAGCCGGGAACAGTCGAGCCAGTCCACCCAAGTCGCCTCCTCCGTTGAAGAGATGTCGGTGACGGCCAATGAGATGGCCAGAAACGCCCAAGTCCTGGCCACCACGGCTCAGGATTTGAGTGGAACAGCCATCAAAGGAGGCGAGGCTGTGACCAATTCCATACGGGGGATGGAAGCTGTGGCCCATACCATGCAAGAGTCGGCTGGGCGAATCAATCTGCTCGGTCAGCGGTCCCAAGAGATCGGGGAAATCATCCGGGTCATCGAAGATATCGCCGACCAAACGAACCTTCTGGCTTTGAACGCCGCCATCGAGGCCGCTCGGGCCGGCGAGCAAGGCCGGGGATTTGCCGTCGTGGCCGATGAGGTACGGAAATTAGCTGAACGGACGGGAAAAGCCACGAAGGAGATTTCAGGCGTCATTGAAACGGTTCAAGTCGGGACCAAGGAAGCCGTCGCTTCGATGGGGGCGGGAACGACGGAAGTCCAGTCCGGTGTGAGTTTAGTCAAGGAGGCCGGAGCGCGTTTGAGCGAGATCGTGGAAGGGGTGAAACTGGTCACCCAAATGGTCGAGCAGATGGCGGCCACGATTGAGGAGCAAACCAGAACCACCGAGCATATGGCCGGAGGGGTTCAAACGGTGGCCACCCTCAGTCAACAAAATGAAAACAGCGTGGAACAGGTCGCCTCGGCGAGTAGTGACCTTTCCCGCATGGCTGCGCAGTTACAAAGAGATTTGAGCCGCTTTACATTTAAAGCATAGAGGTGAGGGTTCAACCATGTGGAGGTGGCACGACTCACTATCTGTTTGGCCATGGGGAGATGCTTTGACTGCCTCCTTTCTCCTTCCTGTGTCATCAACCATGGTCTTACAAACCAAGGACCAGAACCTGAGTTCTGGGAGCGGTTGAGGCAGAGGGTTGCCGGTTCGCGTTGAATTCACTGCTTGGAGGTCGTGCGTTGGACGATGGGAACTGAATTCGGAAAACCGATTCGAGTCTTAGTCGTGGATGATTCCGCGTTTATGCGAAAGGCACTCTCCAATATGCTGAGCAAATGTCCGGACTTCAAAGTTGTTGGCACCGCGAAGAATGGAGACGAGGCGTTGCGGAAGGTCGACGAGCTCAAGCCGGACGTGATGACCTTAGATATCGACATGCCAGTGATGGATGGGTTGATGGTTCTCGAACGGGTCATGGCGACCCATCCGCTGCCGGTTGTGGTGGTAAGCGTGCTAACAGAAGAGGGGGCGGAGGTCACTCTGCGGGCTCTTGAGTTGGGAGCAATTGATTTTATCCCAAAACATTTGGAGGGTTCCTCACTCAATATTTCCACCATTCAGGAGCAATTGATTGAAAAGGTCAAGGTCGCGGCTGGGGCTGCCGGGAAAATTTCCAGGCGTTCAGCCACTAAAAGCTCAGAGAGCACTTTGGGGAGTTTCTCTCCGGAATCGAAGGAAGTGGAGCATGCATCGTCCCGGGGAAATATTCCATGGGGACCGGGTGATGTGCGACGGCGGGTCCCCGGAGGCCCGCAAGGGACTTTACCCGGAATCCTGGCCATTGGGTGTTCAACCGGTGGTCCCCAGGCTTTACAGGAGATGTTGCCCCGGTTGCCTGCCTCCTTCCCGGCCAGCATTGTCGTCGTGCAGCACATGCCGAAATTTTTCACCAAACCGTTTGCAGAGCGGTTGAACCAACTCTGCCCGTTAGAGGTCCGAGAGGCGGAAGAAGGAGACGAGGTCCTCCCAGGGGTTGTGTTGATCGCTCCTGGCGGCCAACATCTCACGCTTGAAAAACGAGGATCGGGAAAGGTGACGATCCATGTAAGTGAGGAGCCATCGAATTATCCCTATCGCCCGTCGGCGGATTTGATGATGCAATCGGCTGTGAAGGTCTTCGGTTCCAAGACCGTGGGGGTGATTATGACCGGGATGGGGCAAGATGGGTTTGTGGGGGCACAGGCTATCAAAGCTGTCCGGGGCCGGATTCTCGCTCAGGATAGTGCCAGTTGCGTGGTGTATGGGATGCCCAAAGCCGTCATTGAAGGGGGGTGGGCGGATAAAATCGTCCCCCTTTCCCGCATGCCTCGTGAGATTATGGGCCTCTTTCAGCAGAAAGAGAATGAATCTCCTGTGTTGTCTTTAACCGGCGGAGGGGTACTGGGGAGGTGAATGAGAAGAGCCCTTTAAAGAAAAGATGAAAGGGGCTCGAAGAGATTATCAAGTATTGAGAATCTCTAACAAGGTGTTGAAAAACTCAACATTTCCCCAATAGGTGACCTAGGAACCAAAAGTTCCTGCATATCAAATGCGAGGCAGGATGTTCAAAAAGGTCCGTCCAGCAAGGCCGCAGGAAGCGAGGAGGCCAAGGCGTACACGAGAGTACGTTGAGGCCTACGAGCGACGAGAACGCCGCTGGCGGACTTTTTCAACATCCTGCTAATGGGAGGGTGAGGTCATGATTGCACTGGCTGGTGAAACCCAAGTCGTAGATAAGGAAAGTGCCGATTTCTCTGAAGAGGAATACCAAGTCGTCAGTTTCGACATTGGGGTTGAAGAATTCGCGGTGGATATCCTGGACGTGCAAGAGATCATCCGAATGGTTGAAATCACTCGAGTTCCCAAAGCCCCCCATTATGTGAAGGGGGTGATCAATCTCCGAGGGAAGGTCATCCCCATTATGGATTTGCGCCTACGGTTCGGCCTGCCCACTGCCGAGCGGACGAAGGAGACCCGCATCGTGGTTGTGGACATTGCTCGGATTATTTTGGGGCTGATAGTGGATTCCGTCTCTGAGGTACTCCGTATTCCCTCCAGCGAGGTCGAACCGCCTCCGAGTGGAAACCAGGCAGGATCGGAGTTCCATAAAGGCGTGGCAAAGGTTGATGATCGCCTTTTAATCCTTCTTGACTTACATCGGCTGGTGGGGAGGGGAAATAGTCTCCCGTAAGGGTCTCAACTGAAATAGCATGGACATTCTGTCAATACTCGGTCTTCTTATTGCCTTCGGTGCCATCCTTGGGGGACAGGTTCTTGAGGGTGGGCACATCGGGTCTATCCTCCTACCAGTAGCATTCCTGATCGTCATGGGAGGGACGTTGGGCGCGGTTATGGTCCAATTTCCCCTGCCTGTTTTTATGAAAGCCATGGCCTGTACCAAAATGGTGTTCATTAACCCCAAAGTGGACGTGAAGACTTTGATTACCCAAATTGTGGAGTTGTCCAATTTAAGCCGAAAGCAAGGCCTGTTGGCGCTCGAAGGAAAATTGAAAACCATCAGTGACCCCCTGCTGGCGAAAGGGGTCCAGTTAGTGGTGGATGGGACTGAACCTCCCAAAATCCGTGAAATCTTGGAGGTTGAAGTGGAAATGTTTGAGGAATCGCATAACCTTGCAGCGAAGGTCTGGGAGTCCTTTGGAGGCTATTCCCCCACTATTGGGATTTTGGGTGCCGTGCTCGGGTTGATCCATGTAATGGAGAATTTGGCGGATCCCTCAAAGTTGGGATCTGGGATCGCGGTGGCTTTCGTCGCAACCGTGTATGGAGTCGGTTTCGCCAATATGGTCTTTCTTCCTTTTGGGGGTAAAATCAAGATGAAGACCAAGGAAGTGGTCCTCGCGCGCTTGATGGTCATTGAAGGCCTGGTTGCCCTGGCAGGGGGGGAAAATCCTCGTATGATCGAAGACAAACTGAGCGCCTACCTTCCTGAAAGTGAGCGGGGAGCCCAACCTCCCCACTCCAAGTCTTGATCAGCAGAATGACCTCTGCCTGACATGGCACGAAAGAAAAAACCTGAAGAGCACGAAAACCATGAACGCTGGCTGGTGTCGTATGCCGACTTCATCACTCTGTTGTTCGCCTTCTTTGTGGTGATGTACTCCGTGTCCTCAATCAATGAGGGAAAATATCGGGTGGCAAGTGAATCCATGAGGGTAGCTTTTACCAGCGCTAAACCCCTTGGCCAGATGGCTGTTATGGACTTGCCTCTGGAGCTGTCCCGACCGGCTATGGACTCGAAGATGACGATGCGACCCGATGATTTTCAGGTGTACCTCAAAGCCGCGAATTCCATCGAATCCATCGATTTGTCCAAGAAGGAGGTGAGGGTTCAAAACACGGCGCGGGGCATCTCCATTCGGATCAAGGACGATGTTCTGTTTGATAGTGGAAGTACCGAATTCAAACCGGGCGTCCGGGAACTGCTCGATTTGATAGCTGCGCTCGTGAAGGATTTGCCGAACCTCATCAGTATCGAGGGACACACGGATGGGGCTCCTATTCATACGGCAGCCTTCCCTTCCAATTGGGAGCTTTCAGCCACGCGGGCCACGACGCTGGTCCGCTACTTTATCAATCAGCATCATTTGGCTCCCGAGCGGTTTGCCGCAATCGGGTTCGGCGGGGAACGACCCATTGCCTCCAATGATACGCCGGAAGGCCGTTCCGCGAATCGCCGGGTGGATATCGTGATCCTTCGGGAAACCAAGGTTCCCATAGACCAGGGCCGCCTCACCCTGTATTAATCCCTTCTTCCCTTCCTGGGCTTTCCTCCAGCGGGGTTTCCCCCCGTCCCGGCTTCTTCCCGTCTTGCACCATGGGCAAAAAGGTTCCGAAAGGCAGCTTCTGCCTAATTTGTGTCAGGAGCGAAGGGAAGGGTGTGAGGCGTGAGGGGAGTCTGCTCGCTATTCTCCTCACTTTTCACGCTTTACACCTCACGGTTTTAGCCTGGCATAGGGGTTGCTATTTTATGATCCAGGGCTATTGAAAACGAGGAGGCTTCGTACATGAACCGCGGAATGTACCCTGTGTTGTCCGGGGCGATTACTCATGAACGGCATTTGGAATTGCTGGCCCATAATCTTGCCAACATTCATACGGCCGGGTTTAAGAGGGATGAGGTGGTGTTCGGGACGATCTTGGCGAGGGTGCCGGGTCCTTCCGTTGCGGGCATTGATCTGTTCCCGGAGGTGGCGATGGTGCGTCCTGACATCAGCCAGGGCACACTGAGAAACACCGGGCATGACCTTGATGTCGCACTGGAAGGAGATGGATTCTTGGTCGTCTCCACCCCGTCGGGCCTCAGGCATTTTCGAGGTGGGTCTCTGCGTGTCAACCAAAATGGGGAATTGGCCACCCATGCGGGTGATCCGGTGTTGGGGAAGGGGGGGCCGATCGAGCTGCCACCCGGTCAGATAACGATTAATCAGAGTGGAACAGTCCGAGTCGATGGCAAAGAGGTAGGGCAGCTTAGAATCGAGCGCGTGCCAAGTTCGACCGTTCCTGTCAAAGCAGGGAATTTATACTGGGTGCCCCCCGACCGTCCGGAGGAGGCGACAGGAGTGATTGTTCATCAGGGGTTTCTTGAGCTGTCCAATGTCAACCCCAGCATGGAGCTCATCGACATGATTCAAGTGACCCGAGGGTATGAACAAATGCAGAAGGCCATCCAGGCCATGGACGAGCTCACCGGACAAATTATTCAATCGTCACGGTTGAAGGGATGAGAGCGGTGAAGCGTGAGGCGTCAGGGGTGAGACGTGCGGGGAAAAAAGATTGGTTTTCTCTCCTCACACCTTACGCCTCACGCCTTACGAGATTGCCGATTTCTACTTGAAGCTACCCAGAATCCAAAAATAAGGAAACGCCACACCAAGGTCGGGAGGAGTTGATATGATTCGAGCGATGCACACCGCGACAACGGGAATGAAGGCTCAACAGATGAGAATCGATACCATTGCCAACAATTTGGCAAACCTCAACACTACGGCATTCAAGCGAAGTCGGCCGGAGTTCGCCGATTTGCTCTACCAAGTTCAGCGTTTGCCAGGAGCCAGCTCGTCCAATGTTGGGGTGTACCCCGTGGGGATACAAATCGGTGCTGGAGTTCGACCGGTAACCGTTTCCAAGGAGTTCGTGCAAGGGAATTTGCAGCGTACCGACAATGCGTTGGATTTGGCCATTGAGGGGGCAGGGTTCTTCCAGGTTCAGCGTCCTGATGGAACGACGATGTATACGAGAGCTGGATCGTTTAAACAGAATAATACCGGCAACCTCGTGACCGGTGATGGAGACCCGCTGATCCCCACGATTACGATTCCCTCTGGAGCGCTGCAAATCGATATAAGCCAGGACGGCACCGTGTCGGTGTTATTACCCGGGGTGTCGCAGTCGTCTCAGGTGGGGCAGCTCCAATTGGTGCGTTTCGACAATCCGTCCGGGCTTGTTGCTCAAGGGAATAATCTGTTTTTGGACAGTGCGGCCTCGGGGACGGCGCAGCAGGGCACCCCTGGGTTTTCAACGGGATTTGGGTTGATCGAACAAGGGTTTTTAGAAACATCGAATGTCAACATTGCGGATGAAATGGTGAGCATGATCCTTGCTCAGCGAAGTTATGAGTTGAACGCCAAGGTGATACAAGCGTCGGATGACATGATGGGCGTCGCGAATAACCTGAGGCGGTAAGTGATGGCTCTTAGGCTGGCGCCTGTTCGTTGAGCGGTTTTGGGCAGGTTGAGGGAAGAGGAGATCTGTGATGATTGGATGGCTGGTCCTGGCGATTGTGGTCGGCAATGTGTTTGGGTCCCCCGCTCTTATGTGGGCAAAACCCTCGGAATTGAGGCATGCTTCCCTGTCGCAACCCGGAAGCCAGTCCGTCACGCCGGAACGGCTTCGTCAGGCCTTGGTCAGGCAACTTGAGCGGCAGTTTCCGATGGACCGAATCGAATTGTCCGTGAGGATTCTATTCCCTAAGCAGGGGGTGTCTGTGCCCAAAGGGCCCTTAGTCATCCAGGTTCCCTTGGACACCTTGGATGGGCGAACCGGTCGTCGAGTATTCCGGGTGGGTCTGAGCGTCAATTCCCGGTTTGTGCGAATGATAAACGTGGTTGTGGAGGTGACGGCCCAGGCCAAAGTCCTGTCGCCTGTCCGTTGGATTAAAGCCCGGGAAATCCTGACGGCGGGGGATGTGGCCTTGACCTGGATTGCCCTCCCCTCTCTTCACCATGATTTCCTTGATCGCAAAGATGAAGCTGTAGGGAAAAAGGCCGTGAGGCTGCTTCGCCCCCATGCCCCGATCCGGCATTCATTCCTGACCCTTCCCCCCGTCATCCATAAAGGCGATCGGGTCCTTATTGAAGCGAGGCATGGAGGGCTGCTGGTGCAAACGGTGGGAATTGCCAAAGCCTCAGGCCAACCGGGGGCTTTGATACCGGTTGAGAATCAACGCTCAGGACGTGAGATTCTGGGGAGGGTTTTGGCTTCGGGTGTCGTGGAGGTCCAATTTTGACCGGAGTGCTGTGGTCTGTGTTCGGTTGCGTGGGATGGTGGGGAATGGCGGGCCTGTTGGTGTTGTCTGGTTGTGCACAGCCCATCGAAATTTTGAAAGGTGAGGAGGAGGAAAAATTTGAGCTCACGTCGATTAGCCCACCCCAATCCCTAGGGTCACTCTGGGAGGAAGGCAATGGCCGGGCGTACATGTTCGAGGACCTTCGTGCCAGCCGGGTGGGGGATATCGTCATCGTCAAGATTGTGGAGCAGCACAAGGGGTCAAAGAGCGCCAATACCAAGGCCGATCGTGAATCGACCTACGATGCCGAACTTGGTGGTTCCTTTTTTGGATTGAACGACCTGGCTTCCGCGCTCGTAGATGGAATTAAATGGGATTCGAGCACCAAGAATGAATTCGAGGGATCAGGATCGACCAGCCGCGAAGATACCTTAACGGGCACCATTGCCGCCCGGGTGGTCGAGGTTATGGCTAATGGGGATCTCCGAATCAAAGGCCGGCGCGAGGTCACGGTCAATAGCGAGCGGCAAACCATGACCATTAGTGGAATCGTGCGACGGATCGATCTGGATACCCAAAATACGGTGCTCTCGACCGCCATCGCGGAGGCCAAAATCTCGTAT
>JACZVJ010000031.1 GCA_022572725.1 Nitrospinota bacterium | reverse complement strand
ATTGGCAGATGCTAATTACAGGCATTGAGTAACGCGATGCATCGATCCAAAAAGAAGTTGTTTCAATGAGTGTTCAAGTCCACGTGACTATATCCCTAAAAGAGGCAACCTTTTACTGCGGCCAAGAACAGCCCTACAGGCTGTAGTGGCCCAGAAAAGACGGACACAGAGTTAAGGACGCATGACTCTCCTTGGGTAGATACCTATAGTGGACCCCACTATTTGGACAGTAGGTTAAGATGGTTGGGAGGAAGATCTTTCAACCTTTGGGGGAGGAGTTTGTGCCATGACCAGAAAGAGGAAGTGCCATAGCACGGAGTTCAAAGCGAAGGTTGCGTTGGAGGCGGTGAAAGGCGTCAAGACCATCCAACAACTCGGGAAGGACTTTCAGGTCCATCCGACCCAGATCACCATTTGGAAGAAGCAGCTAACGGGGCAGGCCGCTGGACTCTTTAAACGGGGGGCAGAGGGGCTTTCGCCTGGCGCCGAAGAGGAATGACGGCAAGCCTATGAAAAGATTGGCCGCTTGGACGTCGAGGTCGATTGGCTGAAAAAAAAACTTGGCCCGCTCCACTGAGCACAAACGTCTCATGATTGACACCGGTCACCCAACGTTGAGTATCCAAGACCACTGTGCCTTGGTCGGGCTGTCTCGCTCGGCGTACTACTACTCCCCGGCTGGAGAGAGCGAAGCAAATCTTCACCTCATGCGCCTGCTCGATGAACAGTATGTGCACACGCCGTTCTATGGCTCCCGACGGATGGCCGAGTGGCTTCAGGGCCAGGGGTATCCGGTCAATCGGAAACGGGTGCAGCGCTTGATGCGCCAGATGGGCTTAGAAGGGATTGCACCGGGTCCGCACACCTCACACTCGCATTCGGAGCAGCGGCGCTATCCGTATCGTCTGCGTGATGTCGCGGTCGTTCGTCCCAATCAGGCGTGGTGTGTGGATATTACCTATGTCCCCATGGCTCTGGGCTTTATGTATTTGGTGGCCATCATGGACTGGTTCAGTCGCTATGTCGTGGCCTGGGCGGTGTCCAATACGGTAGACGTGGGCTTTTGTCTGGACGCGTTGGAGCAAGCCCTCGCCAAGCACACTCCGGACATTTTCAATAGTGATCAAGGCGTGCAGTTTACGTCGCAGGCTTGGATTGAGCGCGTCGAGGCCGCGGGTAGCGCGGTGAGCATGGATGGGCGGGGGCGTGTCTTCGACAATATTTTTATTGAACGCCTCTGGCGGTCGGTCAAGTACGAAGATATCTATTTGAGGGACTACGCGACCGGGCCAGAGTTAGAGCGGGGCCTCGGGGCCTATTTTGAGTTCTACAACGATGAACGTCCACATCAAGCTCATGGATACCGGACGCCCTATGCAATATACAGCAACTAACGTGAGGCCGGAGTACTCAAAAAAAGGCTATCTTATTTTCATCAAATTACTGTCTTGACAATGGGGTCCACTATATCAATTTGGATTACAACTGTCTTTGCATAGAATTATTAAGTTGACGTGTGTGGTCGACAAGCTCTTGGAATTCTTCTTCCTTGATGGCAAAAGAACTTGCATCGCCACCTGTTCGCTCCAGTATCGGTTCGATAATGGCTAGCAGTTTCAGACTTGCCTCTTCTACCTTAGCGTCCCTTTGCAAAGCCTGGCTTAGAAGTGACGCAAGTCCATGAAAGTGGTCTGTAGAACGCAGGTGGATAGAAACGATCTTCTCGCCGTTTAATTTGTTCCTAAGCGCGTTTTCTATGTTATGAATGGGGCCCGCGACTCGATGGCTGTAATAGATCCCTAGAAAGACTGCGAAGGAAAAGATCATCCCAATCCCTAAAACCAGCCAGGGAAAAGAGAGCATCAGTGTATCCAGTATGTTCCTGGGAACGTAGGTTCGTTGTTGGGAAAATGCGTCGATAAGGAGAGGGAATAACGCCAGGCTACCCACACCGATGCAGATGCTTAACACGGCCATAATGCCAGTAAAAAGACCGACGCGATTTTGCAAGGAAGGGTTAATCAAAATAGTTTTTCGCCTATTAATCATATTATTACCTATCCCTCTGGGTGGTCCGCGAACAGCCCTTCAGAATTTTACCACCCACTCCTGACGTACGCCGTGCGAAAGCCCCTTTCCTTCCTGGGCGGCCAAAAAGGAATCGAAACGCAGTACGTAACGCGTCCCTATCGCCTGTTGATAGCGGACACCAAAGCCCAGAATATCTGCGTTTTTTGAGCTTTTTGTGCCCGTGCGGGCGCCAAGTTCCAAGATAAGTTGACTACGGATGCTGTCGAGAAACATCTGATAGCCGAGGGTCGTGCCGACGGTATCGGCAATCGGCTGACCAAGAGGTACTTCATAGCGGCCCATGCCAACCGGTCCGAACAAGATACCCAGGTTTGCTAGTGGCGTCCCTTTATCTTGGCCACGCGCAGCCGATGTAAAATTGTCAATACTCAAGAAGCTATTGAAGTAAATGATGTTGTCAGAGCCTTGTAATGTGCTTGACAACTCAGAGGATAGTATGGTTCCTCGATTCGCCACAGGTGTATCCCCATGCTCAGGGTAAGAGGTATTGATCCGAAATGTGGTGTTGATCATACCGAACCGTTGAGTCGACCCAGCTCCAAAGTACCACGCGTTTGTTGTGTCCTTGTCGTCAACGTAAATTAAGTCCATTGAAATGGTACTCTCCCATGCAGTGTCGGCGGTCGAAAAGAAGCCAAACAGCCGTACAGCATCGTCATTGGAGCTGTTTCCGCGATCAATGTCGTTCCAGCCAAATATTCCGATGAGATTCAAGTTAGGCACGCCCCTCAAAGTAAGCGAGTTACGTGAGATCCCAACCAGATCGATGGTGTCATTCAGTAGCAGCCCATCCTGAACCATCGCGGGCTGGCGCCCAACAGAAAAGCCCCAGTCCAGCGTGCTGGAGTCAGCCGGATCCAAGCCTGGAAATATCTCACCCAATTCACCCTCAAAAAATACCGTCGTCAGCTCCCCGTTGAACGTTTGCTGCCATCCGTCATCGGTTTTTGGGTTGAAGTTGAATCCGGTAGATTCACCACTGTCCCGGTCGAGTGGCCGCATCGAGAAGAGGAGTCGCTCAGTCCCTGAAAGATTCAGGTTACCGTGTAGATCTAACCGGTTGCTCCATTCGGCCGTGTTGTCATTGCCGTTATCGGAGGTCTGGATCGCGCTGCGAAAGGTTCCGAACAGCAAGAACCAGGGTTGAAGCATTTGGCCCGTGGGCGTTTTTATACCGGGTCGGATTGGTCCGTTTCCGAGAAAAGGATCACCCAGCTCCAGAAGTGGCCGCAAACGTTCTACTTTAGTTACTGGATAAGGCACTACCTCATCGGACAGGCGTAGCGGGTCGTTAACTGTTTCTGTTTGGCCGCGATAGAACTCAACGACACTATGCCCTTCAGGAACGGTAGATTCCTGTTGTTGATTCAGCTCGGAGGGAACGTACACCTCATTTGAGAGAGATATTCGGGTCGGTTGAGGATTCTTGCCAAGTGGGTGGTCAAGCCTAGAAAAGACTGCCATTGGCCTGGAGTCGGGTTCCAGAATACTTTGGAGGCTCTGCAGAATTGCTGCCTCCGAAAATCTTCCCTGACTCATCATTTCGGTGTACAAGGTTGGCTGTTTGGGGCCGGGGTGAGAAGATTCCATGCTTTGCTGGGTATGCACTTGTGATGCAGCGCAACTATTCACAAAGATCGCAAGCAATATTGGCCCGCTTCTATTCCAAGATAACATTTCGCTCCCAAATAACACGGTAAAGGCTGACTATTTTGTCTCCAATGGCACGAGCACTGAGTCCGTACTCAAATCCTGCTCCAGAAATTGCGTGGATTAGATGGGGAGGGAGCTGGCCCGTGACAAGTTTGATGTTTGCAGTATATGGCGCTTGGCCAATAAGCTGTTTTTGATCGACGTGGTAACGAGCCCAACGATGTCCTTGTGCTTCTATGTTTTTCTTTTGCAGCCGAATTTCACGAACGCCGCCAAACAACAGCGATGGCGTAGGCGAAGGCCGAATGTAAATCAGTGGGTCGAAGGAGTAGTTGGCCGGCAGCACCTGTTCACGTTCACCGCCATGGATATTGCGTACCATAAAGGGCGAGCGCAGATTGAAAAGCTGCTCGTCTCTTGGAATGGCGCCGTTGTGGACATATAACGAGTGTAAATCTCTCACGTCTCCATTAGGGTCGAGATCACCGGAGCGAAAAACAATGGTACCAACGGCATCGGTCACCGTGATCTGTAAGAACACATTACGTTCCGCGATCAGTCCCGTGGGTACACTGTGGCCGTGCGTTAGGTTGTTAACCTGTACTTCGAATTCGAGATCAGGTTTTGTTTCGAGAATTTTAACGTCACCCAGGCCGTATCCATTGCGCAGCAAGGTAGTAGCGCGTGCATGTGCCTCTTCAAGCAATGCCAGTTGGCGATCAATGATCTCACGGGCGGTGTAGCGCTCATCGGGGTCGACCCAAAACCCGGAAAATTGTGATTCGTCAGGATTGTTTTCTTCGAACGCTTCGGTTCCCCACCCGGCTTTGTAGTCAAAACTCAGCCATTCCGACGGGGTAGCGTATTCCTGCGCCTCAGGGTTGATGGGAAAAATGCCAGGATGTACCAAGGAACTGTCTGGTCCAACAAACATATGATTTGTGCGCCGAGCGGGTGTGGTTGGCTTTCCTCGGACGGTTGCCGCTGGGGAGGGTGGGTATTCTGATGGGACACCGGAAATTGGCCCCATGTGACAATCTTGGCAGGTCTCGCCGCGCTCAGCTGCAGGTGTTTGTTTATATTCGCTAAATGCGTCCTCCAGCCGAAACCCGTTGGCTAAACGTACATCGTGACAACGACCACAAAAGCCAGGCTGGGAAACCTGCTCAAGAAGACGCGCCTCTCTGTGAACTCTTAGGGGCTTACCGGACTGGGAATCAATCACCCGTTGCAGTTCGTCGCCTTTCCGGGGGCCGTAAACGGGGTTCCGAATATCGCCGGGTTCAATGGGGAGCCGCCCGCTAATTTTCCCATACGCCTCAGAAACTCGATGGCAGACAATACAAGTGACGCCCTCCATAGCCACTTCACCACGTTGACTATTGCTAGTGATAATCGGTTCGTTGGTATACATGCCTACTTGAGTGTGGCACCGCTCACAGAAGTCGCCCAATGTCCCGTTGGTTAATTTCAGCAACGTCGCCTGGTAGGCCAGAAAGGTAGGACTTATTTGAGCGTAAGCGTGGCGCGAGACAGACCACTCACGGTAGTGATCCACATGACAGCCGCCACACTCTTGCGCAGACGGGAACTCTGCCTTTTGAAACACTTCTTCGTGCGCCTTGGCGCCCAATTGAGAATCCGTATCACTGGCAGCTGAATCGCCAGCAGCAAACGCTGCCAAAGACACCACGATCATCACCAGTATACGGCGAGCTGTAGCGATAAGTATAAATAGGTAATATTTGATCATGGATAAAGGGTAGTAGATTAAATTTATTTGTGAAAACTTATGCGCATTATCAGCATTTAGTAAGTTTGCCGCCCAGTTTCTTTGAAGACAATCTCAGCGGCGAAATTTAAAGCCGATTAACCATAGACACCACGTTATTGCAGACCGTAATTGGCTCTTCTTTTCCTTTGCCCTTCGTAATAGCCTGACCTTCATCCTTTATCGGTGGGGAATAGGGATTTAGAAAGGCCTTTTTGACTGGACAGGAAAGTTTCAAGGAAGTCGCCGGGGTGTCAATTACGCCAATCAGAGAATGAATCCCGCAGCTGTCAGGTGCGTCGTTGACGGAGGCCCTTCCCTGCTTGCCCCCGCCATGTCTCCGCTCCTGGCCCATGGGCTGAATTTCCATCCCCTTGCACTCTTCCGCTACAGTGAGAAGTTTCCAAAGCTAAGAATCTGATTCGGTACACTCGGGTTACACTCAAAGAATTATCGCTCTCTAATAGGTGAGAATTGACCCTGTCGGGTCAGGACTCTCCTTCGACCGTCCTGCCCACATGTTCGCTCATGTACCCCGTCAGCAAACTTGACACTTTCCAAACATGGCAATCGATCTGAGCTCGTATGGGTTTAACCATCTTATTTTTCCTTCCTGCTCATATTAGAGTGTTGCTGCTTCACCCCCTGTCGGAATTGTTTCCAGGTTTGCGTGAAGGATTTGCGTGGGGCGGAGAGAAACGGCGCCCCATCGAAAAAGAATTTCCCCATGATAGAAAAAGACTTACAGAGTTGTTTTTCAATGAGAGGACCGGGCAGCAACCGGGTGGCATGGATTTCGCTTATTTAACGAGTAAAAAACGTGTCTCCCAAGACGCAAAGAGGTAGGGGTGGGACGCAAAGCTACTGGCCTACGTTCCATTGACGGGATAGGGTCGCAGGGCTGCCGGGCAAGCACAGCAACTCCTGTAGGCTGTGTGTTGAACACTCTCACACGCTTAGGGGGTCATAAGGGACCAGAGCGAGCCTGATTGGGGCTCTCTGATTTTGGCGCCGCCCACACAGAATGAGGAGGTGCTGCTAGGGTTCCCTTGCTCCAGCCACTTCATCTTTCCCCATCCCACCCTACGTAACTTGGTCATCGGCCGAGCCCCCCCTGGGGATGTTTTCCTAAAGAGGACTGGGCGGTCCGGCGTATTGCCGTCCAGCGTTCAATGGGTTCTCCTTTCTCTTGACTCATGTTCACCTCCTTCGTTCTCGGGCTTGTGTCTTAGAGGCGGTCTCAATTTCAAGGGGTGCAGGATACCTTAACCTTAGTTATTTTTTGGGAGGAAGAACGATGACCACCCAGGCACAAAAATTCTACCATTTGGGGGTTTCACAAAAAGACAGAACCCAATGTTGGAAAAGGTATTTAGCTTTATGGGGAGGGGGTGTTCTGGCCCTTAGCCTAATAATCAGTGGGAGCTTGGTGACAACCAAGGTCTTGGCTGGTTCGGATCAATCTCGCCATGAGAGTGATCAGGGAGCAACCCAAAAGCATTCTCATGGAAAGAGCATGGAGGGAGCACATTCCCACGGGGATGGCAAACATGGGACCCACAATTATCATGCGGAAAAGAGCCATCACAATCATTTCATGAAGACTGTGAAGCATGATGGAGGTGGAAACGGGATTCAATATGACCTGACTTTTAAAGCGGGAGAATTAATGGCGGCCAAACTCGTTAAACTTTCGTTTAAACCCATACGTGGAAGCAACCCGGATGCCAGGGTCCCGTTGGCCGTGGTTCACGAGAAAAAAATCCATCTGTTGATTGTGAGCAAAGACCTTTCCTACTTCGCACATGAACATCCGGTGGAGCAGCAAGACGGGTATTACGTTTGGAATCATACCTTCCCAAAGGGTGGAAAATATGTCCTTTTTGCCGACTATACGCCAATAGGGGGACACAACAAAGTAAAGAGGATCGACATCATCATTACCCCTTATCATCCTCATGACGTGGAGCACCTTGCTGGAGCTGCGGTAAAAAACCAAGACCTCACCTGGGAAGAGAACGGGTATAGAGTCTCATTAGCGACACAAAATGGCTCGGGCTCGTTTAATGCAAATACCCCAGTAGTCCTAAGGGCGACTGTTACCAAGAATGGTAAAGCCGTTACGGATTTGAGCCCTTTTCTGGGGGCGTTAGCGCATATGGTGCTTATCAGCAAGGATACCAAGGAATTTTTACACGTGCACCCTTTGGAAGGTGTCGGTCTGGGCCCCGATATCCTTTTAGCAACCAATTTCACGAATCCGGGTCTCTACAAAATTTGGATCGGTTTCAATCATAAAAACAAGATCCAAACATCCGCCTTTGTGGTTAAGGCAAAATAATTCCACATGTGCTGTTACTGAGGGGCACCCACCGCACAACCATGGGGCCTTCGGTGCTGGTCCAACCAAGATTTGCAGGGGAAAAAGCCTACTCCTTGTCGGCCACACCGTTATGGTGGCACAGAGTTAAGTCGGCGTGCTCCTCAGCGTCGGGTCGTTAGACGCCATATCCTTCACCACTTTCATCTTTGCAACGCCCTTAGCATCTCCTCCACCATCCTATCCAAATCTAGGTTTCTACAAACGTGCAGTTCCGAGCCTAAATAGGCCCTTAAAATTTCCAATCCATACTTCAGCATACCCCAACCCCTAAAGTCCACTTAGAATCCTGTAAAGTCCTCTCTACACGGGGTCTACTGACCTATTTTGCATGGTTCACTGCCCTTGTGTGGTTGCGTTCAATCACCCTTTTTATTTTTTCCAGAATATTTGGAAGTGACCTTTCTAGGGCACGGTCTACCGAGGGACATGATACCCACCTGACCACCACCCTAGCTCACAATCTTAAGGTAGGGGGTGGGGGGGTAGGGTCTACGATGGCAGGGAAGGCTATCGGGAACCAGGTGGAAATACACGTTAAGTATGGTGCTGAACCGACTGTGAAGGGAGCCTTACCAGCTCAAGATATGACTTACGTAGTTGACCTGGTTGCGGCTGGGTTGCGGATTTGCGGACAGGTGACCTACTTTGGCCTACTCTTGTCCGCGTCCAATCCTGTTACCATGCACTATCCATGCGCCTGGCGCGGGGTTGGATTGAACCGGTGGACATCAAGGAAACCGCAGGTGAGAAGACTATTTGAGAAGTTCAGGGACCAGATCTTTCGCTCGTCCCTGCACTGTCACATCGACGAGGCCGGAATTGGGGGTGGGATCTAAATTGAGTTCGGCGACAAAGGCTCCTTGCTCTTTCGCAACGGAGCCAAAGGAAGCAGCGGGGTACACGGTCCCTGACGTTCCAATGATAAGGAAGAGGTCGCAGGAGCGTAGAGCTTCATGGCAGTTTCGGAGGTCTTCCGAGTCTAAGGATTCCCCGAACCACACGATGTGGGGACGCAGGAGACCGCGGCAGGTGGTGCAATGGGGGAGGATGGCAATGGGCACGTCATGATTACCTTCTACCCTCCCGCAGTCGGTACACCTCACCTTCCAGATATTTCCATGGATTTCGGAAAGCTTTTTCGATCCTGCAGCCGGGTGGAGGCCATCCACGTTTTGGGTGATAAGCCAAAAGCGGTCAATCTGCTTCTCTAATTCGACAAGGGCGATGTGCGCGGCATTAGGGCTTTTTGTTGCAATTAGTTCGCGTCGCCAGTTGTACCATTCCCACACGAGTTTTGGATCGCGCTCAAACGCCTCTGGAGACGCTAATTCTTCCGCTCGGTAGTTCTTCCAAAGTCCATCGGCCCCACGAAAGGTGGGCACCCCGCTGTCCGCAGAAATTCCCGCTCCGGTTAGGACGGTCACAGACTTGGCTTTCACAAGCCGGTCTTTAATTTCTTGAAGAGCCGAATTGGATTCCATCACAGTAAGGAGGGTTTGAAAAATTTCCCTACGAGGGCATGATTTCCAGGTCTTTCACCATTGGCATGGCTTACGAGGTCCGTATCATACGGATAGGTGCCAGGAAACCTCAACTGAAACCGAAAAGAATGAGAAAGATTCCTCAATGAGTGGTGAAGGACATTGGACCCCACTTGACGGGTGGGAACCCTGCTCCTGCATTGCTTTAAGGGGGAAAGTGCTATATAAGAAATCCATGGACTTACGTAGGAACAGCTAGCTTATCAGTCACCCTGCTTCAGGAAAGATTTCGAAAACCTAAGGAACGAGTCGAGGCACTCTTCATGGCAACCATTGTCTCAGTGGGTTCGGGCAAGGGCGGGGTGGGAAAGAGTGTGATTGCCAGCAATCTGGCACTCCTGTTTGCCCGAATGGGCAAACGGGTTATTCTGGTTGACCTGGATATCAGTGGCGCCAACCTTCATGTTATGTTCGGGATGCACCACCCTCCTGCCACGCTGACGGATTTCATCACTGGCAGAGTCAATTCGCTGGAGGGAGTGGCCCAAGAAGTCGAATGGGGGTCGGGACTCCGTCTTATTCCAGGCACGGGAGAGACGCTCGCGACGGCTAATCTCCTATTTGCCAAAAAGAAGCGGGTCGTTCGTCATCTCCGGCAAATGCAGGCCGACCTCATTCTCCTGGATTGCGCGCCGGGTACCAGCTACCAAGCCCTAGACTTTTTCTTGGTCGGCGACATTCAGCTTGTGGTTGCTACACCCGATCCCCCTTCGGTCGTTGAGCTCTATCGCTTCATAAAATTGGCCGCGATTCGGAAAGTCCTCATGATCGGTTTGGCCCGAGGGCAGAAAGAATTGAAAGCGATTCTTATGGAAAAGGAATTTGACAGTGTTCAAGAAATTCTCGACACCATTGGGAGGGTTGACAAAGCCAGCCAGGAGAAAGCTGAAGAAGTGCTCAGGGAGTTTAACCCGTTGTTTGTTTTGAACCAAACCGCCGACAAGACCAAGTTGTCGATCGCTTATCTTCAACAGGTGATCTATAAATTCATCGGAAGCGAGTTGATCCTGCTCGGAGAAATTCCCAAAGACGAAGCGGTCGATCAATCCATCCGAATATTTCAGCCAGTTGTGGATCTTGCTTCAAAGAGTCCCGCCGCCAAAGCCCTTATCCAAACCTTCCACAGCCTTCAGCAGCGACTGGGGGATCGGATACCCGCCCTGACCTGAACGGTTGAAAAAGTAAGGTTCTTTTGGCCCTATAAACCCTTTGGGTTTTGGACCACCTCCCTTAAGCTGATGGGGAGTGAGGAGAGACCTGCTGCCAGGTTCTAGGTCAGGGGATGGAGGAGGAGGATGTCTCGAGAAGAAATGGCGAACTAGGCTTCCTAGGGTCCCACAGCCGTGAGACAAAATCGACGGCGACCACGCATTCCAACCCGAACGGTAAGTAGCCGGCATAACCGAGAATGGGCATTTCGAATATTTCAAACCGCTGGACGAAGGGAATTGAGTACCCCCATTTCGCTGCGCTGTAATAGTTCCACATCTCCCAAAATATCCCACACAACAAAGCGGCGAAGGCTGGTACCGTTATAACCTGCCAGTGCCCCCGCGCGACTCCGGCAAGCAGAGTCTCTTCCCCCAACAAAACCTGTAGGGAAACCATGATGAGAAGGGGTGCGACCCACAGGAGGGGGTAGAGGTAATCCGGCCAGAGCGCGATCCCGAAAAGGCTACATGAAGCAACCGCAAGTACCATAAGAGAGATTTGGCGCGGGTAGGGGAGAGCAAAGGGGCGGTGAAACCGACTAGTGCGGGCTTGGGGAAAAGTCTGGAACCATTCACAGGTGCTCAAAACGGCCGGGAGCACGGTGGAAAACGCAATTGAGCTGTGGAGGAAATACCCAGTCGGGGTGAAATCCTCGATTCCGATGTAATGCCAGCTCTGGACAAATCGGTTTAAATACTCAAAATACCACCAAAACAGGGCACTCAAAAAGAATAAGGACAGAAAAAACCCAGGCCGATTCAGGAGAAGGCAGTGTCCCACTCTACGGTAGGTGAGTGCATTGATCACCAGAATGAAAGACAACCACAAGGGAGTAAACGTCAACGTTTGTAGTTCCGCAAACCAGGAAAACCGGCTCCACGCCAAGGTCCAAGAGCTGACAAGGAGAAGCAACCCAAGCCAACCCCACCAGGGGAAGCCATGACGGTTCAGATTCCTTTCCGGCGAATCGGCCTGGATTTTACGGGGAAGAGCGATGAAGAGAAGGCCACCTATGAGGATCAAATCGATCCCACCAGTAAATGCAAAAACTGACCAGGAAAAGGGTGCATGGAGTATATGGTAGGTGGTCGGAGGGAACTCTAAATACGGGTCGAGAGGGTTTCCCGACAGAAGCAGACCCACAACAGGCAATCCAACGAGGAGCCCTGGAGTAATGACCAGTTTGGCCAGAATTCTGAGTGGTGTCGGCATAGGCGCTTGAGCGTCGATCATGGAGGAGAAGACTAGTCAGGTCAAGGCGCCTTGTGGCTCGACAAGGAAGCAGTTGTTGGCAGTGTAAAGACTAGGAGGTGGGGTCGAAACCCTTTACACAGGAAAGGTTGCCAAGGGGCCAGGGTCCAGGCAAATAATTTGACTAAATCCCCCAGGAACCCTTTCCTTCTTTGGGTTGCATTCCCGGCTTGCCGGTATGACAATGGCGATGGTCAGTTGGCTGTTAACGGTGCATTGTTTGGGTGGAAGGCACCTTACCTTTTAGATGATCTCGACCAGCAGGCTGCTTAGAAAATGCGTGAGGTGTAAGGGGTGAGGCGTGAGGTGAAACCCCAAAATGCGTGAGGCGAAAATCCTTCTTCGCGCCTTACGCTTGACGCTTCACAAGATTTGTTGCCCATTTTCTGGTGAGATAAGGGTTTACGTCTTTCAGCAATCGAACTTTTTAAAAACAGGAGGCTTCCTATGAAAAGCCGACTTCAGATTGCCGGTCATCCTATTCATGCCATGGTCGTTGGGTTTCCCATTGGACTTTATAACACGGCCCTCCTCTGCGATTTGGGCTACTTGTTTGTTTCAGATCCATTTTGGTTTCGCATGGCGTTTTGGGCCATTCTCTTTGGCCTGGTGTTTCACCTCATGGCTGCGATGACCGGCATGCCGGATTATTTGGCTGTGGTCAAAACACAATCAGATGCTCGTCGGGTGGCCCACTCCCATTTGGTTTTTGGAGTGAGCTTGTTGATCATCCAAATACTCAATTTAGCTGTTCGAAACGGCGGAACCCTTCCGGCGGATGGGTCGATTGCTCTGCCCTTGGTGGTGAACCTGATTGCTGTGTCCGTCCTTGGCTTGCAAGGGTGGTACGGTGGGGAATTAGTGTATCGGCATAGGGTAGGTATAGAGTAAAGAGCATTGTTTGGTCTCCATACCTGTGGCAGTGGAAATATTCCGTGGGATTCGTAGTTTGAGGAGTATTCTGGTGAAGTTCGTGGATGAACGGTTTCCCTCCTCCCATCGCTAAAGAAACTTCCCAAGGAGCCGACCTATTAAGAATTTCTTGAGGGCAGAAAGGATAAATCGAGCGGAATGTTTTTCGTGGGGAGGGAGTTCAGGAGAATCGTGGTCCGGCTGTTAGGGGAGAAGAGGGTCTACACTTCTCTCAGGTATTGCTCGAGAAGGTCGCGGTACGCCTTGGTGCGTTCAACGGTACGAACCGGCTCGTTTCCTCGGGCGTAGCCATATTCCAAGGTTTGGTAGTATTCCGGTTGAGAGAGGAGCGGAAGGACGGTTTTGAGATCTTCCCAGGAATCCGGGTTTTTGTTGAAACGCCGAGCCAGATTCTGAGCATCTTTAATATGACCCCACCCGACATTGTACGCAGCAAGTGCGATCCCGGTGCGGTCGGGTTCTTGAATGTGCCGCGGGATTTGCTTTACCAAATAAGCAAGGTATCGGGCTCCCCCATCAATACTTTGGTAGGGATCGAGACGATTTTCTATCCCCAAAGAGGCGGCGGTATTTCTTGTAAGCATCATCAATCCCCGGACCCCAGTGGGGCTTTTCGCGTACCGGTCCCAGCGAGATTCCTGGTAAGCGAGTGCGGCTAATAGTGTCCACCGAACCTTGTATTGTTCTTCCGCTTTTTCGAATAGTGCTCGGTACTGGGGAAGTCGCGTTTGGACATGGATCAGAAACCGTTTGGTGTCGAGCCAGGGCAGACTGGTTTTTCCTTGCCACGTGGTTGAAATTGAATTGGTCTCTTTTGATCCAGGATTCTCGGGCTGGGATGAGGTCCATAATACGACGACCGGCGTAATGAGCACCAAGCATCCAACAATGTTCCTCAACATTTCTTTTGCCGAATGCATGGGATTGGGTCTTTCTGCCTTGGAAAATTTAGTCCACAGCCTTACTTTCGCTACCTAGAAAATTATGAGGATACTATGTTCTCACAGCTTGCCTAGGTACCGCAAGGCTCTCATGTTTCGCGTGTCAACGTACCGGGTTGGAGAGTTTCGGCCGGTTCCATCACATCACTGGGCATTGTTTCTATTTGTTTTTCTTTCTTTCGGTAAAACTCCAACTCACTAAAAGGTGGATTGCCAAGGAAGTAGCGCAGGGGGCCTTAAGCCTATAGGATAGTAGGGCCTCGTTTAGGTGACCCCGGAAATTATGGACAAGGTTGGGCAGTTTGACCAGATCTGGGTAGTTGGAGCCGGAGCGGTGGGTGGGTTTTTCGGAGCCCATTTGGCCAGGCGCCATCCTCAGGTCTCGTTTTTACTCCGGCCTCGGACTTGCGAGGCGGTTAGAGCTCGGGGCCTGACAGTTCGAAGTCCATCGAGCACCTTCACTGTTAATCCTCGGGTGGCCTCGGATGTCCGTGACCTCCCCCTCCCTGACCTTATTGTTTTAGGGGTAAAGGTCTACGACCTTGAAGAGGTGCTGGAGCAAATTGAGCCGGTTATGGGGTCTGATGCGATTATCCTGACGCTTCAAAACGGTGTGACGATTGAGGACCAAGTGTTAGCTCGGTTTCAGCGTGACTGTGTGGTCGGTGGGGTGGCCTATATTTATTCGAAAATCGCTGAGCCGGGGGTCATTGACCACTACAAACGGGGGACTGTGACCGTTGGGGAATTGATGGGAAATGAAAGTCGGCGGGTGCTGGGCATTGCCAAACTTTTTCAGGAGGCGGGGATCCCCTGTCAGGTGAGCAGTGATATCCGCAAGGCCAAATGGGAAAAGATGTGTTGGAATTGTGTATTCAACCCCCTTACGGTCATGATTAATGACCGGGTGTCGAGGGCTTTGGATCAACCGGAAATGCTTCGGGTCATTGCATCTATTGTGGAGGAAGTGGTGGCGATTGCTTCAGCCCATAAAGTCCCGTTGGAGGAGGACATGGCCGGCAAAGTGGTTCGTTGGTCCCAAGAGCTACGGGATATCCATACCTCTATGTATGATGATTGGAAAGCGGGACGGCCGACGGAGATTGATTTCCTTAACGGGTATATTGTCCTGAAGGGCCGGGAGTTTGGTATCCCGACCCCTATCAATGAGGCCTTAACCGCCGTGGTCAAGGTGATGACAACCCGAGACCGCCCCACCTCCAATACCTTACGGATCGATGGGGCGGTGATTCAGCCGCTGTCCTTTGATGCCCTCGGTTTAGCCAAACTGGCCGCTGAGCATCAGGTGCCGGAGGTCAGTGCAGTGGCACCGGGGATGCGTGGGGTGGGGATCCGTGTAAAGGGGTTGCTCGACATTGCCACCATTCACATTGATGCCGACCATGTGACCTTCCACTCCCAAGATGGCCAATTTGCGGCGAGTCTGACCTTAAGCCAGGCCAGGGAGTACGGCATACTCATCTATGAACTTGATGGCAGCCCATTGCCTGCTCAGAAGGGTGGTCCCTTTCGCCTTGTGGCCCCTGGTTTGGGTGATCTCTGTGCTAACGTGAAGGGTGTCGTGCGTATTGAGCTGAGCAAAGGACCTGGCAAAGATACCCGTCCGTCTAGTCAATCGTGATAGGAAGGTCCCGTTGAGGAGGTATTCTCCACTTTTCTCTCGAAAAGTGAAAAGAAAAGGTAGAGTCATTTAAGGTGTAGCCTCCTAGGGCCACCTCCAGGTAGAAATTTTCTCTCTTCATTGAACCATCTCCTGACTCCCATTATTTATAATCTTTTTCCCCCATTAGTGGGGTCTGCTCACAATTGGATTGAGCATGCCGCCAGGGCGCTTTCTCTAGGGTTTAATTGGCTGTATCTCAACCCTATTACCTATCCCGGATTTTCTAGAAGCCTTTATGCCACGAAGGATTATTACCGGTTGAATCCTGCTTTCTTACCTGATTCTGCAGGTCATGATTCACTCCAAACCCTCGCCCCAGTCATTCGGTCAATAGCCGACTTGGGGATTCACCCCATGGTTGATTTGGTCATTAACCACACCTCTATCGATTCATCACTCATCCAGGAACATCCGAGTTGGTATCGTTGGGATGAAGCGGGAAAAGTTCGGAACCCTTGTGCGGTTGACCCGGATGACCCAATGAAAAAAACCGTATGGGGGGATTTGGCTGAAGTCGATAATCATCATTCTCCTGATAGAGAAACCCTCTGGGGATATTGGGCTGACTTGGTAAGGGCCTATTTGAGTATTGGGTTTGAGGGCTTTCGCTGTGACGCGGCGTATAAAGTTCCTGTTGACCTCTGGCGCTACCTGATCCAAACGGCTCAAAGGGTGAACCCACACGCGCTGTTTCTGGCAGAAAACTTAGGCTGCACGATCCATCAGACCAGAGTCCTTCGGGAGACGGGCTTTCATTTCTTTTTTAACAGCTCCAAGTGGTGGAATTTCGAGGATGGGTGGTGTTTAGACCAGCACAAGGAGTTTGAAGATCTGCCCTCGATATCGTTTCCTGAGACCCACGATACCGAACGCCTTGCCTATGTGACCGGCGGAAAGGAGGCCATTCAACGACAACGTTATGCCTTTGCCGCGACCTTTTCGGCGGGGTTGCTGATCCCCATTGGCTATGAATTTGGATTTCAGAAAAAATTGGATGTGGTGGAAACCCAGCCAACCGACTGGGAGCGGTCGAAGTTCGATCTCAGCAGCTTTGTCAAGGCAGTGAATTCTCTGAAGGCCCAAACCCCACTTTTGCAGGGAGAGGGTCACATTGAGCGTGTTGTTTCTTCCCATTCAGACCTTCTGTTTCTTGAGCGACGGTCGGAAGATGCCCCCGGGGAAAGGGGGTGGATTGTGGTGAATAAGAATTCCGTCGCGCCTCGACCATTTTTGCGAGAATCTCTACCAGCTGGCGAAGAAAATCTGTGGCTGGTTCGGCTAAGCCAGGCTGAGCGTTTCATGAAGCCGGAAATTTGCCCTCAAGAGGTGACTTTAGATCCCGCTGAAGTCGTCCTGGTCTTGCTGCATGAAAAATGAAGCCGGTCCTTCTGCTTTTTCCAGCCCTCGCGTTGCAATGGTGTGCAGTGTCACCTAGAATGAACTACCGGTTTTTGAAGTTCTCTCGTAAAAGAAAAGGAATCAAAATTCATGGGGGAGCGTACGCTAGCAATTATAAAGCCAGATGCCGTCAAAAAACGGGTGATCGGGGACATTATTCGGCGCTATGAAGGCGCGGGGCTGCAACCGATTGAAATGAAAATGTTGACTTTATCAAAAAAAGAAGCTGAAGAGTTCTATGCCGTTCACCGGGAACGGCCGTTTTTTGATAGCTTGACCTCTTTTATGGCACGCGGCCCCATTGTCGTATTGGTCCTGGAGGGAGAAGAGGCGGTTAGGCGGTATCGAGACCTCATGGGGGCCACCGATCCGGCCAAGGCTGAGTCTGGCACAATCCGTGCCGTTCATGGGACATCGATTGAAGAAAACGCCGTCCATGGTTCTGACTCTTCGGAGACCAGTAAATTCGAAGTCGGCTATTTCTTTCCCAAGATGGACATAAACTCCCGTTAATTGTTTCTTGTCTTTCGTCCGGATTGGAAATTCATTCTTACCCCGAGACCATTTTCAGGGCATTTCTTCACACAGATGAAAGTCTTCTTATTGAGAGTTTTTGGCGGGGGCCTTGTCCTTCTTCTTTTTTGTTCGGGATGTGTCAAAACCCCTTCACCCGAAGCGGCTTTGGAGAGTTTGCGGGCTCGAGCGGCACAACGGCTTTTACAGGAAGCTCGTCAGGAGTCCCTTCTGGGCCACTATCAAGAAGCCGCTTTCCTTTTGAACAGAGTTTTGGCCAGTCATCCCTCCTCCTCATTGAGTCATGAGGCCCGATGGTGGTTAGCCCGCTCCTATCAGCAGGCCGGCAACCTCCAGTTAGCCCTGGAAAACTATCGGTCCTTGGCTCAATCAACTAAGAAAAATGCCTATCGAGCAGAAGCCAAGCTCCGTGTGGCAGAAATTGAAGGGATTCTTGGGCTCTCATATTCTGAACAGCCGGTGGTGAATGGGGTTTTGGTTTCGGTAGACCAACTCCAGAGGACCGATGCGTTGGAAGCCCTGGTTGAGCGAAGTTCTCTGTTGGGTAGGACGACGATCGTATTGGACCTGGGGTGTCAAAAGGTTTCCCCGTCAAGGTCCTCAACCAATGAATCCTCCGAGCGAGTCATAGGATGGAGACGCTTAATCAAGGAAGTGGTGGACCCATTGGTGACCCAAAGTCATCAGAATGAACTTTCCGTGTATGTGGCCGTTACCCTTCGGTGTCTGGGGTGGTTTGAGCAAGAGATGGATTGGCCTGAGAATACGTGGAGTGATTGGGTTTTTGATCCTTCCTCGGGCACCCTTCAAATTTCGCCCTTCTATTCCCTTTTTTACCAAGGGTATCAACACTATCTTGAAAACCGTTTGTCGGAGCTTGCTGAGGCGAAAATCGATGGCCTGGTTTTTCGTGCGCAGGCGCCACTTGGCCCTTACGAGGGATTTAGTCCCATGGCGATTCGGTCTTTTGAGGAGGCTTTTGAGGTTTCCTTGGATCCCAAACGACTTTTTCTCCCTTCACCAAACCTAGGATCCACCCCTGGGAATAACCGTCTCGTACGGAAGAACCTCTCCCCAGACCATTATGCCCCCATATTTTGGCGGTGGACCGGATGGAAAACACGAGAACGGCTCATGGTGATCAAACGGGTAAGGGAAAGCTTGCACATGCAATTCCCCAACCTGAAATTTGGGTTGGAATTACACGTGGCGAGCGTGCACTCTCCTGTAACCGCTTTGGCTGACTACAGTGAGGATTGGGTGGAGGCTGCCCAGAGCGGCTTTGAGTTTATCGTAATCAAACCCATTGGGGAGAGGGATCCCCTGCTTACTGTGAGGTCTCAGAAAAGGGGCTCGCATGATTCTATCTCGACAACTCCAAAAACCGTCCAAAAAATGATCGAATTTCTACAAGATCCTCGAAAAGTATGGGTCATCCTTCCATACACGAGGAACCCGGCATTCAAGGGAAATGGCCAACGTTCCCAACCCCTTGATGGAGTAGATTTCCCCATGGGGGTAGGGAAAATTTATGAGGGAATTCGGTTTCCTTGACAAACAGGTTGCCCTTCTTTATGAAAAACCAATTTTCTCCATCGTGTTCTCAGGTATGTGATCGATTGATGGGGGGGAAGCCTAGGGTTTTGGAATTTTCCGCTTGTTGGTTGGTCAGGAGGAGTTCATGATTCCAAAGGATTTGCGGTATCACAAAGAACATGAGTGGATTCGAGTCGATGGTCAACAAGCGACGCTTGGCATTAGTCATTTTGCCCAAGATGCCCTTGGCGATGTCGTCTTTGTCGATTTGCCGAAGGTGGGCACCACCGTGACGTCGAACCAGGAAATCGGTGAAGTTGAATCCACCAAAGCCACATCGAACATTTATTCACCTGTCAGCGGCAAGGTCATTGAGGTCAACACGACACTTCAGGACCATCCTGAATATTTGAATAAGGACCCTTATGGGCAAGGCTGGATCGCGGTGGTCGAAATGGCCAGCCCCGCAGAAATGGATGCCCTCATGACCGCTGAGCAGTACGAAGAATTTCTTTCCTCCCAGAGCTAATGTCCACCAGTACCCACATTGTGATCGTAGGCGCCGGACCCGGCGGATACGTGGCGGCTATTCGTGCGGCTCAACTGGATGCGCGGGTGACCGTGATTGAGAATGAAGCCCTAGGTGGGGTGTGCCTGAATTCGGGCTGTATTCCTAGTAAAGCCCTGCTATCCGTGGTGGATCTTGGAGAAAAGTTGGTCAAGGCCAAGGATTTGGGTCTTCGTCTTCAAGGGGATGTGGGCTATGATCTGGCTCAAATGGTGGCTCGCAAAAATCGGGTGGTCAATGGGTTGGTCAATGGTATTGCCACGCTCTTCAAGGTATGGGGAATTACCCACATTCAGGGTACAGCCGAGTTGATTGATCACCGGACGGTGCGGGCCGTGAGCCCGGATGGCAAGGAGACTCACCTTCAAGGCGATGCCCTCATCCTCGCGACAGGCTCAACCTGGCCCAATCTCCCTCTTTTTCCTATCGATGGCCAGACGATTATCACCAGTAAGGAGGCCTTGGACTTAACGGAGATTCCATCCAGCATGCTCATCATTGGGGGGGGCGTAGAAGGATGTGAATTTGCCTCGTTGTATGCCGGGCTTGGGGCTCGGGTGATGGTGGTGGAGATGATGCCTCGGGTTCTTCCCCTCGAAGACGAAGAGGTCTCCGCTTTGATCGAGCGTGAATTAAAAAAGCGCAAGGTTCAATTGCATACCGGAACGACGGTGGAAAAGGTCAGTCGTTCAAACGGGGTTTTTACTGCAGTGCTAAGTAACGGTTCTGAATTAGAAGCAGACAAGATCCTGGTTTCGGTTGGCCGGCGTTTTCAAACCCAGGGCATTGGCTTGGAGCAGGTCGGTGTGCGCTTGGGTGCGCGGGGAGAGATTGAGGTCAATGAGCGGTTAGAGACGAATGTGCCTGGGGTCTATGCAATCGGAGATGTGGTGGGAAAGGCCATGCTCGCCCACGTGGCTTCGGCACAGGGCAAAGTGGCGGTAGAAAATATCATGGGTCACCCGAAAACGGTGAATTATGACGTCATTCCTGCCGGGATTTTCACCTTACCGGAAATTGGACGAGTGGGCCTCACAGAACGGGAGGCACGGGAGCGAGGCATCCGGATTAAGGTTGGCCGGTTTCGATATGTCGGTTTAGGAAAGGCCCATGCGATTGGGGAGACCACAGGAATGTTTAAAATCCTGACCGATGTGGAAACCGACAAGATCCTCGGCGCCCACATTGTGGGCGCCCATGCGGCAGACCTCATTCACGAAGCCGCGTTGGCGATGGAAGTGGGGGCGACGGCCGGTCAGTTGGCTGGGATGATCCATGCCCATCCGACCTTGTCCGAGGGCATGATGGAAGCGACCGAAAACGTTGAAGGCCTGGCCATTCACCAGGCTACCAAGCGTACATAACCATTTCTTCCTTTCCTCTCCTCTGCTCTCTTCTCTTCAGCTCGGAGGAGGAGACGGTGAGGGGGGCATGTAAGGCCCTAATTTGCAGTCATGAAGCGTTGATCTATGCTTCGCTCCCTTGGCATCAAACTGGGCATGTTAGGTGCCACGGTTTTCCTTGTGTGGTGCTTCGGTTGGCCGGACCTGGAGACCCATTCTTTTCCCAAGTCCCCACCAAACGTAGGCCTCACCCCCTCAAAGACTGGAAAGGTTTCCTTAAATCCACCGGGGTTCCCAAGCCAAAGAGTAAGGGGCCTCGATTGTTCCCGAGAGTCGAAAGGGATTGGTGAAGCTCGTGACTGTGAAACCCAGGGGCGACTGAATATTAACACGGGCACTATCGAGGATTTGGAGACATTGCCAGGAATTGGGATAATCTTGGCCCAACGGATTGTTCATCGACGGACCACGTTGGGCCGGTTTGGCTCCATTGAAGAGCTTAAAGAGGTGAAAGGCATCGGCGAGGGTCGGCTTCGTCGCTTAAGGCCGCTCATTACGGCTGAGAGAGATGTTGAGATGCCGGGAGGGGATGGATAGGCCGTTTCATCCCAAACGGATAGTGAGCATGGTATGACCAGTTCCGAACTGACTCGTCAGCTGAATCTTATCCTCCGCGGGACAGTGGAGGTCATCCAGCAGGAAGAATTAAAGACTCGGCTTTCCTCTTGCCTTAAAGAAGACCGTCCCTTACGGGTGAAGGCAGGGTTTGATCCAACCGCCCCAGATTTGCATCTGGGCCACACGGTCCTGATTCAGAAAATGAGGCATTTTCAAGAACTTGGCCACGAAGTGATCTTCCTGATTGGTGATTTTACAGGGATGATCGGTGATCCCTCCGGGGTGTCCGAGACTCGGGGGGTGTTGACGAAAGAACAGGTCCAAGCCAATGCCAAAACGTATGAGCGGCAGATTTTCAAAACATTGGATCCCCAAAAGACCAGAATCGAGTTTAACAGCCGGTGGATGCAGGATATGCGAGCGGAGCAGGTGGTTCAGCTCTGTTCACATTACAGTGTGGCCCGCATGCTCGAGCGGGACGATTTTGCCAAACGGTACCGGGAACAAAAACCAATCAGCATTCATGAGTTTCTCTATCCTTTGGTTCAAGGGTATGACTCCGTGGCGCTCAAGGCCGATGTGGAACTGGGGGGGACCGATCAGAAATTTAACCTGCTGGTGGGGCGCGATCTCCAGCGGGATTACGGGCAACTGCCCCAGATTGTGATCACCATGCCCTTGCTGGAGGGCACCGATGGAGTTCGCAAAATGAGCAAGAGTTTTGGGAATGTCATTGCCTTGGAGGATTCCCCCGAAGAGATGTTCGGGAAACTCATGTCGATCAGCGATGACTTAATGATTCGTTATTACGAGCTCCTGACCTCTGAAGATCTGAAGGCCGTCAGGAAGAACCATCCCATGGAGGCCAAATTAGCTTTGGCTGAACAGCTTGTCGCCAGATACCATGGGTCTGACGGGGCCAAGCAGGGAAAGGGCGATTTTGAGCAACGCTTTAGGACCCGTGAGTTTCCCGACCAGCCTGATGCCGAAGTGGTTCTGTCACCTGCGGATTTTTCCAACCCCGAGGAGCCCGCGATGGGGTTGGTCGAGATTATGGTTCGGACCGGACTGGTGCCGAGTAAGGCAGAAGCCCGGCGGCTCATCGCTCAAGGGGCAGTGGCAATTGATAAAACACGGCAACAGGACATCAATTTTATACTTCGCCTTGAGCCCGGCCACCACTATCGAATGAAAATCGGGAAAAGAAAATACGCCGTTGTTCGGCTTCAAAACGCCGTCGGGTGATCTGTTGGGCACACCTGCCTTTGCCAGGTGTGCGCCATATCTGGGGGAGGATGTTTCACAGAAGCGGTTACCTTGACTTGGGTTTCAAGGGCCCATAGAATCCACTTTCCATCGAAAAGAGCGGGTGTAGCGCAGTGGTAGCGCATCGGCTTCCCAAGCCGTTGGTCGCGGGTTCGACTCCCGTCACCCGCTCCATTTTTTTACGCACTTGTGAATCCTACCCACTTGTAACTTTCCCTGCCATTCCGGTTTGAGTCACGGTTCTATTTGAAATCGGCCTGTTTCCAAAGCCTGACACCCGTTCCATTATCGCTCACCTCGATTTTTCCTCTTTCGCCGTGAAGGTGTGGCCATTGCCGTTGGCCAGACGTGCCAAATCCTCTCTAACTTCAGGGGGGGATGAACCTGACCCCGCGTCTGCCAATTCGTTGTGACCGTCTCTATCTAGCTTTAGCCATTCGATAAAGTGTTTGCTGAATGATAGAATCTCTCCCCAACTCTTCTTGAATAAACCCAACTCTGGTATTCTGTTGGGGGAGAACACCTCACTTGAAATGGACCAGCCAACTCAGCCATCCAAAATTTTTCTTATCGTTGAGGGTTCCCATCTTTGTCAATAGGGTACTTGCCCATAACACACTATTTACGATTCTATTATTCAACATCTCTGCCACAGAAGTTCTTTCTTACCTCCCTTCGAGTTCACTCTGAATCGCCAGGGAGTAAGAGCCAATCCAGGATAGGCGACAACTCCACCTACATAGTTCGTAGTAGCTCTGCCGCTAACTCCCCCACCACTCTATCCAACTCTACTTTCCTTAACTGCCCAGCCTGATCAATTTCGGCTAAGCAGCAATTCGCAGTCAGAAGTCGCTCGCTCCGTCTCCTCAAGGACCTAGTCGCGAAACCAAGGGCCTCCTCAAAGGGAGCGACTTAACTTTTTGTTTCATGGCTGCAGGACAAACAAAGAGGACGGGAATTCGATAGTGAACGGACTCCTGGCCACCGTCCTAATTATAATTCGGTTTGGGACCCCTATTTCATGATGACAAAGTGCCTCAACACATGGACTATAGATAAAGGTAAATAGCCGGGGCTCGCGACTTCGAATCCAACCTCCTCCGCCATATATTTCAAAAAGAACTCGTTACCCTCGAAGAGCTTGCTATCTCAAACATGTGGGAGACCGCCGCGTTGGTGGAGGTGTTGGAGAAGAAGGAACTCCTCACCAAGCATGCCCTTCTTGGGGCCATTCGGGAATTGCGCAAGAAGAATCCCCGGGCCAGAACGCCGGTAGAGTGAGATGACCACCCAGACCCCGCCTTCCCTGATCCCTACCTCCTCACCGAGACGGCAGATGCCATCATCAATCAGATCTTTGACCTGTTAAATGGGAACAAGCTGACTTCCCACCAAGCCAAAGCCTTGCTCCATCGTTGTCTGCGCGTGGTGGAACTAGGCGAGTAGCTGGGAAAGAAGACGACACACTAGGCCACGATGGAAGAAAACGGACCGATTTACGTTTGATGAGGTTCTGAGGGTGAATCGGGTTTTTGCCCCTGTGCCGGGATCGAGAGAAGTTCGCCAGGAGTAGAGTCGAAGGGGAGTTCCAGTTGAGTATCTTTGGCATACATCATCTCAGAGACCAAATACGCGGAGAGGTCCGTGAGTTCATCCGCCCTAAAGAGTTGCTCACTCCACGCCCATTGTTGATCCAGGGAAATCCCCCAGGCTTCCCAGGCTTCAAGGAGCCGCAGTTGGTCGTGGGGGGAACAATCGAACTTCACCGTTAACATAGGAATCCACATATCAGTTATATCGGAACCCATGGCTTTGCTCTCAACCCACTTCACGGTATGTGGAGGCATTTCAAACGGATGGCGCACGCCCGAAGGGGAAGGGATAGCCGTCAAGGGGACAAGATGAAACAAGGCTGGATGCCCGTTGTAGTGTCACTCAGTCTGCTACTGGTCGTCGCCGCATCGGGCTGTAATGGCAATAGCTATGAGGCCGGACTCGACGCCTTCCATGAGGGTGACTACACTACCGCGCTGAACACGTTTCGCCCGTTAGCTGAGCGGGGAGAGGCTCAAGCGCAGTTCAAGCTCGGGGCGATGTACCATCAAGGCAAGGGAATGGAACAGGATGATGAAGAAGCCGTTTGTTGGCGATGGCGGGGGGCCAGTGATGTAACGACAGCAAAGGGGTTGTCAATTTGGGGTGGTGATTTACCAAAAGCATTCCAGGTATCTAATCTGGCGCGTAAAGCGCATTGCATCAATCGCTTGGGGTCTGTGGTTATCATGGAAACCGGATCGGGCCGGCTTGGTGGCGAAATGACCACCACCCCAGTGGAACACCCGGATATTTGGGGATTCCTACGCGAGAGGTCAGACTTCGTTGCGTTGTAATCCACGTCTTCACCGAAAAGAGCTTGCCGGAGAGCGTGACTGTAATGCCGGGTAGGCAACCAGCCTAGGGACTTAATCCAAGCATTTTTAGCCTTGATTCGGTGCGAGTGAGGCATGGTCAACACCACAACGACATAGCGGCACCCATAATCAACGACCCGCCGAATCGGCACCCGAGCTCTGAGTGACCCATCGACATACAGACCGTCCCCCACCTTGACTGGTTTGTTGTAGAGGATGGGCATGGCTGCACTTGCACGAAACGCTTCGCACAAATCAAGGCCTGGCGTTCGGTTGGTCACGTAACGAGTTGTCCCATGAGAAAAGTCGGTAAGGGCAATATGGAGCATAGTGGTGGCGGAGGTAAGTTTTTTGAGATCGAGCGGCCGTATCTTTTTCCCGATGTGATCCACCAAATAGTCAATGTCCACCATTTTCTTGAAACGGAGGGGATTCACGAAATTTCTACCACTCAAATATTGAATATAGGTCTCGACGCCATAGCCTGCCTGGCCGGTGATAAAGTAAGCCCCATTGAGTGCACCGGCCGATGACCCGGCGACATGGTCAAAGCATTGACCAAAGCCCATTTCCTCAAGAGCGGCCAGGGCACCCATGGAATACACCCCTCGCATGCCTCCACCCTGGACGACAAGGCCTATCTTGGGTGTCCCCGAATGACCAAGCCTTTTCTGGTCAAGGACCTTCCAGGCCTCACTGGCCTTTCGCTCATGGGTATCAAAAGTTTGGGACATCGGGAATAGAAAAAAAAGGCCCTTTTTGGGGCGAGCCGAAAAGTAGCAAAGAGGCCGCGGGGTGTCAATCGCACCAATCAGGGAATGACTACCGCCGCGGTCAGGTGAGCCGTTGACCCTGTCGCGTGAGGACTCTGCTTCGACCCTCCTGCCTCCACGGTCCCCACGACCCCTTAAGCCATCGCGCCTTGCTGAGACCAAATTTCAATGAAAATGATAACCATGTAAGAGGAAAGCCTTAAATACTTTAAGGGATTGTGTTTTTGCGAAGGACTTGGGACACTTCCCCAAAATTTAGCCAAGGAGCGGCTATGGACAGGGGATAAGCCATTTCCAGTCCAAACTGGAATATTCCTTTCATCAACCGAAAGTGTTGTCATGCCTTCTTGGACCCCTGCGGTCTGGGGAGGCATTGTTGTTATAGGCCCGTGCCTACAGCATCACGGGCGCACAGGCATTGAGGCATCATGCGGTCAATCATCAACCATTCACACGTAAGGAGGAGTCCATGCGACCAAGAACACGCAACCTTTTTATGAGTTCTTTAGTTATGGTTATCATCACCCTCGCGGTCTTCAGCGCGATTCCGGCCACGGCACAGGCCCAGACTACGGTCACTTTGCTCGTTTTGAATCCTGTTGATGCCGCGGGAAACATTGTGATTTCCAAAGGGACTTCTGTGGAAGTTGACTTTGACGTCACGGAGGGGCCCTCATCCAAGAATGATGAGCTGCAATTAATACGGGTAGACGATAATAGCGTCGTGAGTAAGAAGAAGCGGGGCACCAGTACCACAGGGACCGTGAATCTGCATACCAACGCCGCGAACGCGATTGCGACCTTACGCGTAGACTATGTACACGCGGGGGCACTGGTGGCCAGCACACCAACGGCACCAATCCAATTGATCGTCGTGGCCGATGATGGCTCGGTGGTCTTAGCCGAGCAGATTGCTGACCTTAGTGAGCAGCTGAATCTCATCGACATCGCCCAGTTGGCGCAAATCAGCGTGAACACCGCCAAGGGTGCGACGAACATGGACGATATTGCGACCAATGCCGAGAATATCGCCGACTTCCAGGTAGCCCCCTTGGGAACCCTGCCGGCAGATGTGGCCGCCAACACCACGAACATTGGGAACAACACGACGGCCATTGGGACCAACGCCGGCAACATCGCCACCAACGCGAGTTTTATTGCCAGTAACGATGGTGACATCCTGGCGTTGCAGGGCGATGTCAGTACGAACGCAGGTAACATTGCCGACTTACAAGGCGATGCGCTGACGGGAATCACGAGCAGCACTAACACAGCCCTTGGAGTAAATACGTTGACCGTCAATACCGGGGGCGGTAATACGGCCATAGGGGTCAATGCTCTTGCAGCCAACACCACTGGAAGTGGTAACACGGCTATTGGGGCAGTGGCGCTTCTGGTCGCTACCACCGCCAACGGAAATACCGCCGTTGGAACAAGGGCGCTCGAGTTCAATACCTCCGGCTTTCTGAATACCGCCGTGGGATCTTCCGCACTTGCGGAAAACACCACCGGCGGCCGTAATGCAGCTGTTGGACCCTCCGCCCTTCAATTCAACACAACCGGCTCCAAAAACACGGCCATGGGGGAGAAGGCACTGGGGACAAACACCATTGGCGTAGAGAACACCGCTATGGGGACCTCTACGCTCTCTAAAAACACCACCGGTGCAGGGAACACAGCTATTGGAATTAATGCGCTCGGGAGAAACACGACGGGTACCGCTAACCTTGCTCTAGGGACTGAAGCCGGTTCCCTCCAGACGACTGGAGATTTTAATATCTATTTGGTCAACAAGGGCGTAGCCGGGGAATCTGGTGCCATTCGGATTGGCGCATTTGGAACCCACACCAGCGCGCACATCCAAGGCATTAGTGGCGTCACCCCCGCCGGGGC
>JACZVJ010000122.1 GCA_022572725.1 Nitrospinota bacterium | reverse complement strand
GAGATTGTCAAGTTCTTAGTTGAAATTACGTTGTGGCTCCTGGTTGTCATTGTCAGGCTGCCGCCTTTTCTTTTTGGAAAGCAGCCTGCTCTGCTTCGATATGGCTGATGACCTCCGCGATCTCGCGAAAGCCTTTGATGGTTCGAAACCCGTGCTCACAATGGAGACACACTGCGGCCAACCAACGTTGCGCCATGGTACTGCCCCGATACCGTTTGATGTTGCCCTCGCAAGCCCGGACCGTCGAGAACATACTCTCAATGGGATTCGTGGTGTGCAGAGTCTTGCGCAGCAACGCTGGGACTTTCAACCGGTGGACCGTGAGCAATTCCTCAAAGGCTTCCCGGAGGGAATCCGCCGCTGACTCATTGAGGGGGCGGAGCCAGCCCTCCAGGTCTGTCAGCATGGCCTTCGCCTCGGCATAGCTGGTTTGCTCCAAGGCGATGTGAAACCGTCGATGGGCTTCTTTCCGCCAGCGCGTAGGCAAGTGGCGCTGGATATGACGATCCTTGTGAATGGTACAGCGCTGATGGAGCAGTTTCTTGCCATACCGCGCCTTCAAGGCTTTCCGGATTCCACTCCCACCATCTGTGATAAACAGGACCCGCGCCGGAAGACAACAGTCCCGCCGTTCCAAGTCGTCCAGCAACTCCTCGCAGATGTCATGATTCTCCGTCGCCCCTTGCCAGAACCCCAGCACGCGTTTCTGGCCCGCCCGATCAATCCCGAGGGCCACCACGAAGGCGTCCCCGCCCCGATGAATGGTATCGAGAAATACGGCAAAGGGCGTAAAGTCCTTCAGCGAGCGTTCCGTAAAGGTCTTCAGCTTCTGAGTCGTCGCCTCGATCAGATGCGTCGACACGGCGGTCGCCGAGACTCCAAAGGCCTGGGCGGCTTCCACCACCGTCTCCTGATATTTTTGAGCCGACAGGCCCCGGAGCGCCTTCGCCAGCAAGGCGTCTGAAAAAGCTCGGCGTTCCCGCAGTGTCCCATAGGTCGGGAGGGGAATTTCCCCGTGAGGGCCTCGCAGGCGCGGGTGCACCACCCGCACTTTCTGGTCCCCGATATAGACCGAGCCGGGTTGGCCTGCCCATTTGTACACCCCCGGGATCTTAGGGCAATAGTCCGGGCCCGCCAGTTCCTCGCGCTCCAGTAACATAATCGTCTCGGCCACCATGCCGCCCAATTCTAGAAGAACGCGATCCAAGCTCTCCTTGCCGGTCTCGAGAATCTGGACGACATGTCCCGCCAACCACTCCTGGCCTCGTAGGGCTTTCAAGACGGGCGTCGTGTGTGTGCGTTGTCGCGTGTCCTGTTTCATCGATGGCTCCTTCCTGTGAGATGTCTGTGGACTGTGCCACAACGGAACCACCCTCGTAAATTTCAACTAACTTCAGTATAACCTCGGACTAAGTGCACGAATGGGGAACGGATTGCGAGGATCGACTGTGAGAGTCCCAAGCTCATTGCTAAAAGTAAGAAGCTGTGTGCAGTCAAAGTTTCTGATTATATGGTACCCATTCTTTGACAGGTTTTTATTGACTGACGCAATAACTTGTCTGTGTCTCATTGCCTGATTTGCTAAACAAGTAATACAGACACTAGGTTATACCTAGAAGGGGAATAGCCCCTGCTAAATCATTTCTTTTTGAACCCCTAGAATCATATTCCTAACCCCTTGAAAAATCGACAGTGGGCTCAGGGATTTGAAGAGAGGTTTTTGGCCGGCCTGGAAGGGGAGGGCTTAGGTATACTTCTGAGCGTGAGAAAAGTAGACAGGGAATTTGGGGGGAACAACACGGGCCATTTTCCGTTTGAAAATGGCCCGTGGCTGGCGCTTAGGACGCCTTTATTTTATTGATTGTTCGTTCACCCGCTTGGCAAGGAGAGGAGGTGGCCTTTTCCCCCGCCGGTAAGGACCGATTGCCTGAAAGAAGACCCCTTCTCCCGTTCCTCCTTTTTATGTTTTGGGGTCTGCCTCCCGAATTCGAATTCCTTGTTGGTCTCTCGGACCTGTGTGCCTACAGGCACGTTCTTCTTTTCGGGATGGCGGTCTTGAGGCAACTCGGCTACACGTTAATAAGCCCGGCTATACGTTGAGGTTCACCCCTTCGTTGGTAGCGGGCCTTTCCTGATCGGTGGACTAAGGTCTTCCATACAAGACCCCCTCTTGGTTCTCCGGGAATCCACGATGGGTCCCTCCCATCGCCTCTCCCGGTTTGATTCATCTTAATTCGTTAAAAAAATCCTAGTCCTCTTCGTTGGGGTTGTCAATCATTCTTTGTGGGGACGGGAATATTTTTTTGGGGAATTTTTTCAGCGGCCGGTTTTATGGCCCCGAGGCAGGGTTGGCCAGGTCGGCGATGACCTTTCTCAGCCCACCTACCACTCGGGCCATCTGATCGTATTTCACCTTTTCAGGGGTGTCCTGGTGGGAATGATAGGCGGGGTATCGGAACGGGGCCGTATCGGTCACCATAACGGCTGGGTAGCCTTCTTGCCAAAACGCCCAGTGGTCTGACCACCCCACACCGGGAATGAATCCGGGGAACGCCGCTCCCTCTGAAGGAAACTTGGCATGACGGCGAAACGACCCTACCACCTCTCGGACCAGGGGCCCGGACTTGACGTTCCCTACAAAGGCGATGAAGTTTCCCGTTGATGGGTAGAAGAGGCTCATAGGAGGGGGATACCTCTGGCTTCCGTCCTCCTCCGCATAGTACCCGATGGTTTCGAGGCTGAGCATGGCGACCACCTTCTCGCCCCTTTGGCGACTGGCCTGGGCATAGACCCGGCTTCCCATGCTGGATGTTTGAAAGAAGGGGGGCTCTTCATTCACGAAGGCCACAAAACGGAGCGTTCGGGACGTGCGTTGTCCTGAAAATCTGCCCGCCAAGGCCAGTACCGCTGCCACTCCTGTAGCATTGTCATTGGCTCCGGGACTTCCAATTACAGAGTCATAATGCGCCCCGATGACGACGATTTCCTCCGGCCGATCTGTGCCGGCGATTTCCACTTCCAGGTTGTAGCTCATCTTCCCTGACACCTCGTACCCGTGTTGATGCACGGCATAGCCAGCCTTGGTGAGGCTCGTCTCGATGTACTCGGCTGCAGTGATGAGGTTTTTGTACCAGATAAGATTTCGCTCACCAATCTCGCCGGCAAGCTTTTCCACATGTGCTCGCAGCTCGCGTTGCAGGGAAATTTCTGCTTCAGTCAAAGCAGGTAAGGGACCGTGATAGCTTTTCCCCGGCATCTGGATCATGAAGACCCACCCTCCGACTATGAGACCAATGAGAAGGGTTAGAAGGATTAAGAATTTTACCAGCCGTATCCCTTTCACCTGCAGGAAGCCAAGATTTTTCCGGTGAGTGTTGAAGGATGAGCCGGCCTCAAAAAATTCTTATCTCTTTTATTTGGCGGTGTGGGCCTGGAATGGACGTTCAGGTCAACCGGACGGACGTACCGGGGATTTACAGGTGGCAAGGAAAGTTGGGTGCCGAAGAGAACAGTTAGGACCTTTTGTGCGCGTTAGTTTCTCCCTGCCATGACTCCACCGTCAACGTCCCATATTGCCCCGGTTACCCACGAAGATCGATCCGTGAGGAGAAAGGATACCACTTCCGCGACATCCGTCGAGGTCCCAATCCGACCGATGGGATGAAAGCTGTTGAAATTCTGGAGGGTCGAATGAACCTGGCCGGGCTCAATAAATTCCTCATAGATGGGCGTCTCGACCACGGCCGGTGACACCGCATTGACTCGAATGTTGCTCTTGGCCAGTTCCAAAGCCAGGTTTTTCGTTAAGGCGTGGAGCCCAGCCTTCGCCATTGAGTAGGCAGACGACGGGGTTGCCAGGACAGCCTGGCGGGCCCACATCGAGCCGATGAACACAATCGCCCCGCCCCCACTTGCCGCCATGTTCTTCGCCACTTGTTGGGTCAGGAAGAACATGCCCCGGTTGATCTCATGATAACGGTCATAGTCGGATTCCTCGTGCTCTATGAACGGTTTGGGAGCAAACGTCCCGGCGGCATTCACCAGAAAATCGATCTTCTTCCAATCCTGAGCAAAGCGGGGTAAATGATCTTTCACCGCGTTCCGGTTCGTGATGTCTAACTGAATCCCGCTCACCTCACCGTGCTGTGACAGCTCCTTGACCGCACTCTCTAGCTTACCCCCATTCCTCCCCACGATGGTGACTTTCCCGCCATCCTTGAGAATGCGTTGGGCCACGGCCTTCCCAATGCCGCTGGTTCCCCCAATAATCAGCCCTTCTTTTCCATGAAATTCGGTTGCCATGCTTCCTCCTTTTTCACCGCGTTGTTGAAAGGCCCCCATTCTCTTTTCCATAGCGACACCATTTCAGCGAATGGCCCGTTCTACTGCACATTGATGGCCTTACACTCTCCCAGAAAGAGGCCACGTTCCCTCATTTCCCAGAGTCGGGGGAGTTTTTGTCCTGAAACATTTTCACCCGTTGGCTTGTCGCCGGGTGAGTCGCCAGATAGTCGGGGACCTGGCCCGGAGTTCCTTTGTAATTTTCCATGCGGGTTAACATGTCGGCGAAATGTGTGAGGGGAATGTTGTGCTCCTGCAAGTACTGCAGGGCGAATTGGTCAGCCTCCGTTTCAAAGGCCCGCGAATACTGGGCTTCTAACAGCATGGTCGGCAAGGCCGCCGAGAGGGCAGTGATGGACGTGACATCGCCGGTGACACTGGCAATCAGCAACACCACGGCAGAGTTCTGGAGGAGACTGCGGAGGGCGTGGCGGTGTCGGATGTGTCCGATCTCATGGGCCAGCACGGAAGTAAGCTCGTTAGGATGTTCGGCCAGCAACACGAGCTTGTCTGTGAGGACAATAATCCCGGAGGGAAGTGCGAAGGCATTGGGTCCCACACGCTCACTCTTCCGGAATTCCAGCCGCAAACTCTGGACCTCGTCGATTTCACCGGCCATGTCGGCTAATTGCAAACGCAGGTGAGTCTGCCGCTGATCGTCCAGCGCCGATGGGGAAAAGAGCACCTGATCCAAGATCTCCAACCCTTCTCGCCCCAGCGCCACATCCACGGAGGCGGGAACCGCATAGGCGACCCTCGTGGCCAAGGCCGGAATGCCGTATTTCACAAGGCCCCACCCACCGACGACCGTCAGGACCAGCGCCAGGAAAACATAGCCAAGCCGGCTTTCCAGAGTGTGGAGCATCGACTGCCACTGCCCCTTGCCCTGGCGTTGGAGAATTGCGTCGATGGTGTCGTTCTCCAATGTTTCACACTTCCCGCCGTCAGGGAAATAGAGGCTACGGGGAGTATTCCCCACGCGGGAAGTGATCCGGACGGCGGAGAGGGGATAGACAAGGTCCGTCCCCAGACCCACAACCCGCATGTGCCCGGTGCCCTCAAAATACAAGCGCACATCCTTTTTGTGGGCGGTCTTTCCATCGTAAAACGTCGCCGCAATGTGCCTCATATCCCCACATCCACGTCGAAAAATTCGCTCGCCTCTTCGCCAGCAGCGGCGACCTCTCCCTGCTGGCTTGAAACAAATTCGTTTAAATCACCGGCCCCCAGGAGCTTCAAATGGTCGAGCCGGTAGCGGACCGTGCGGATGGTTGCCCACGGGATTAGGAGTCCCAATGACAACAGGATGGCCACGGCATTTGACCCATAGAGCCAGATCATCTGGCTGGTTTCCAAGGAACTGTAAAAGCGATGATTGGCAATTGTGATATTAGACCAGATAAAGTTCGTGATGGCAGTTTTCAGGTAGGCGAATGCCGGTAGGTAAACCAGCAAACCCATGCTCAGGAAAAAGCTCAGAAAAACGGGGATTGCAGCCAACCAGGGCGCATGTTGTTGGTCCTGGGTTTGAGGGACCATGAATGGGGAAAAAGTTTGGGAAAGAATCGGCATAAGAACCATCCCAATAACGAAAAAAAGAACTACGAAAATCCCACCCGCAGCGAGGTACATGGCATAGAAGGTTCTGACCCCATTCTGCCAAGGCAATGCCAAAGGGGTCGTCCCGTATCGACTGTGACTCACCACAAACTCGGTGCGTCGACAGACAAAATACGGGTAGCCAAGCCCAGTTGCGCCTATGAGTGCCAACCCGAAGAAAACCTTGAAAGCCTCCCCCCACGTAGTCCTGAAATCAAATCGTATGTTGCAGTAGGAAGAATTCCTGGCGGTGAAAGTCCGCGCCATCACGACTAGCCAGGGAAGAATCAGCAAGAAAAGAAGCCAGGAGTATTCGTCTACGAACGGCAAGAAAAACGACGCCACGAAATAGATGAGGAGGCCCCCTCCAATAATTAATCGGCCCTTCAAGATTTTGTTCGGATCTCCAAGATACTCAAATGATGTCCCTTGCAGCCAGGTGTTTCCATACAGGTAGCGCTTCTTCCGCACTTTGGCCCAAGCCGAATAGATCCCGAGCGTCACGATGGTGAGGGCCACATTGACAATCCAGATCTTGAAGTACTCGTCGGCCTTGCCCGTAAACTCAAACGGAATGGTCTTGGTGGAATGGGCTTCCTCCTCAACCACTGTTGAGGCTGGGCTTATTTTTCCCTGGTCAATTGTGGGATCCATGTCACCCCCTTTTCCCCTTGCCTCCATGGCTCACCCCTTTGGGGGATCTGAATCCCCAAGAACCTTTCGGGGTCAAAAACTTGAAAAACTGAGGCCATTGCGGAACTTTGCACCACCCTATCATGACAAATTATTTACGGCTGAGCGATCCCCTGCATCCCAGACTAAAGCGTTTTCTAGGGGTTAACAAGATTAAACAAGTTGCGGGTTGACTTGATTCCCCACGAGTCCGCCACAGGGAGGGCGATATATAACTTTATCCCAGTGGGTCGGAAGGTGTACCATAATGGAGATAGGTTAATGTAGGAAAACAAACCTAAGAACACTCAACCAAGGAGGCTTAAGTGAAAAAGGTAATGGAATTCATCTTGGTGGCCGTGGTGGCGGTGGGGATCGGTGTATTCGGAGCCGCTGGGATTGGAAATGCCGCCTCACCTCTCAAAACAGGCACGGGGGCAAATGCCGAAGCGATAGCACATAATGATGAAGGGATTAAGCATTATGACCTGGGACATTGGGATGTCGCCTCTGAACACTTTTGCGAAGCGGTCAAGGCGGACGAAAATGCAGCCGAAGCTCACTACAACCTGGCACTCTCGTTGGACAAAATGGGCAAACATATGGATGCGGCCAAGCATTTTAAGCACGCCTCTGACCTGGGGCAGGACAATCCTGATATAAAAAATTCCGAAATTCTTAAAGCTCATTTGAAAATGCTTTAGTGAACGAGGTGCCCAAGCCGGGTTATGGAATCGCATTGATTCCACAATTCCGGAGCAACCTCCTGTAGATTCTTTTCAATACCCTTCATTTGCTCTTCCAAACCAAACAGCCTAAAAGCGTGGGTGAGATAACATCTCCCACGCTCATGAGGTCCGCCTATTGGGTTGTGGACATTTTTCCCCCAGGCGTCCCTTTCACATTGCGTAAAAGTTTCGACTAGAGGGGCTTGAGGCCGCAGGCGCGAGCGATTCCGTCTCGATACCGAAGCCACAGAGCCAAAATTTTCTGCAATGTAGCCAGAACGGCGTCCTGCTGGCGACGGTCCGTCGCGTAATTCGCCACCATCTGGTAGGCGTCGTGTCGGTGGCCGGCTTCGACCATTTGGTGAGCCCGAATGAGGTCCATGCAATGGGGAGATACATGATGATGCCGGACCAGGGGATGGTGGCTCACGAGTGCCTCGATCTCCTTCTGAGTCTTGGCCTTCGAGGGATTCAGAATTTCTTTCCGATCATGGATGCTGCCTTCGACGAAAATTGTGAGAACCGCAGCCCCAATAACCCAGTTGTGATGAGCCGAGAGGCGATCGAGCCAGGCTCGATAGCGTTGACTGGCCGGAAGGAGTGTGATCCGCTCAAACTCACGGACCTTATAGCCTAACCCCTTCATCATGGTGAGAAACAGAGTCGGGTGAGATTTGCCCAGTGAGAGCCGACCGGTGTCCTCTTCGTAGATGTTTTCGGCCAGCATCCGGCGGACCTCCGCGGGAGGATTTTGACCATGGATGCGAGCGAGGAACACGGGGAAGTCCCGAACATAGACCTCGTATTCCTGCTGAAAATGAAGTTTCAGTTGGTCCTTCGTGATCCCATTGTTGGCGAACTGCGGCCAGGCCCAGTGATGTTTCTGGGCCATGATGCCAAGCAACCGGTCGCGGAATTGGTTTCGAGATAGAGCTTTCCTGGACATCCCTTGGTTGCCGCCTTGGTTCCCTTCCTTGGATTCC
>JACZVJ010000030.1 GCA_022572725.1 Nitrospinota bacterium | reverse complement strand
GTTGAAAAAGTCCGCCAGCTTTGTTCTCGCGGCGCTTGGAGGCTCGACGTACCGAACAGAGTACGCCTCGCCTCCTCGCTTGCTGCGGCCGCGCTGGACAGCCTTTTTGACCATCCTGCAGGCTGTTCTGGTGCCGTTCCTGATCTCCTAGAGTACTGTGTTGCCCCTGTGCCCAAAGGGTTTTTCAACACCCTGCTAGGGGTGATGAGCCATCCTTCGAGCCAAATCGATCAGCATCCCCTCTCGAAGCCCATACTCGCTCACCAGGCAACGATCAAAGCCTAAATCTTCCATGATGCAGCGAAGGATAAGCGTGCCGGCCACGATGACATCTTCACGACCGGCCTCGAGCCCGGGCATGCCGACCCGTGCCGCTTTCGGTCGTCCAATCAGATCCTTTTCAATTCCTAGGACCGTCTCCAGGTCCAAGGAGTAATTGTGGACGCGTTCCGGCTGGTACGTGGTGAGGCTCTGGGCCATGGCAGCCAGCGTGGTAATGGTTCCCGCGGTGCCGACCAAGGCCACGCCCGCCACATTCTCCCACGACCTGACGGCTTCCCTTGTGTGGTTGAGGATCAGCCTTTTGGCTTCATCGATTTCACCTAGGTTCGGTGGATCGGTTTTCAGCACCCGTTCTGTTAATCGAACCACGCCCAAATCTACCGAAACGACATCCGCCAATGCCCCCTGCCGGCTTAGAATAAATTCCGTGCTTCCCCCGCCGATATCCAGGCCGAGCCAGTCACTGACGTCTTGCGGTAAGCCGTATTGTATGCCCAGGAGCGTGCGCCGGGCTTCCTCTTTTCCATCAATGACCTCAATTTCTAAGCCGGTTTCGTTTTTGACTCGCGCAAGGAATTCTTCACGGTTCTGAGCCTCCCGTACTGCACTGGTTGCAACCGCGATGGCACCGCGTACATCGTGAGTTTCAATCCGCTTTTGCCACTCCCGAATAGTCTCCACGACCTGGGCCATCGCTCTGGCATTAAGACACTTGTCTTGATCCACCCCTTCACCCAGCCGCACAATCCGGCGGTCAGCATCAAGTGCTTTTACTTGGCCTTCCGGGGTCACCTGGGCGATCAGGAGCCGGCACGTGAGAGTTCCGATGTCGATTCCAGCCAGACGCATTGTTGTTTACCCCACGGATCCGAGATCAAACTTCGTCTGCCACCGACGGAGCATGGCGGCTTTCAGGGCGTGATGCTCAGGCAAGGACAAGTGGGGATCTCGCGCCACCACGGCGAAGGCTTCCTGCCGAGCTTGTTCGAGAAGGGTGGCATCCCGAGCCAGATCGACCACTCGAAACTCCGGCACCCCCCACTGGCGTACCCCTAAGAATTCCCCAGGACCACGAATGCGGAGATCTTCCTCGGCAATTTTAAATCCATCGGAACAATTCACCATCGCTTGTAGCCGTTGTTGAGCAGACTGTGGGATCCCCACAGGGCCACTGCCAGATGATGGGATGGAGCCGGTAGCCAGAGTTAGGGGCAGTGGAGTTTGTCCTGGGCCTGTACTCCCACCTTCCGTGCCTGAACCAAATGGGGAGCCGGTTCTGCCCCGCCCAGACGGACTGACTAGTAGGCACAGGGACTGTTGGGAGCCCCGCCCAACTCGCCCTCGTAATTGGTGGAGTTGGGCTAATCCGAACCGATCCGCATGCTCAATCAACATCACCGTGGCATTAGGGACATCAAGCCCCACCTCAATCACGGTGGTCGCAACGAGGATTTGAATCTCCCCCTTTTTAAACGAGGCCATGGCCTGGGATTTTTCCTCCGACTTCATTCGTCCATGCAAGAGGCCTACACGCATCGAGGGAAACTCTTCGGTCTGAAGTCGTTCGGCAGCTTGCATGGCCGCCTCGAGATCCACTTTTTCCGACTCTTCTACCAAAGGGTATACGACGTAAGCCTGTCCACCCTTCTGCACGTAGTCGCGCAGAACTTGATAGGCTCGTCCTCTCTCGCTCCGTCGAAACACGCGTGTCCGAATTGGCTTGCGCCCGGGAGGGAGCTCCCGAATGACCGACACATCGAGGTCACCATACACCGTCATCGCCAGGGTCCGGGGTATGGGAGTGGCGGTCATGACCAAGACATCGGGATGCAGACCCTTAGACCGGAGGGTGGCCCGCTGGAGAACCCCGAACTTGTGCTGTTCATCCACGACCACCAGGCCGAGTTTGGCAAATTGAACATCCTCCTCGATCAGGGCATGCGTCCCGATGACGATCTGAACCTCGCCCGACTTTATGCGTTCCAAGGCTTTGGTCCGTTCCCTGGAAGAGGTGCCTCCTTTAACCACCACGGCTTGAATCCCTATCGCATCCAGCAGGGTCCGCAAGGTCAGGAAGTGTTGCTCCGCGAGAATTTCGGTGGGAGCCATGAACGCCGTTTGGTACCCTGATCCACATGCCGTCACCATGGCATGAAGAGCCACCACCGTTTTCCCAGACCCCACATCCCCTTGTATCAAGCGATTCATGGGGCGAGGGCTGGCCATATCCTGCCGGATTTCCTCAATGACCTGCTCCTGGGCCTGAGTCAAGTGAAAGGGAAGTTGGCCACGGAGCCGGGTAATTAAGGGCGTGGCTTCTTGAAAGGAAATCCCCGGGACCTCACCCTTGTTGAGCTGTTGACGGATAGCCAAGGCCAACTGCAAAAGAAAAGATTCTTCAAATGCCAAGCGCCGATGCGCCGATGTCTTCCAGCTATTTAACGCCTCAATGTTGGTTCCCTGAGAAGGGAAATGAACCTGCCTCACTGCCTCGGAGAGGAGTGGCAATTGGTGTTTTGTTCTGATGGCATCCGGAATGATCTCTTCCAAAGCTGGGAGGTATTCGTCGAGGAGGCTGTGGAGAATCCAACGAAGGTGTCGTGAGGTCAGCCCACGTGTCTCATGATAAATGGACACGATTCGCCCCCCGTGGAGGAGCAGGTCCTCATCTTGCCCCACCACTTCATACTGGGGGCCTTTCATCTGGAGGACGGATGAGCCCCCGGGTCCAGCCGAAACTGGGCCGCTCAGAATCACTCGCGTCCCCATTGTGAGGATTTTCTCTAAATAGGGTTGATTAAAAAAGACCGCTTCGAGCGTGGCGCTGTCATCTCGAATCAAGACAGTCAGAATCGTCATCCCACGCCGGCGAGTGCGCCGCAAGGTAGACCGATGAATCGTCCCCGACACCGTGGCCTTGGTGCCAGGACCTAGGGCATGAAGGGGCAAAATGGCTGACCGGTCCTCATACCGCCAGGGCAAATACCAAACAGCGTCTTCAATCGTTTTGACGTTAACCTTTTCAAAAAGCGCGGCTCGCTTGGGACCCACCCCCTTGGCATAACGAATGGAGAGTTCCCAGGGTTTCATATCTCCACTCCCTGAACCAGCGGCATCACCCACTCTCGCTCGACCACCCTTTGGGGCCCGTCTGCCTTCTGAAGAATGGGGAAAGTCTTCAGGGTTTCCCAATGCCATCCCCTCGACCCTTTCTTGAGTCAACCGAGTCTCCTCGTCGAGGGGGATCCCAGACTTGGGTTTGTGTTGGGCTAGGGTGCCGGTCTCTGAGTGAGAGAGTCCCATGGGCTTTGGGAACTCCGTGTTCAGGCGAGCGAGAATGTCGCGGGCCATGACCAGCCGATGCTGACGGGTTTCGAGGGGTAGGCCGGCCTCATCTACAAACAGTTCACGGAGGGCGAGAAGCTCGGCTTCCACCTGAGGCGGGTACACCATCTCCCCCAAAGCTTGAATGACTTGGTTGGAAATGAAAGGACCAAGGTTCTTAATACTAGGAAGGGATTTTCCTTTGTTCCGACTAGCAAATTCGATGGGGCGGGCTAGACGTTCGAGAACTTGCTGAAGGTGCTCGATGGACTTTGAGGGAGCCTGGGGCTCCTGAATCATGCCACTCTCTACAGCAATCAATCAGGTGAGAACCTATCCCAATCCCTCGTGTAGGGATGAGGCTGGACATTTCGTCGATATGGAACACAGGCGGGCCCGACTTGTCATAACCGCCCGCTGTATGGTAACAAGAATGGTCAGGCCTCACAATCATGAGAGAAGGGAGTAGGGACCATGGCCTTTGCGTGTGACATTTGCGGGAAGAAACGCATGACTGGCCACAACGTCAGCCATGCCAATAATAAAACCAAACGGGTCTTTCGACCCAATCTTCAGACTGTCCGAGCTCTCATTAACGGTGCCGCGCGGCGGATCCGTGTCTGCACCAGGTGTCTGCGCTCGGGTCTCGTGACAAAAGCGGTGTAACCCATCCCTAGAGGGCTGAGAATAACTTCACCTTTCTTGCCCTGACCTTCCCTGGACGAGGGATCTTTCCCACCCCATAAACTCTCCAGTTTTTCTCTATTTCTCCTATTCGTGATCTCTTGTCCTCAACCCCTTTTTCCTAACTGGATATGAGACTACGGTCCTCACAGCCCTGTTTGGTGTCAGAGCGGTTAGAAATGGGGTTAAACCTGTGGGGGGAGGAGTGTTTACGCTGGGTGGAACGCCAACGCTGCCGAGTTGATGCAATACCGCAACCCCGTCGGCTGCGGACCATCCTTAAAGATATGCCCTTGGTGGCCTCCGCATCGGGCACAATGCACTTCGGTTCTGGGAATAATCAAACGCCAATCCGTTTTCGTTCCAACGGCTTCCACGGAAATAGGCTCCCAAAAGCTTGGCCAACCCGTTTCACTGTCATACTTCGCTTGGGAAGAAAACAAGGGCAGGTCGCATCCTACACAATGGTAGGTCCCTTGGGTTTTTTGGTCATGGTACTGGTTCCGAAAAGGTGATTCGGTGGCCTCCTGCCGAAGGACTCGATACTGTTCCGTTGATAAGATAGCCCGCCACTCTGAATCGGTTTTGGTCACTTCAAAGGTTTCTCCGCCCTCTTTGGCGATAACCGACTCCAATCCCAAGGCCTTCACCATAGCTCCAATTCCCATCACTGCTCCGACCTTGAACAACGTTCGCCGTTCCATTTCCATTGATCCTCCTCCTTTCCAGACCTTGTAACAGCCAACTCCTGCTTCGAAAGTTAACCCTTGACCTTGTTATTGGTTAGTCTTAGAAAAGGCATGAGTGTTACAGGTAGGCTCTCGAAAAGCAGGGGCACCATTATAGGAGGACCTGAACGTCCTGCTGGAAAGAAGCTTGAAAAAAGGGGAAATTACACTTTAAAGCTACTCACAATGGCTTGGAGTTCGTTGGCCAGACCTGCGAGATCATGGCTCGATTTAGCAGATTCAGAGACTCCACTCGCTGTTTCTTTCCCTATTTGAGAAACCATTTCCAAATCGCTGGCAATCTGCCTTGTGGACACCGACTGCCTCTCAGCCGCCTCCGCAATCTGTTGGATCATTCCCGCGGAGTGCGTCACCATCTCCTGAATCTTGATAAACGATTCATCGGTCTTGTTGGCCAATTCGACACCATTTGTCGCCCTTCGGGTTCCTTCTTCCATGGAGGTTACGGCGTTCTTGGTGTCGGTCTGAATTTGACGAATCATGTCCCCAATTTCTTTGGTGGCTTTGGTGGTTCGTTCGGCTAGCTTCCGCACTTCATCAGCCACAACTGCAAACCCTCGTCCTTGCTCACCAGCGCGGGCAGCCTCAATGGCGGCGTTGAGGGCCAACAAGTTTGTTTGGTCTGCAATATCCTCAATGACTCTTACAATTTCACCAATCTGGTCCGAGGATTTGCCGAGGTCACCGATTATGGTCGAAGATTGGCCGACGGCGTCCGCGACCTGCCGCATTCCTGCAACCGTTTCAGCCACCACTTTATGACCAATCTGGGCGGTTTGGGAGGTTTTTTTCGCCGTGGCGGCCGCTTCCTGTGAGTTACCCGCGACTTCCCCGGCAGTCTTCGTCACCTCCTCGACCGCAGATGCCGACTGGTCCATCCGAGCTGTTTGGGTTTCTACTCCTTTGGCCATTTCATCCGCCGTCGCAGACAATTGAGCCGAGGACGAGGCGACACGGTCGGTCACTTCTCCAACTTTGCGGATTGAATGCTGAAGTTTGTCGATGAATTGATTGAACAATTGACCGAGCTGACCAATTTCGTCCTGACTACTTATCGCTACCCGTTTGGTAAGATCCCCCTCACCCTGGACGATATCTCTTGTAAGAACAGTCAGTTTATTCAGGGGGACCATAATCATCTTATGAACCAGCCATTGCACCAGAATTAACGTGGTGAGAATGACTGCAGCAAGGTGGGCGAAGGAATGGAGCCAGTCTTGGCCCGACCCGACAGTCACGTAAAGCTGAATTGCCATCTGAACTAAGGCGATCCCCCCAAGGACCATAACCATTTTTGTGGCGATTTTCCTGTTTTTCATCATGTCCCTTTTCCCCCTACTCTACATCACTGTTTCACAATTCGGCTTTTCATAGAAAAAAACGCAACCGGCCTTCACGAAGTGGAAGAAATCCAATTGCGCCTTCAACTTGCAGGGGCTCTGTTCCAACCACCCTACCCGTCAAGACAGTTGCCTTTACTCATCGACCCTCTGGTATGAATAAGGCTACCTATTTCATTCGGAACTAGGCCCCAAAAGCTTTATGGTTAAAATACAGGCCCGGGGGAAAGCCGTTCCCGCCAAAGCTTCGAGGAAGTGGGGGCAGCGGTTTTTTCCTCGTGCGAAAATGGTAGGGCGAGTTGCTCCCTTTGTGTCGGTTGATTCTCGTTTCTTGGTAGTGGAGGGAATTTCTTTCCACTAGCGGTCCGGCTCAAGGCGTTTTATTTCTGGCTTAATGAACTTCAGGCAACCAAAAGCCTCTGAATTGGAGGTTCGATTTATAGGGACTGGTTTGACAGGTGGGGGTGTTTGTTGAGTGGCAGAGTGTTTTGGAGGGTTCTTTTTTAGACTTGGCCAGGGGCCCTTGATTCGAAATGAGTGACAGAGAACTCCCCGCCAGGTTTTTTCTTGAAGCCGTCCAAATGATGTATCAGGCTTCGGAGTTCTGGGGAGGGGTGAGAGTGCAGAACAAGTGAAGGGGGAGATCACATGATCAGATTGGCGGGATTCATGAGTTCCCAAACAGGGAGATCAATTCCTCTGGCTTTTCACAATAAAAGTCGGGTTCCAAGGCCGTTACTTTTTCTCGGTCTCCGTATCCATAGCCCACGGCACAGGCTCTGATTCCCGCGGCCTTGGCTGCCCGCACATCATTGGTACTGTCCCCTACCAGTACAGCGCCTTCAGGTGAAATTTTTAAGGTCGAGAGAATCCGTAAGAGCATCCCGGGGTCCGGTTTCAATTCTGATGAATCCGCCGGACTTTCAATTGCTGCGAAGTGGGATCGAAGGCCCAACCCTTCCACTATGGCCAGGGTATACTCCATGGACTTATTCGTGGCGATGGCCTTTTTGACTCCGGACAATGTCTCGATTACCCGGTCCATACCAGGATAAAACCGTGTGGTATCCAAACAATGGGAGAGATAATGCCTGCGAAAAATTCTGAGCGCTTCCTCGTATAAGGCAAGATTCTCCTCGCCTACGGAGAGACGGAGAAGACGTTTGACCCCATCCCCCACGAAACTAAAAATTTCTTCGGGGGACCGGAGAGGCAACCCTAAATCTCCTAATGTTAAATTCACGGAGGTGGCGATGTCATCCTTTGAGTCAATCAGTGTCCCATCGAAATCAAAAATCAGTAATTCGAGGGGCTTTTGTGAAACCATCTGGCCCATTACCCGGCCCTTTCCAGTGATTCTTTCAGTCTCTGTAATGTTTCAATCCGAGCTTCGTTGGTTTCATTCAACAACGCTTGACGGACAAAATTTATGAGCCGCTTCCTGCCGACATGGGGAGGAAACAAAGGGTCAACAATCCTCCATCGATTTTCCACGGCCCGGATCCGAATGAACAATTCCTCTGTTCGGGAGTCTGCTAAGAACGTGGCGGTTTCCCATTGCATGAACCCAAGGATTTGAAACGTCACGGGGATCACCGCCTCTAGATAACTAAAAATTTCCCATTGGGTTACGTCCTGGGTCACCGTGTAATTGGAAATGACCACAACCTGTCCCCAAGCCGGCTCTTCGGTCCAGGCAATGTAGGGCTTGAGGACTTCCGAGGTCCCGGCCTCTAAACGGGCCCCTCGTTGGTCTAGCGAAAGGTATTTTTCAATCACCTTGGCAGGGTCGTTTGTGAGATCCCCCGTGAGCCCAAACAGGTTGCTTGGGGAAAGCAGGAAGAACAAACCGCCGAGCAAGACGCCCACCCATGCTTTCCCGTTGAATGGCAGTTCACTGTGGAAAAGGCTCATACATCCCGGTTCCGAGCCAATGAGACGTCGGATGGAGACCTGGCTAGGTCCACGGCTTGGATGGTCGGAAACCCGCCAAGATTCAGCTCCAACTGGTGCCCCCGAGTCTCCTTCTTGGTACCACTTCACTCCTCGCAGGATGTTGAAAAAGTCCGCCAGCGGCGTTCTCGTCGCTCGTAGGCCTCAACGTACTCTCTTGTACGCCTTGGCCTCCTCGCTTCCTGCGGCCTTGCTGGACGGGCCTTTTTGAACATCCTGCCTCGCATTTGATAGGCAGGAACTTTTGGTTTCTAGGTCACCTATTGGGGAAATGTTGAGTTTTTCAACACCCTGCTAGGGCTCCAAATTCAACATGCGGAAAAATTCTTTAACAGGTCTTCCCCGCCAAAGAGCGTCACGGTTTCACTCTACTGCCCTAAACATATTCCCCGGTACTTTGAACGGGAGTTCTTTCGGGCAAAACGCGTCTCTTGTCGGGAGCATCATGAAAATGGGGACAGTCCCCACCGGTGCCTGTCCCCATTTTCTAAGCAGAGTGAGAAGGGAGAAAGACTAGCCTTTTATCAGGATCACCAGAATAATGCCTAATAGGAGCCAAAGTGGGATGGAGAGCATCAACCCCCAGGCCAGGCCCTGGGCGGTCTTGAGGCGACTTTTTAGTGATCGCTTTTCCAAGGCTTTTTCAATGCGGAGCTTCACGTCCTCCAAATGAAATGGTTTGGTGATATAGTCATCGGCTCCCCGGTTGATCGATTCAACCGCTGTCCCGATTGAGGGATGGCCTGTGATCATCAAAAAAATCACATCCTCATCCACCTCTCGGATGCGGTTGAGCAATCCCATGCCATCGAGTTTGGGCATCATTAAATCAGCTAAGACGATCTCAAAACCGCCTTTGCTAAATTTACTTAAGGCCTCTTCACCATTTTCTGCGGTGACGACGCTAAATTCGAGCGTGTGAAGGAACTCCGCAAGGGCATCCCGAATTCCTTCGTCATCATCTACTAATAACACATGCTCTCCCATCTCGCTCTCTTTCCCGTTACTTCGTCGCCATGAGCCTCAATCCATCTTTTTTGTCTATCGAGGGGAAATTCGGATTGAGGGGGTCCTCGTCAATCAAATAGCCTGCCAGACAATTCCTCCACATCAAGCCATACCCCAAGATGGGGATCATAACACAGGCCAGCCATTAGGGCTCAAGATTTTTCCTGAGTTTTGACTCTGAACAGCCTTCACCGAGTATTGTGGAGCAGACCCCAGTCGTAGCCATGAGTCCAGGTTTTTCATGAATAACGTCAAAGGCCGGCTGTGACTAAAGCCCGCCGGGACTTCTCACAAGTGAGGTGGACCACGAGTCCCCCCTGTGGGATGTCGAGGAAACCAAACGAAAAGCGTTTCGTCGGCCGGGAACCTCGACCGTCGAAATGGATGTTTAAGGAGTGTCCGGCCTAGGGGATGATATCTTCAACGATGACCACCCCTTCCGGAGGAACCAAATCAAACACTCGATCATCCAAGCCCGTATTCGCTTTCAGATTGGTGAAGCGGAAGGTTGAGACGTTGCCACTCGTTTCGTGAATGGAGACCGTCTGAATGAAATAGGTTTGTGGCTGGATTTCTGACACAATTCGAGTGATGGGGGACCCTCCTGCAGGGGACTGTCCCTTTGGAATGAGGGTGAGCAATAGGAGGCCACCATCGCCCCGCTCACCGTTGCCAGTGGCACTCACCTCGAACTGTTCCGTCAACTTGCCTGCACCCTGGAGCAGACGGAGTGGGGCCTTGGTGGCCACCATCATGGTGAGATTCCCTTTGAGGATTTGATTGTGCTCAGGCACATACATCTCCACTTGGTCGCCATTGACGTAGATCTGCTCCACTGATGGTTCGACGTAGTCCCAGCGAAGACGGCCGGGTTTCTTGATATACAGGTGGCCGGATGAGATGAGTGGGGTCTCAAATCCTTCAATCCGTGTTTCTTGTATGAAGTCGGCTTGGAAATCCTGGGTCTGTGCATATCGTGCATCCACACGACTGACAAGATCCTGAATTCTCTTGGCGAGATCATCCCCTCCTTCAACGGGAAAAGGGGCAAGACACAAACCCGCCACCAAAATGGGGAGAAATTTTCTCATCCCATCCCTTCTTTCATGGCCACCCGGGGAACGAGAACTTCCCGTCGACCATCACGGCCGGGAGAACTCACGAGCCCCTCTTCCTCCATCTGCTCGATCATCCGTGCGGCACGAGGGTACCCAACCCGGAGCCGTCGTTGGATCAAGGAGGCGGAGGCCTGACCAGATGTGGTGACCACTTCCCGGGCCTGTTCGTAGACTTCGTCACGGTCGAGTTCCTCCTCGAGGACCACGGAATCTTGAAAGGGGTCTTCCGCACAATAAGCAGGGCCCGCTTGCGTTTTCACACAATCGACGACCCGCCGCACAGCTTCGTCCGACACGAAAGGCCCGTGGAGTCGCATAATCCGGCCCGTCCCCGAAGCCATATAGAGCATGTCACCGAGACCCAGGAGAGCCTCGGCGCCATTGGCATCCAGAATGGTTCTTGAGTCAGTTTTGGAAGACACCTGGTAAGCAATTCTTGAGGGGAAGTTGGCTTTGATCAAACCGGTCACCACATCGACCGACGGCCGTTGGGTTGCCAAGATAAGGTGGATTCCTGAAGCTCTGGCCATTTGAGCCAAGCGGGCAATTTTCTCCTCCACCTCTTTGGGAGCCACCATCATCAGGTCCGCAAATTCATCAATGACTACCACGATGTAAGGAAGGGGTTCCGGAGGACCGAGCGCTTTGCCTTCCCCTTCACCCCAACTTTCGCCAGGGGAAAGCCGGTCTTCCTGGTCGAAAAATTCCATGGGAAGCATAGGCTGCTCCGGCGCATCTGCTACCGAATTCCGACCGAGCTTTCCCTGATTCTTCGACAACTTGAGATTGAACGCCTGGATATTCCGCACCCCATGTTTAGACAGAAGTCGATACCGCCGTTCCATTTCCTGGACAACCCAGGTCAACCCCTTGGCCGCGGCTTTGGGGTCGGTGAGGACCGGGCGCAAGAGGTGAGGAATCCCGTCGTAGGTTTGAAGCTCGAGCACCTTGGGATCGATCAACAACAGTTTCACTTCGTCAGGGTGAGCGGAGAAGAGAATGCTGAGCAGCATACTGTTGAGCCCGACGCTTTTCCCGGCTCCAGTTGCACCAGCGACTAACAAATGCGGCATCGTCTTGAGGTCAGCCACCACCGGCCGCCCGAAGATATCCTTGCCCAGTGCCAAGGTTAACTTCGAACGGGATCGCACGAAGGGTTCACTGGTGAGGATTTCTTGCAAGAACACAGTCTCCCTCAACGGATTCGGCACCTCAATGCCCACCGTGGATTTTCCCGGGAGAGGCGCCACAATCCGGACACTTGTGGCTTTTAACGCCATGGCGAGATCATGAGCCAGATTGACAATCCGCGCGACCTTGATCCCCGGGCCGGGTTCGAATTCAAACATCGTGATAACGGGACCGGGATGGACTTCGGTTATCTTGCCGGCGATACCAAAATTCCGGAAAGTCCCAGTCAGGACACGAGATTGAGTCTCCAAAATCTTATCCGTCTGGTGTGTATTCGACGTGGGTGGAGGGTCCAGCAAATCGTATGGATCGGGAGGTTTATACCCCTTGGAGACTTTCCGACTCACTTCAAAGGCGGACCGGATTGGGTCACTCTCTTCCGTTGATGTGGGTTCCGTCGATTTGTCCAGGTCTTCGGCGAGAATCTCGGGGTCCTCTTCACCGTCCTCAATTCTCGGGTATGGGATCACCCCACCTCGCATGGCTAAACCACGGTTGATCTTCACAGGTTTATTGGCTTTGGGCTTCCTCACTCTTTCTCTAGTTAGGAACCCACTCCACGAAAAATTGGAAAGCCCTGTTTTACACGCAGCCCACCAATCAGGCACCCGCCTCATGACAGAAGCAACTGAAAATGGGGCAACCAATAGGAGAGAAATCAGGAGTCCTGAAAAGAGGAGAATCAGGCTTCCCATGCCTGCAAAGTACTGTCGGAGTATTGTCGCGAGCCATTGCCCGCTGACACCCCCGGAAACCCCCATTGCCGTTGCTGCATCTCCCGAACCAGTGCCAGGGGACTCCTGTAGATAGATCAGCGCACTTAAGAACACCACCGTCATCACAGAACCGATGACACTTCGCAGCTTCGCTTCCATCTCTTCTTCTCGGAAAGCGCGAATACCCTGCAACACAATGAGAAAAGGAACCGCAAGCGCGGCCGACCCGACAAGCCAATACAAACCGAAGGCGAGGGTGGCTCCAACTACTCCAACGAGGTTCTGCGGGCCCCCTAACTTACCCTTGTCCTGGGCTCCTGCATCACTAAACAGTGGCACATCGGTCGGGGAAAAAGACCCCACACTTAAAAGCACCAATAGGCCAAATGTAATGAGGAGAACGCCGGCGACTTCGCGGGTGAGACGAAAGGGAGGGCTAGGTTCCCGCCTAAGGTTCCTTTGAGTGACCCTAGGGAAGATACTCATAGGGAAAATCCTAGCATAGGTGAAAATGTTTATCAAACAATACGCGTGTAAAAATCACCTTCCAACAGCTCTTGCCTGACATTCTTCTGCGGATGTCTTGCCACAAAAATCGTGGTCACGATTATGCGGGATGCAACGCTTCTGTCAGGGCCATGAACTCTGACACCGTCAATGTCTCGGCCCGACGCCTCGGGTCGATACCGCTCATGTCCAAAGCGGTGTGAATGTCGGAAAGCCCAATTCCTGCGTCGCGGAAGGAATTGACAAGAGTTTTCCGTCGGTGAGCAAAAGCGGCTCGCACCGTCTGAACAAAGGCTTCATCTGCAGTGCTGTTGCCCAAAACATTATTTCGCGGCGGCAAACAGACCACCGCAGAGCCCACATCCGGGCGCGGTCGAAAACAGGTGCCTGGAATGGTAAAGGCAATGACCGGGTCAGCAAAATATTGGCCGAGTACCGACAGAGCCCCATACTCAGGGGTGGCGGGCCTGGCCACCAGTCGTCTGGCCACTTCGAGCTGAAGCATCAGAATCATCAGCCGAATCCGATTTCTGGCCTCAAATAATCGAAAGAGCAATGGGGTGGAGACATAATAAGGAAGGTTGGCCACCACAACCGTTCCTTGAGGAAGGCTTTCGTAGCTGAACTCCAATGCATCACCGACGCGCAAGTCTAGATTTGTATACTGGGTGCAGGTTTGGGTGAGGTAGGCCGCCAGGCCAGGGTCGAGTTCAATCGCGATGACCCGAGACACGGCCTCGCACAACGGTCGGGTTAACGCCCCCCGCCCGGGGCCGATTTCCAAGACGGTGTCTTGGGGGCATAAGGCTGCGACTGAGAGAATTTTTCTGACAATGTTGGGATCAATCAGGAAATGCTGGCCTAGACGTTTCTTCGGCCTCGGAGGGGTGGGAACGGTCATATTCCCTTTCGGTCAGGGACAGGAGAAGAGTTAGGTGTCAGGAGGTGTCTCCTCCTGAAGGCCTTGCGTCTCAATTTCTTTGGTGAGTTTTTTGAGTTGGCGGAGGCACATGTCGATGTCGTCGGCTAACTCTTCATACATGTCTCCTCCTGGGAAGGCCGTTTCAAACCAATCTTTCCATAGTCGTTTCGCATAACCTGATCCGACTTTTTCAGCCAGCGAGGTCAGCACGTGCCTTTTCCACTTTTGGAACTGCTCCTTGGCCAAGACCGCGTTGACTGCATTCATGGCCTGGCTCTGAATAGCCTCGAGGTCCTTCACCTGCTGACGAAGAAACCCAAGAGCTACCTGGTCTCGTTCTGACATATTAACCTCGTGTGAACTTTTCGAATGGGATCCCGCCGAATGGTGTCGTGCATCGGGTCGTGCCAACAATCCTATTGACAGATTTCGCACCTGAGGGCTTTCCGAGAGAATTATATTGGGTGGGGCTCGGCACGTAACAGTGCTCCTGATTCTAATCTGTGCCCCCTGAGGAACTGATCCACCGGCATCCGCTTCCTATTCGCTGGCTGGACTTCCGTGACCACCAGCACCCCATGACCCGTAACTACAAAAACCTCATTTTTGCCGACTTCAACCACCATCCCAGGGCTATGGGCTGCCTGATGGGATCCCATAGGGCCCTTCAAGGGGTGAGCCCTCCAAATCGTCAATCGCTCCTCGTTCAGAAAGGTATAGGAACCAGGCCATGGTGAAAGCCCGCGAACCCTGTTGGCAATTTGCTCTGCGGCAAGGGTCCAATTTATGTTTCCTTCTTCTTTTTTCAAGAGGGGAGCCAAGGTGGCATACGCATCCTCTTGAACACGAGGCGTGAGCGTACCTGCCTCTAATTCATGAAGGGTCTGCACCAAGAGTCCTCCACCCATATCGGCCAACCGGGCTGAAAGCTCGGCCGCTGTGTCAGTGGGCTCAATGGATAACGTTTCCTGGAGTAAAATTGGTCCTGTATCCATTCCTTCGTCGAGGAGCATGGTCGTGGCGCCAGCCTCCGTATCTCCATTGATGAGGGCCCACTGAATGGGTGCAGCCCCTCGATAGCGTGGTAACAGCGAGGCATGGACATTCACGCAGCCTCGTGGAGGAAGATCCAAAATAACCTTGGGGAGGATTCGACCAAAGGCCGTCACCGCAATCAGATCTGGCTGCCAGTGGGTCAACTGATCAAGAAATCCCGGGTTCTTCATTTTTTCAGGCTGTAGAATGGGAAGCCTGTGGTCCTGGGCCACCTGCTTCACCGGAGGAGGTATCACCGCGTGCCCTCGCCCCTTCGGCCGATCTGGCTGTGTGACGACTCCAACCACCTGGTGGTGAGACCTCATCAAGGCCTCAAATGATGGCACCGCAAAAGCCGGGGTGCCCATGAAGACAATCCGCATGGCCAATCCTTACCATCCTTACCACTGTGAATCAACCGAACCCAAGGAATACAGGTATTTCGCGACGATAAAAGCCCGAGCAAGGCAAGGAAGTGGCCTGTATTTATAGTAATTGTAAATACGTATATACGAATGGCCTTCGCATTGACACTTCCCAAGACTCTGTGGTACACACCTGCCCCTGAAAGTGGGAAAAATTCCTCATGGTTTGGAGGTGGGACCCGGGTTTGGTTGGGGGAAGTGAATCATGGGTGGGCACAGTCATTGGTCAACTATCAAGCGACATAAGGGCGCGCAAGATTCCAAACGGGGAAAGATTTTTACAAGGCTCATCCGCGAAATCTCCATTGCTGCCAGGCACGGAGGAGACCCAGATGGGAATCCGGCCCTCCGCACCAGCATCGCCAAAGCCAAAGAGGCCAATATGCCTGCCGACACGATGAAACGGGCCATTCAGAGAGGGACGGGGGAATTACCAGGTGTGCAGTATGAGGAATTCACATTAGAAGGCTATGGTCCGGGAGGCACTGCCCTTCTTCTTGAAGTGACGACTGACAACCGAAACCGAACCGTGTCCGAAATTCGAAATCTGCTCGGGAAACACCATGGGACCATGGCTGAGGCCGGGGCAGTGGCCTGGCAATTTCAGATGAAAGGCCTCCTTGTTGTGGATGGAACCAAGGTCGATGAAGACCGGCTCCTGGGCCTTGCCTTAGAGGCTGGAGCCGAAGATGTGAAGCAGGAAACCAACACGTTCGAAGTGACAACCGCCCCCATCGACTTTGAAGCCGTCAAAGTTGCGCTTCATAACGCGCAGATTGAGACTTCACTGGCCGAGGTGACGTTTCTTCCCCAAAGTCAGGTCAAACTCGAAGAACATGCGGCAGAGCAGATGCTCAAACTTATGGAAGTTCTGGATGACCACGACGACGTCCAAAGGGTTCACGCCAATTTTGACATCTCCGACGAGGTGATGGAGAAGGTCGCCGCGGCGAGCTAATGTGTTCTCACAAACATTCTTGTAGCCCTATCCCATGATTGCCGGGCTGACGGGCCAGTTGGACGAGAAGGCGCCGTCGCGGATTATTCTTGATGTTCACGGCGTGGGATATGAAATCTTCATTCCGCTCAGCACGTACTTTGCCCTTCCCCATCTTCACGAAACGCTGTCACTCAAAATCTACACCCACCTTCGAGACACCGCCATTCAGCTCTTTGGGTTCCTCACGCCTATGGAAAAAGAGGCGTTTGTCCTGCTGACGGGCATCTCCGGAGTTGGCGGGAAGTTGGCTCTCAGTATCCTCTCAACCTTAAGTGTTCCGGACCTCAGGTCCACCATTCAATCCAATGATGTTGAGAAATTGGTGACGGTCCCCGGCATCGGCAAAAAATCCGCTGGGCGAATTGTCCTTGAACTGAAAGATAAAGTCAGCCGCCTTCAGACAGCCGACTCATCTGGAAGCGCACCTCTTCAGACCACACTAGCCGATCAGGTTCAAGAAGACGCGGTATCCGCCTTGGCGAACCTGGGCTACCGGCCTCGTGAGGTACATGAGGCTGTCAAACAGGCAGGGCGGAACCGCCAGTTATCCTTAGCTGACCTCATTCGAGAAACTCTCAAGGAGCTGACGAGAACGTGAAGGAGACGGGAGGAGTCTTTGAAAGGAAAAGCCAGGAAATTGGCCACGTTTCTTGGCTGGGGAAAGGAACCCTTCCCTCACAGGGTTTCGTGAATTTTGATTCCACGATAGCCGCTTTCAACCACTTTGTGGAAAAACCGTAGGACATCGGCGAGATCAAACCAGAACCCGCAGTTCAAACACCGCGCATATAACCGTCGCGTGACGAGCGTATAATGCCGCTCGACCATCATAAACCCTTTGCATTTGAGACACTCCATATCCCAATCTCTTCGGCAAGTCTCCTATTTGAACTTGAGGTCTTTCCCCTATCACCAATGGCCCGACTCCACTCACCTGGATTGGGGAAGTAATCCGGGTTGATCTGAAGGCGTCCTGCCGGCGGGGCCTAGGAAAATCGTTCAATTATCAAGGCAAGGCATCCGGCTAATAGACCACGGTCCAAGACCGTCATTCCGATAAACAGGAACTCTGCTGGAGCACTGGACGTGGGCGATCCTCAACCTATCGCTCCCCTTGGGTCATTACGGCTGGAAGCATGGTTGGGAAACCCACATCGTCATACCAGGCGAGATTGCCAACACGATCCAGATCCTGTTGGTGACTCGCTTCTCCCTCTATCGCAAGACCCAAAAAGTTCAACTGTCACTCTAACGAGAGGGTTCTTTTTCTGTCAAGAATGAGCGGGAAACACGGAGGAGTATTTTTTGACCTAGGAGGCTGTCCGAGATTAGATTGATCTACTACGGTTGCGCCGGATTTGGCCAGATTCTCCGATCCTTTTCGTTCAATAGACCCCACTATTCGCCTCAAACGATCGAAAAATCTGACTCAAACCGACACAACCTCGTGACGATCACTAATCTCGGACAGCCTCCTAGAGGCCGGCTGAGACCTTTCTACCTGCCCGTGTTTTGAGCCCATGATGCAAAAAGATGGATACGCTGTTTCCAGAATTATTCGCAATAGCCAGGCCTGGTTGGTCTCCTCGATCAGCAGCCACGAGTAAAGAAGTCAGCGCAAAGGGTCCTCTGGGAGTTCTATAGTTCCTGGGAGGGTACTGGAAGGTTCCGTCTCCCTTTCCAAACAGCACCGACACGCTCCCGGATTGACTGTTGACTACGGCAACGTCAGGAATTTTGTCGCCGTTAAAGTCCTGGGCCAGGCCCTGCATGGGCCCCGCATCACCACCAGAATCAATGCCCTCCTGAAAGGTCCCATCCCCATTCCCCAAAAACACCGTAATGGTATTCATCTGTCCATTGATGACGAGTAAGTCGAGGGACCCATCGGTATTAAAGTCGGCGAAGGAGACTGAAAGCGGCCGTTTGCCGGTCCGATAATCCGTAGGCTCGAGAAAGGTTCCGTCCCCTTGCCCCAGCCAAATGGAGACAGCGCTGCTCATCGGGCCACCATTGGTCACCGCCAGATCAAGGTAGCCGTCCCGATTCAAGTCTGCGGTAGCCACAGAGGTCGGTTTATCCCCATGGACATACAGTGGCCCAATCCGAAACCTTCCGTTCCCGGTGCCAAAAAGAATTTGGAGCTTGTCGTTTCGGAGGGCAACCGCCAAGTCCAGTTTCTGATCGCCATTAAAGTCCCCACTGGCAATGGAAACTGGAGTCCGGTTAACCGGGTATTGGGCTCCTTTTTTGAACGTCCCATCCCCCTTGCCGAGGAAAATCACCACTTGGCTGCTTCCGGAACAGGCAAGGGCTAAGTCCAGGTGTTGGTCCATATTGAAATCTTCAACAGCTAGGTTTCGAGGTTCCCGGCACACCTGAATGGAAACTTGGTTTTGGAAGCTTCCGTCCCCATTGCCGAACAAGATGGAAAGCGAATTGGATGAAATATTACTGGTGATGAGATCCGTGAACCCATCCTGGTTAAAGTCACCCGTTTTTATCGATGTTGGATTTTTGCCAACGGGGTAACTCTTGAAGAGATAGAGAAGGTCAGGAGGGACGTAGGGATCTTTTTGGGGACACCCAAGAATGAGGGTAAGAAGGCTTAGAAGGATGAGGCTACGGACCATAATTCCGTCGCGGTAAAAAGAAAAGACGAACGATTCCTCCGGAATCGGATGTAGGCCGAAGCACTTGGGAAAGCCGGCATCAGCAGCAACGACCCAGATTACTGGAAGGGCAAAAAAGTATACGAGTTTTCAAAGGACTTGTAAAACGACGCACCCCAGCTCGTCATTCAGGAAAGGGTTCCTCTTTGAGGATGAAGGGGATTCAGAGCGCCGCCACTCGCCTTTCCATGAATTTGAATTGGGCTGTTCGATGAGGTAATCCACGCATCATCGAAGAGCTATGGCACAGGCTTTGGTCCCGATTTCAGGAATTGACTGGAAGATCGTTGGACAAATGTGTTATAGAACGCGCTCCAGCGAGAGGAGGAGAAAATGTCAGAGGATAAGCCGGAGACCGTGAAAATTGAGCTGACCATGTACGGCGTTACCGAAGTTTTGAAATGGTGTGTTGACAAGAATAACGGGCGCATCCCAGGAGTCGATACGGAAGGCTTTAAGCAGATGCAGGCTGCTCTTGCGGAAAAACCCAAGTCTGGAGATTATTTCACCTTGGATAAGTTCTGGAAGTCAAAAAGAGTCTTCGACTTCACCAAGGAAGAGATTGCCGTCATCGACCGGTGCCTTTACGATATTCCAAATTTTGAAGGCAAGCAACTTCCCCAAATCCGCTATAGATTCTGGCCCACACAAGCCGCCTCCTAGCCACGCGTTGTCCCAATCACGTTCTCAGAAGAATGATGGGGAATACTCCCATCTGTTCTATGGGGAATGCCCTGAATGGGCCGACCTTAGCAGTCTTTTACCACCAGTGCCATTCCCCGGTCATCAGAACGTGAATGCCGAGAGCCAGATTGGTGATGGCATGTGCGATAATACACGGCCATAGACGACCGGTCCGATAGAGAAGTGCGTTATACGCGACGCCGGCCATCATCCCCGCCAACCAGAGATTGTGCTCAAGCCCAAACAGCACGACGGTGAAAAGAAAGGACCCTGCGGTAAAGGTTCCCAGGCGAACTGACTCAAAGTTGGAATGAATAATGTAGCGAATGAGAAACGAGCGCCAGAATAGCTCTTCCATGATGGGAACAACGATTGACGCCCCAAAAATCCGAATGGCCACAAGGGCCAGCCCGATTGTTGGACCCGCTTGAAAGGGTTCATATCCACTCAACTCGCCCTGGATCGCCCACGGCCAATCCATCTGAACCCACATGTAATACACCAGTAAGCCAACCCCGATGGCTTGGAGTCCCTCGCCCCAACTGGCAAATACGGGGTTTTGGAGTTCACGAAACCGTGTCCAAAAGAAAAGGAGGAGGCTTCCCACCACGAGAGTCTTCACCGGATACAGCCATAGATTCACTTGGCTTGTGCCCCCTCCACTACTGGAAATTTCCCCGCTCGCCCATTCCAAGAGAGGACCTAGAGCGATAAAACTCAAAAAGGCCACAAAGGGCACGACGCGAGGCAAAAAATCGGGCCGACACCCTTGGTGAGTACTCACCGTCGCTGGAGAATCAGGAAAGACCATCCTTGGGATCCTCATCGCCCACTACCCCAATACCCATCTTATAGGAAAATGGACCGGACCTCTCGTTCAATATTTTCACCACTGAGAGGAAGTGATTAATCACCATCGATCAGTTTTTGGGCAACATCCATGAGCTGTAAGTCAGGGAGGACACCCCCTCAACCGATGCCTAGGGGAATTTCCTCGGCTAGTCCTTACCAATCCTTTACCGCTAAAAGCCTTGACCGCCACTTCGCAGTGTCGTCCGGCAGTTGGTTGAAAAGGTTGGGTATCTACAAACCCATTTCGGCGAGGTACGAGGGAGGAATTTTCTGGTAGGCAGGAGGTATTCAGGGACTTGAACGAGGCCTGTAACAAACCCCAAAAGGGGACTGGTCATCCCCTTCCCTGCAGAATTTCCCAGGGAGAGAAGTCGTCGGTGAGGATGAGTCCGGATTTCCACTCCGGAGGGTCCGAGTGGGTGAGGAACGTCAGAACCTCCGCCGGCAGTTTCTCTTCAACCACCAGGCTACGGGCCCTAGACTCAAACTCAGGACTGCGCATATTCAGTTCGCGGGAACCCGCAAAAATGATCAGGTTTGCGGAACCTGGACGGGCATTGAGCCAAGGGGGACCCTCAACACTAAAGGTTTCTACGATTGGAAAGGAGGTTTTGATCGTTCCCACTACGGCCTCGTCCCGTATCCGATCCAGCTCGGAGTCAGAGGAGGCGAGATTCACCACAACCACCCCATCCGGATTCAAATGGGCACGCAATTCGGCATAAAACTCACGGGTTGTCAGGTGAAAAGGAATGAGGTGCCGCGCAAATACATCAACCCAGATAATATCGTATTTCCTGTCCGTTACACGTAAAAAGGTTCTTGCATCCTGCGCGTACACGTGGTGTTGTTCCCGGGGCGTATAGTCAAAAAACTGCTCCGCCGCTTTGATGACGGAAGGATCCATTTCTACGATATCAAGCTCCAGCAAAGGCCAATAATGACCCAGCCATTTTGCTATCGATCCTCCACCCTGGCCAAGAATCAGCCCGCGTTGCGGGTCAGGGTGCAGACCCAGCGCAGCCATCATCATGTGGCTGTAAGGAAGCGCCAGTTGCACGGGATCCGCCCTCCACATGACTGCATGAAAGGTGTTGTCCAAGATGAGGAAGCGAAATAAGTCGTTCTCCCGCACCCGAACTTGCTGGTAGGGGCTATCCTCCTGAAATACCGCCGGTGGCTGCACCAAAACTGGATGAAAAGCCAGCCACCCCAGAACACCTAATCCTCCAAGAACCGGGACCAGAAAGCGGGCACTGACCCTTACGGCCCACCACCACCAACACAGGCTCAATACCACCAGGAGCACTCCTAAGACCGCGATCAGGGTGAGACTCCCAAGCCAACTCAGCAAATAGAAAGAAGTCCCCCATGTCCCCACCAGGCTCCCAATAGTGGAGACTGCAATCATTCCGCCTGAGTACCGGCCGAGGTGGCCCATGTCAGCAATGGCGAGGCGGAGCAAGGCCGGAAAAACTCCACTTAATCCAAAGGCGGGAACCGCAAGGAGAACGCCGGCAGCCAGGCATGGCCCCCATCGAGGATTGTCAACCCAACTGGAAACGGTAAAAACCACGGGTTGGCCCACACCGGCCAGTAACAGGGTCCACGCGCCGGAACCTAATAAGAAGAAGGTCAGCACGGTCCCGGGGGGTCGCCGATCCGCGAGCCACCCTCCTGTGGCGTACCCGGTGCTCATCGCAGCGAGAATCACCCCGATCAGCGCACCCCAGACGAACAGAGAACTGCCAAACACCGGGGCAAGTAGTCGACTCCCGAGAAATTCCAGCGCCATCACTACTGCGCCTGTCGTGAACGCAGTGGCAAAGAACCACAGCCGGGACCACCGGGTTGTTGCTCCCGAGGGGTACCTGCTCATGGTTGGTGGGGGAACAGAGCCGAATAAGGAAGAGGAAAAGACATGGGACGCTGGGCGAGCGATTAAAGCGTCCCCCAGTTTTTAAAATACCGGAGGAGGTCGACGACTGAGATCATGCCGACGATTTCCCCATCTTGCGTCACGGCGAGGTGGCGAATGCCGTGTTCAGCCATCTGATCACTGGCGTCATGGGCTGAGCGGTCAATCTCAATCGTGATGATGGGAGAGCTCATCACCGATTTGACTGGTTGATCCAAGGGGTCTTCACCCCCAGCCATAGCCTTGCGGACCAAGTCGGTCTCGCTGACGACACCCACGAACTGCTCCCGATCCTCCACGAGAAGGGCACCGATCTTGGAGTCCCGCATGAGCCGAGCCGCATCGAGCAAGGAAGCGTCCGGAGGAATGGAGCGAAGGGATCGAGACATCATAACGGCCAAGGGCCGCAACATGATTTTCCCTTGAGTGGTCATCTTTTTCCCCTTAAGCTAGGACAAACTTGGAGAAATAATGCTATAAAAACGGTCTCAAGAGTGTCAACGTCGTAGCTGGGAATTCCAACAAGGAGTGGTCATGGCCAACAAAGAATTCATCCTGAATTTGGGCAAACTCATGATTAGCGTGGCCTGGGTAGATGGCAAGCTCCAAAACGAGGAACTGAACGCCCTCAAGGAACTCCTTTTCCTTCTCCCCGACATCTCCGGAGAAGATTGGATGCAACTCGAAATGTATATGGCCTCACCCATTGGTGAGGAGGAGCGCCGCCAACTGCTCGAGCGTGTCCTGGTTGGGGTCCGATCATCGGCCGACAAAAATTTTGTGATCGATACTCTTCAAAAACTGGTGGCGGCGGACGGAGTGATCGACCAGGAGGAATCGGCCACGCTTACAAGCATTCGACAAGATCTTGAAGAGCAGTCCACCGGCTTGCTTGCCCACCTTTCAGGCTCGATTCGTAAAGCCCTTAAAAATCGAGGTAGCCATTATCGAGGCCAAAGCGCACGGGAAGACCATTTAGAGGACTTCATTAAAAATACTATCTATTTTCAACTGGTCCTTGAGATGAAATCCAGGAACCTGACCTGGCAGCTTCCGGAATCCCAGATCCGAAAAATCTGCCTGGCGGCGGGCTTGATGGCTTATATTGCCTGGGTAGATAACGAGGTGTGTAGCAGAGAGCAGGAGTCGATGGCACGCGGGTTGAGGGAATGTTGGGGACTTTCAGAAGAGGAAGCACGGGTGGTCACCGAAATTAGTCGCACCCGCATTATGAAAGGGTTGGATCTGGTCCGGTTGACCACAGGCTTTTGCGAATACACAACCCTCGACGAGCGAAAAGCCTTTCTCCGTTGCCTCTTTTCCATCGCCAACGCGGCGAACAAGACTTCTTACGGGGAGATCGAAGAAATCCGGAACATTTCTAAGGCCTTGGGGCTTCCACATCAGGAGTTCATCGATGCCAAGCTCACTATTCCGAGGGAAGATCGGGGTGGGTTGTGAGACCCTGGTGCAGGCTCGTTCATCCACTTACTGCAGAATAGCCTTGGCCCGCCGCTGGATATAGGCTCCTCGGACGGCTCCGTAGAGGTCCACCGTCATGTTGGCCACTCCTTCATAGAGTTCCAAGTTTCGCGAACGGTCATTCACGATCTCCGTGGCTCTCATGGATGCTTGAGGAACAAAAGCCAGGAGATAACTCAAAGGATCCAGCAAAAGATCTCCGACGAACCCAATTCCACCCCTGACGGTGGTGGGCGGCAGGAATGGCAGCACAAGATACGGTCCGGATTTCACGCCATATACCGCAAGGGTCTGGCCGGTATCCTCGGGGTCAGGGGGGTCTAGCCCAAATTGGGTTTGAGCCACATCGAAAAATCCAGCCACACCTGCGGTGCTGTTAATGAGAAAGCGGCCAACCTCGACACCAGCACCCTTCATTTTTCCTTGTAGGAGGTTATTGACCAAACGCGGAACCATGCGAATGTTCTGAAGAGCCCGTCCAATGGCTCTCTCAACCGAGTCCGGCACTACCCACCCATACCCCATGGCAAGGGGTTTGAGAACATACCGATCAACCGCCACGTTAAAGGCAAAGATCCTTGTATTAACTGGTTCCCAGGGGTCTTCGACCACCTCGATTGGTTCCTCCTCAAAAGGATCCACTGGGACCCCTTCCACCACTATTTCATCCAACACTTGGATTTCATCTTTGGACGATGGGATATTTTGTGCAGCTTGGGTGTTGCCTGGTACGTCAGGTGAATTGTTTTCCTCGGAGGTCATAGGCGGGTCGGAGGATTTTTGAACCATCCGAGAAGGCTCACCTCCCAAATTGTGAAGTTCCCTCGCTGCCTTGAGGTGAGATTCAACCCTGGCGATTTGCCGATCGAGGCTTAATTGACGTTCGGAAAGGGCGACTTGAAGATTTGGCCTTTCCATGTGGGCAGCCGATGAGGCCTCTATCTCATACAAGAAAGCCCGATGGGCTTCTGTGAGTTCCTCAACAGCCCACCCTGTGGCCGAGAGTCCAGGAACTCCAAAAGTTACAACCATAAGACCTATGAGCCCAGCTTCCAGCCCCTGAATTCCTCGACAGTGCGAGCGTTGAGTAAAAGCCACGGGGAGCGCCTCCAAATAATTAAAGCACTATTGAAATTTTCAACTCGCCTTCGAAAGGTTAAAGATACCCAATTTTCCTTTCGGTTCCCCCAACTTAACCTTGATGGTGTTTTTCCTTTGCAAAGGGATGAGTCCTCTTCTGTTTCATTCTGTTACGGTTCTTGACCCGCACGAGGACACGGGTGGTTCTTGCCAACAATCCATTCACATGTAATCAAAGGGCACGGCGTGGTCCATTCACTGGGAATAGGATTGGGGGGTTCTAGCAGAGTGTTGAAAAATCCCAATACCCTGCTTTCCCAGGGGCTCCGCCCCTAGGAGGCTGTCCCAGATTAGGTTGATCTACTACGGTTGCGCCGGATTTGGCCAGATTCCCCGATCCTTTTCGTTAAATAGACCCCACTATTCGCCTCAAACGATCGAAAAATCTGCCTCAAACCGACACAACCTCGTAACGATCACTAATCTCGGACAGCCTCCTAAGACGGCCCCAACATACGTGGCCTATGACCCCCCTGCCTGCACCGCCTTCCCTGACGTGGCAGGCAGGTTGAAGAGGGAGCAAGCCGCTCTTCACCCCTTGCTCCCTTCGAGCATCCCCCACGGAGGCTTTATTCGACAGCCTGCTAGACGAACGTTGAAAAAGCTTTATGGATTCCGGGGCGCCCTTCGACTAGAATCCGCCGGAATGTCTGACTCGCCCCCCAACTCCAATCCATCACCAGATATTCAGCACGAAGCCCGGACCATCGCGGGTTCTGCTGGGCTGATCGGCGCCGCTACGTTCACCAGCCGCATTCTTGGGTTTGTCCGTGACATCGTTCTCGCCCGGCTGTTCGGGGCCACGGCTTCCGCTGATGCCTTTTTCATCGCCTACCGGATCCCCAACCTTCTTCGAGAATTGGTTGCCGAAGGATCCATGTCCTCGGCCTTTATTCCCGTGTTCACCGAGTACCATACCCTCCGGAGCAAACGCGAAGCCTGGGAACTGGCCAGTGTGGTGTTTACTACTCTTCTCACGATCGTCACCTTCATCACGTTGGCCGGAATCCTTGCCGCACCCGTGATTGTGTGGCTCCTCGCCCCTGGTTTCCACAGTGATCCTGCCAAGCTCGCGACCACCGCTTTGCTGACTCAAATCATGTTTCCCTATTTGCTGTTCATCAGCTTGGCAGCCCTTGCGATGGGAATCTTGAACTCGGTGCGGGCCTTTGCGGCCCCGGCCTTCGCTCCGGTCTTTTTCAACCTGTGTATTATTATGGCCGCTCTGTTTTTATCTCCGTTTTTCGAGGAACCGGTTCTTGGAGTGGCCGTAGGGGTGGTGGTGGGCGGCTTTGCCCAGTTCGTTACGCAGCTCCCGGGGATTCAAAAACGAGGCCTGCTGTTTCACTGGCGGTTTGAGCCCGGACATCCTGGCGTCCGCCGCATTGGCCGTTTGATGATCCCGTCGCTTTTGGGGATGTCCGTCACCCAGATCAACATTACGGTGAGCACGATTTTGGCTTCCTTTTTCCCGGGAGGTCCCACCTATTTGTTTTATGGCATGCGCTTGATCCAGTTTCCTTTGGGGATTTTCGGCGTCGCTTTAGCCACCGCAATCCTGCCCACCTTTTCGGCTCAAGCGGCGCGTGGTTCTCTGGATGAGCTCCGGACCACCTTGGTGTTCGGCTTGCGGATGATCGGGTTCATTATTCTTCCTGCCATGGCCGGGCTCATTTTGCTGCGCCAGCCGATCGTCCACTTGTTCTTTGAGCATGGAGCCTTCTCCTCTAGAGATACGGTGGGGACTGCCGCAGCCGTCTTCGCCTACTCCACTGGCCTGTGGGCGTTTGCCGGTGTCCGGATCATTGTTGCGGCTTTTTATTCCATGCAGGACACCAAGACCCCTGCCCTTGCCGCACTTGGAGCCGTCGTGACCAACCTGATCTTGGCTTTGGCGTTCATGGGTCCGCTTGCACACGTCGGGCTGGCATTGGCTACCGCTCTTTCGGCCATGGTGAACATCAGTGTGTTGGTTTGGATTCTCACCCGCCGTCTGGGTGGGGTGGACTGGTCCCCATTTTTTCATTCAATCGGACGTACCCTTATTGCGACGATCCCGGTTATCCTGGCCTGTCTTTGGATCGCCAATCTGGCGGTATGGCAACGGGAAGCTGAATGGATTGCCAAGGGGATTATGCTGATTGTCGGAATCGGTGTGAGTATAACGGGCTATATCGGAACGCAGGCTTTATTTCGTTCTGAAGAACTCGACATCTGCTGGAAGCTCGTTCAGGGCAAATTGAAGCGAAATTGACCTGCTGAAAAATCGAATGATCCAGCACCAATCACCAGATGAGGTTCTTTCCTGGCCTCAGGCAATGACCTTTAGAACGCCTTGGGGGTGGATGGGAATTCTGGGTGCCAACCGAGGTGTTCGGGCAATCGTCCTGCCCCAACCCTCACCACGCCGCCTTCATGTGGAACTCCGATGCTTTGGCCATGACCCAATGGAACGGACCAATTCTGCCAACCAGGACATCAGCCGTATCCTGAAACGGGCCCAGGTCCAATTGACCGCTTACCTGGAAGGAAAAAGAAAAAATCTGGATTTTCCAATCGATCTTTCAGGCTATACTCCCTTCCAGCTCCGGGTATGGAAAGTGACCCGGAGCATTCCTTATGGAGAAGTCCACTCGTATGGATGGGTGGCCGAGCGCCTGGGAGATTCAGGATATGCTCGGGCGGTGGGGAATGCCCTCGGGGCCAATCCCGTACCTTTGATTGTGCCCTGCCATCGGGTGATTAAGCAGGATGGGGCTTTGGGAGGATTCACAGCCGGTCTCCATTTTAAAACTCGTCTCTTGAAATTAGAGTACAACGGGCGCAAGCCCAAAGAACACCAGGGATGAAAGCCGTCATTCAGCGGGTTCGTTCTGCTTCGGTGGAGGTGGGGGAGCAAGTCGTTGGACAAATCACGAATGGGCTTCTTGTGTTGCTCGGAGTGGCAAAGGGAGATGAAGAGCAAGATGTCGCCTACATGGTTGAGAAAATTCCTCACTTACGCATTTTTTCCGATTCGGCAGGCAAGATGAATCAGTCGTTGGTCGAGGTGGCCGGCGAGCTTCTTGTCGTTTCTCAATTCACTCTATTGGGCGATACCCATAGGGGCCGGCGGCCTGGATTTGATGGTGCTGCATCGCCTGACCTGGCCCAACAGTTATACGAACTGGTCATCGGAAGGCTTAAAGCCCAAGGTCTTCATGTGGAGACCGGTATTTTTGGAGCCATCATGCTCATAAAGCTTGAAAACGATGGACCGGTGACCTTCCTTCTTGACAGCCGTCGGTCGGAAACCGACAAAATGGGTAAAGCCTCAACCCCAGGTTTCCGA
>JACZVJ010000029.1 GCA_022572725.1 Nitrospinota bacterium | reverse complement strand
CAAAAAGGCTTGGGGGTCGTGCGGGATGAGGTAAATGGTCGCCCAATAATCGTTCGGTTTAATAAAGAGGCCCGAACCGCTTCGGTCACCGACCCTACCGGTCAACCGATCCCCTCGGTGATGGCTTATTGGTTTGCCTGGTACGCCTTCCACCCGAACACGCAGGTTTTTGTGGCGGAAAAGCCAGACCAGGATTGATGGAAAGGCTAGGCGGAGTCGCAAGGGTAGGGCGATTAGGGTTGAGCTGGAAATGTCGAATTAGGCAGGGTGGATTGGATCCCTTAGGCAAACAGATTGACAATTTCCGGAGGTGGAGAGGGGCTGGAAGAGTTGGCAGCCGGTGAATGATATTCAGAGGAAGCACCATTAGCAGCTTCTTGAATTTCCGCGGTGCGCTCTTGCTGAAGTTCCTGTCTTGCTTGGGCCTCCATTCGGTTGGCCTGGGTTGCCACGGCTCTGTCTTGAGCCGAAGGATTGGCCGGCGCCAATGCCGCGGCTCGAATCGTTTGCGCCTTCTGAATCGTCGCTTGGGGGTCACCAGATACGGAGGAGGTATCGATATTCACCTCTCCCCCGACAGCGTAAAGACGCCCGTCTGAACCCCGTTGATAGGTAAACTGTGATCCACCGATGGCTACTGATCCCGCAGCCGCCGCATGCGCGGCCTCGTGGGCTCGGACCTCCCTATCTCGCGCTTTCAGTTTGGCCAGGTCAGAGTCGGGCTGTGTGAGGTGGACCACATCACTGGATTGGCCTGCCTTTGGGGAATCGGTTTTGTCTTTTGCCGGCTTTTCGGAGGACCGTGAAATCCTCCCTGTTAGTGAGGTGTCCTTGGGAGTGGTCTGAAGGTTCGTGACGTGGGAAAACAGCGAAGTGTCGAGATACACGTGCATGTTGCGGAATCATTCTGCAGATTTTTTAAAGGTATCGGCAAGGCCATTCTGAAACTGAATATTCTCGACCACCCAGGTGGGACTGGTGACACCTTTTCATGAGCTTTTGGATCCCCAGAGATTGAAGAAATAGCTGATCCCTGCCACGTAACTCACCCCTTGCGCCAAGTTGCCGTTAAAGTCCCGAGCCACAGGGATTTGCACATTAAAGTACATGGCACCTTGGGGAAGAAAGCTGAGGTTTTGTAAGGTCAAGCCTGGAGTGAACATCAAGGTCGTGGAGCCTGTGGTGGGGACCCGGCGATCTTTGATGGTAGGATCGACCTCTCCTGTCGGGTGGAGGCTCAGTGACCCGCTGAAATTATCATGAACCAGGTATCTCCAGTTGAATTGACCTGTCAGAACCAACCAATTCACCGCTTGCCAATTTACACCGCCGCTCAGGATGTATTCATCGCCAAATTGGTATCCATGGTTGTTTCGAAACGTGTGGCGGTATGAGAAAGAAGCAAATTGGTTGAGCGTGTTGGGAAGGATCTCATAAATCTGAAACATCGATCCGATCAGCCCCACGTTCCCCCGCCCCAGTTGAAGGGTTGGTTCCTGAGTGGTGCTCGTGCCATTGGCTTTGGAATTCACTTTACCCGTTGGCATTTCGATTCCAAAACCTAAGACGATCAGATTTCTCAGGGTAGCGAGGATGTTATATTTGCCGGTGAGGCGAATGTCCCCCAGTCCAAAATCCGTAAATTTCTGTCGCGCCTCAGCAGGCTCTCCTTGTTCAACATTGTGTTGGTGGGTGCGATTAAGAGTTGGGACTGTCAATTGAACAGCAAACTGGTCTGTTAGGCCCAAGTTCAAATCCATGGTGTAGAATTGATTAATGGTCCGGATTTCCCGGTGCTCGTTGAGATTAATGTTTCGATCATCAACTTCCACGGCGGGAATGATGCCGGTGGTCCCATCAAGCAAGGTTCCCTGTGGGACATAGTTGTACATAAAGTTTGCAGTGAGAGTACCTTTTTGGGGCGCACCAGCTTGGGAGCCGATAACGAGGAAGCAGGTAACGGATCCGCAGGACGCATGGGCTGATGGGTTCTGGAGTGGAAACCCTATGGCCCCTCCTACGCCCAACATGAGTGAAAAGGCTGCTTTGAGATAGAATTCTTTCACTGATTTGTCTCCCATCCGATTGCAATCCAAAAATTAATCCGAGCCATTCCGATCCGCCTACGAACCTTCCCTCCCTCCAGTCCACCCAAGGGAATAGAGAAAATGGGTTAGGCCGGACGGTTTACCAGGCTAAATGGCGTGATCGGCTTCTTCGTTGTGGAAAAGGGTGACAGAGGATTTACAGTGGAGGAGCACGGGCATGCCGTGCGGGGGTGTGGTAAGCAGAGTAAGGAGAGAGCAGTGGAGTCTCAATGGTACCCACTGGAAAAGAACCTTGGGGGGAGGGTAAGCCAGAGGCCTCTTCCATTTGCCCTGCAACGCAGACCCAGAAGCACACGGGCGAGCTATGAGTATCAGCGGTGTGCTTCGCGTGGTGAAGGGTATGAGTCACTACCTGCGGGAGGGCCAAGCCGTTCAAGAACAGCAGGCATGTCAGAAGAGACAGAGTCGAGAACTGGCGAAGGAAAGAAGTCATGCGTTTGTTCCCGTGAGTGCAGCCGTCTGGTCTGAGGTTTTGAGTTTTCGGAACATTTGATCGATTATTTTTTCTGTCAGCAGCCCGCCTTTGATGTATTCCTGCACGACGCCCCCTTGATCAATCAATACGCTGACCGGGAGACCATACACGCCATAGAGGTTCGCGACGTGATTCTCGGTATCTAACAAAACGGGAAACGTGTGACCATGCTCTTGGATATGCGATCGGACTTTCTCAAGGTCTTCTAGCTCATTGATGGCGAGAACGACCAGCCCCTGATCCTTTAGGCGGTCATAGGCAGCTTGCATGGCGGGCATTTCCTTGGTGCAGGGCTTACACCAGGTGGCCCAGAAGTTGAGCAATACGATTTTTCCTCGGTATTGGCTTAGGGTATGGCTGCTCCCGTTGAGGTCCAGCAATTGAAATTCCACTGCAGGGGTGCCCTGAATAGGAACTCGCGACCCCATTCCCCAACCGACTATGTTGGGGGTAGTACAAATTGTGGCCACCAATAGAACGAGGAAAATCCTGGAAGGAAGTGTGAGTTGCATTTTTCGCTCTCCGTCGTTTCCTCAGTTTAGATTTCTCTTCGCGGTCTCATGACCGCCACCATGGCAGTCATGTGAGAGGCTTCTCCTAACAGTTTGGTTTCCAGGGAATGAAAGGCATCCCTTGGGCGCAATCCACGACGACATCCATTACCCAGGGGGCAGTATTTTTTAATGGGGAAAGGGAAAAGACGGGGGAGGAGCCCGTGAACGGGCAAAATTTTCAGGGCTGGTCAAAATGGCGAGAAAAAGAAGCCCCCCCAAAAAGATCCCGAGGAGAATGGGTTGGATGGGGGCCACCAAGGAGATCAACGTTCCTGAGTGGTTGGCCTGGCAGGCCCAGGCGCAAAGATTGGAATGGGAATTTGTCCCTTGATGATACCCGGAATGTGCCGAAGTGCAGAGAAGAGCAAGGAAGGCTAACGCCAGGTACACTCCGATGAGGGTACCGGCAGTACCAATGAAAGCCTTCTGAATAGGTGAATCGTGTTTCATCCTCACACTATCTAGTTTTTCTTAGGCTTGGTCGCAATCGCCATGGTGGTGATTCCAGTTCTCCTCACGGTATCCATGACTTCAATGACGCGACCGTGAACGACTTCCTCGTCAGCATTAATGACAATCGAGGGTTCGGAGTCGGTTTCCAATAAGTGAACCAAACGGGACTGAAGCTCAACAAGGGTGATGGCCTCTTTGTTGAAATACAGTCTCCCCTTTTTCGTAAGAGTGAGTGAGGCTTGCTCGGGAAATGTATCGGTTACTGAACTCGCCTCTGGCAGATTCACCGGCATTCCGTGCTGTACGGTCATTGAGAGCGTGGCGATCATGAAAAACACCAAGAGGAAAAACATGGTGTCGATCATGGGAATAATTTCGATCCTGGCCTTCCTTTTTGGTGCTTTAGGGAGTCTCATGATTTTTCCGTAGCTTTGTGGAATACAGATTCCGCGCGGGTGGCGTATTCCTCGATCAGCTCGGTGTACCGCTCGATCCGACTCAAAAAATAGTTGTAAGGAACTAGACTGACCACAGCGACAATAATTCCTGCAGCGGTACAAATAAGTGCCTTGGCAACACCCCCCGTGACAGCGTGGGGCTGGCCAATGCCGGACTCAGCCATGATTCCGAAGGAATCAATCATGCCGATAATTGTTCCCAAGAGACCGAGGAGGGGAGCCAGGGTAATGATGGTATCCAGCGTCATCAGTCCCCGCTTCAGGGCGGAAACTTCAGCTATCCCGGCACTTTCCATGGCTTTTTCCGGTTCACTGTTACGTGCGAGGACTCCGGCTGCTAACACTCTCAATAAGAGTGTGGAGTTCCTTCCTCCCAGCGAGAGCGCCTCGGAAAATTTTCCTTGCTGAATCAGAGCCAACATCTGATCGGCTTCTTGGTGGAATCGATTTCGGCGGAAGAACCAGACCCGTTCAATGATAACCGTGACGGCTACGATTGAGCACAGCACGATGGGAATCATCATCCACCCGCCGCTTATAAGGATCTGGATCATCGGTCATGTTTCCCCAGGTGAGCCCTTACCCCTGCTTTCTTAAATCGAAATGGATGGGGATTTCGACAATACTCTGAATGGGGATATTTCCGTCCTTGGCAGGAATAAATCGCCATTCACTCACGGCTTCCGCGGCCGCTTCGTCAAGCACGGGGTACCCGCTACTCTTTCGAACTTGGATGCTCCCAGGCGCTCCATCTGGTTGAACGACCACCCGAATTCTCACGGTTCCTTCCCATCCCGATTTACGGGCAATTCTCGGGTAAATGGGAGGAATGGTCCGGTCGAGGCTGACTTTCGATTTTGATGCCCCTGGACCGGCCGGTGGGTGCGCTATGAGTGTGGGATGCTGCACACTCGAAAAGGAGGTAGGCGCCTGATGGTGGTTGGTGCGGCTTTGGGATCTAATGGCCGTGATTGAATGGCTCCCTATGGGGAGGGGGTCCGTACTCAAAAGTGATCGTGGCCGTCGAGATTGCCGGGTTGAGAGGGTTTCGGGGCTCTGTGCGACCTTAAGGAGACTCTTCAAGGTGAGGACGTCCGTGGCATGATGGTCCTGGAGGACCCGATGAGGAAGCGTAGGCACCGATCTTTCTTGGAGGGGAGGGGAGCGAACCCAAGCGATGGTTGCCGCCTGGGGGAGTTGGGGGAAGAAGTCCTTTGAAATGACCCGTTGAGGGAGGGGGTGTATTGCCGAGGCGGCAAGAGATCGTGTAGCCGTCATCATGGGTGGGGGCTTCTGATTTCCGGCCGGTTCTGCTGGCGTTGCCGCTGGTGTTTCAACCAACCTCACTGTGACCAAGGTCGTGGTCGATTTGGGTGTTTCTGAAATGGGGATGAAACTGAGGAAGCCGAGGGCTCCGAGGTGGAGAGCTGTAGACAAGGCCCCACACCAGAGGAACGCTCTTTCAGGGGAGAAAATGGAAGTCTGTACAATGGTCCTCATGGGCCAGTCTTCTTGAGCAGGTTTCTGACTCGTTCATCCTTCCCACCCAGCTCCACGTATTCCCTATATTGGGTCAATGCTTGACTGGTATCTTTCCGGTAAAACTCATAGAACACACCGAGGTTGTAGTAGGCTTCCACCAGCTTTGAGTTTAAGGATAAGGCGGCTTTGTATTCTTGTTCAGCTTCCTCCAGCTTGTTAAGATTTGCATAAAGGACGCCAAGATTCAGGTGCGCTTCAGCATGTTGTGGGGCCAATTGGATGACTGCTTTGAATTGCGGAAGGGCTTCCTGTGGTCTCCCCTGGGCCTGGTAGAGAAAGCCCAAGGCATAATGGGCTTCCAGCAAGTCACCATTGGCCTGCAAAGCTCGCCTATACGCATGAATAGCCTGACCCGGCTGGTTGGTTTTTTCAGCAAGCTGGGCTAGTAGCAACCAGCCTCCGGCATGGTTGGGGTCGCTTTTGGCCAAGCGGAGCAGGTATTTTCGTGCTTCCTCGGTGTTTCCCTGCAGGTCGAATAAGGTGGCCAAGTTATACAGCGCGTCCGGTTGGCCGGGGTCCAGTTTGAGTGCGAGTTGGTAGGTCTCAATAGCCTTTTGAGTTTGGTTGGTTTGATCATAAAGAAAGGCCAAGTTGAGGTAGGCTTCACCGTATCGCGGGTACACCCCAATGGCCTTTTGTAGCGCCTTTTCGGCTTCCTTCATTTTGCCATCGTGCTGATGGACGAGCCCCAAGTCGAGGTAAGCCCGGGCAAAATTTGGATGCAGCGCCACGGCCTGGTCCAAGTGCTTAATGGCCTGCTTCGGCTGGTGCAATCCATTGAAATACACAACTCCCAGTACGTGATGGGCCTCAGCGAAACGTGGGAATAAGCGGATGGCTCCCTTCAATTTCGTGGCCGCCTCACTAAAATTTCCCTGCTTCAAGTGCGAGAGTCCTTGATTGTAAAGCTGTTGAGCCTCGTCCCCCCCTCCTGCTGAAGGCACCCCTAAACCGAGCACACCCGCCAGAACCATCACGCTCGGGAGTAAGATGATGTGTCTCCTCTGTCTCATTGTCTCTATCTTCATGCTGGGTTGAGGTAATTGGGTTATCTCTCTAGGTCAAAACGAATCGGGAGATCCACTGTCACCGGGATAGGAAACTCGCCGTCTTTTGCCGGTTCGAACCGCCATTGCTTGACGGTGCGCAAGGCGCTTTCGTCCAGGATCGGAAACCCTGAGCTTTTCCGAGTCGCGATCGAATCCACACTGCCATCGGCTTTAATTTTGATCCGAAGAACCACAGTTCCTTCCCAGCCCTGCTCCCGGGCGAATTGCGGGTAGGAAGGCCGTTCAGCTTTGGCTGGCCTGACGGGGGTGAGGACTCCCCGAACATCAGCAATGGGATCTCGTGCCACCTTGGATATTTCAAATGGGTGCGCCACCTTAAACGTTACTGCGGGACGGATCAAGTCACCAGGTGGGAGGGGTAAAAGATTGGTGGTATCGGGCATGGGGATGGAAATTTCTCTTTTTTCTTGGATGAGGGCCGTTCCAGACACCTCAATGACCTCAAGGGTTTCAACAGGCTCGTCCAGGAGTTCGTCCGCAATCCCTGGAGATCCAGTGATTGCGATTCCGAGGGCGAGGAGCCATCCTTGGACAAGGTGGTGTAACTTCAATCCCTGGCCTTGTTTCGTCATAAAAGTGGGGGAGTTCTTCTTTGGCTCAATCCCTTACATTTCTTCCTTCTCAATCTCCACTCACTGAAGTTGGGTGCTCTTTGCCCTTGTCCGTCACCTACACCAACCTTCTGAGGGTGATGGATTTTTCAACTCAGTCAGGTACTGGAAGTGAGATGAGGTGGTGATGCCTTGGGTAAAGGGGAAGTTAGGGCTCAATTTACTGCCTACCGTATCCTATCATCCGTTTCTTCTTACGCTATAAATTTAGAACTTCAGGAAAGAGTAAGTCCACCCCTAACCCCAGGAGATTCTTACCAATTGAGTTGATTCGATATTTCTTTCAGGTATACTAGCAGGAGTATAAATTACACAATGTTTTATAGGGGTGGTATGATCCTAGGGGCTTTCTCCTTTGATAAGGGGGAACTCTACCGCCCTCCTTCCCAGGAGCGATCCGAATCGAAGAGGATTCTCTTCTTTTGCCGCTCAATTTTCCAACGTTTATCTTAACTTCGGGCCATTTCTAACGGTTTATGATTATCCGTCTGTTGAATCTCATCTTTGGCAGCAAAAATGAACGGGAGCTGAAGGCTCTCCAACCTCTGGTAGATCAAATCAATGCTCTGGAGCCTTCCCTGCAGCCCCTTTCTGATGAAGGTTTTGCGGACAAGACCCAAGCCTTTAAAAAGCGCCTTGAGGCCGGGGAAACTCTGGATGATATCTTGCCGGAGGCCTTTGCGGTCTGTCGAGAGGCATCCCGGCGGAAGCTTGGTCTCCGCCATTTTGATGTGCAATTGCTAGGCGGGATGATCTTGCACAAAGGGAAAATTGCTGAAATGAAGACCGGCGAAGGCAAGACGCTCGTCGCGACGCTTTCGATTTACCTGAATTCGCTCGCAGGGAAAGGGGCTCACCTCGTTACGGTCAACGATTATTTGGCGAAACGTGATACCCAGTGGATGGGACCGCTCTACCACGCGCTGGGATGTTCGGTGGGGGTGATTCAACATGAATCCTCATTTTTGTTTGATCCTCTCTACGATGCTCAGGACAAGCGTCTCCAGCATTTGCGTCCTTGTACCCGGTTTGAGGCCTACCGAGCGGACATCACGTACGGCACCAATAATGAATTTGGGTTTGACTATTTGCGTGACAATCTTGTGATCACGGATCTCAGTCAACGGGTTCAGCCCCCATTGCATTTTGGTATTGTGGATGAAGTGGATAGCATTCTCATTGATGAAGCGCGGACCCCCCTGATTATTTCCGGGCCTACCGAGGAAAGCACGGAGCTCTATTATCGGATCAATCGAATCATTCCTCAGTTAAAGGCCGAGCAGGACTATACCGTTGAAGAAAAAACAAAAACCGTGGCGCTGACTGAGGAAGGTAACACCCACGTAGAAAAACTCTTGGGCGTGGAGAATTTGTATGACCTGAAACATCTCAGCCTGGTGCATCATGTTATCAAGGGCTTGCAGGCCCATGCCATTTATAAGCGTGATGTGGAGTATGTAGTGAAGAATGGGGAAGTCCAGATCGTTGATGAATTTACGGGGCGGTTAATGCCAGGACGCCGGTGGGGTGATGGTCTGCATCAGGCTGTGGAAGCCAAAGAAGGGGTTAAAATTGCTAATGAGAACCAAACTTTGTCCTCGGTTACTTTTCAAAACTTTTTCCGGATGTATGGCAAATTAGCCGGGATGACCGGAACCGCTGATACGGAAGCCGCCGAATTCGCGAAGATTTATAATCTTGATGTCAATGTGATTCCTACCAACCAACCCATGATTCGCAAGGATTTTCCGGATGTGGTCTACCGGACGGAAAAAGAGAAGTTTGAGGCAATTGTTGAGGAAATCAAGGAATGTCATGAACAGGGCCAACCCGTCCTGGTCGGAACTATTTCCATCGAAAAGTCGGAGCGCCTGTTCACAATGCTCAAGCACCGTGGTGTCCCCCATCATGTCCTCAACGCCAAGTTTCACGAAAAGGAGGCGGAGATTATTGCCCAGGCCGGACGAAAGGGAGCCGTGACTATCGCGACGAACATGGCCGGTCGGGGGACGGACATTGTGTTGGGTGGCAATCCGGATTTCGAGTTTAAGCAACAGGTGTTGTACAAGAATGAAAACCTTACCGAACAGCAAAAACAGACTGCCTATGAGAAGATCAAGGCCGACTGTGAAGCCAATAAGCAGGAGGTCTTAGCGCTAGGGGGAGTCCATATCGTTGGGACGGAGCGCCATGAAAGCCGACGCATTGATAATCAGCTCCGCGGCCGGTCCGGTCGGCAGGGTGACCCTGGCTCTTCCAGATTCTTTTTGTCTCTTCAAGATGACCTGATGCGGATCTTTGCCTCGGAACGGGTCTCCAATTTGATGCTAAAACTGGGCATGGAGGAAGGGGTCCCCATTGAACATCGGATGGTGACCAAGTCCATTGAGAATGCCCAGAAGAAAGTGGAGGCTCATAACTTTGAGATCAGAAAACAGCTCCTCGAATATGACGATGTCATGAATAAGCAGCGTGATGTGATTTACCGGCATCGTGAAGGGGTCTTGAAGGGCGAAGGCTTGTCGGAGGAATTTCGCGACATGATGGCGGAAGTCGTTGAGTCATTGGTGAATACCTACTGCCCTGAAGATCAATATGCTGAGGCCTGGGATTTGACTGGGCTCCAGGAGGCACTCCAGGGCCAGTTTGGAGTTGATGTGATCACCGCCAACGAATTAGGAGGAATGGGGCGTGATGGGCTGGTTGAGGAGCTGAAAGAGCGGGTGGAAAACATTTTTAAGCAAAAGGAACAAGAAAGGGATCAGGAACTTGGATCAGAGGTTCGCCGGCAGCTTGAAAAAATGCTGTTTCTCCAAGTGATTGATCACCATTGGAAGGATCATCTGTTAGGCATGGACCAACTTCGGGACGGCATCGGCCTCCGAGGCTACGGCCAAAAAGACCCTCTTGCCGAATACAAGCGGGAAGGCTATGACATGTTTGCCGGCATGATGGACCGAATCAAATCGGACGCCCTGGAGCGTTTATTTAAGGTTCAAATCGCAAAAGGAGAACGGCCAGACCCTGTTCGCGAGCCTTCTCGACCCCTACGAATTACCTTAAATCGCGGCGGTGAATCCTCGCCTCGTCCGGTGCAGCGAGCCCACGAGAAAGTTGGGCGAAATGATCCCTGTCCTTGTGGCAGCGGAAAAAAGTACAAGAAGTGTCATGGGGCATAATGGGCTTTCTGGGCCCCGTCGCTGTATTCGTTTCTTTGCTTCTTTAGCTAGGTTTTATTCACATCTCAAGATCTTTCAGGCTTCTTCCCATGGATAAAACTGAGGGGGCACGCTAAGGTAATTTTTTTTCTATCTTAAAGTGTGCTAAAGTGTGCTTTCGAAGTATACTGCCGAAAGGTACGTGGTAATTTTTAGGTAATGGACCCCAAAACCTTCCTTCAGAAACTTTCCTCCGAAATCAGGGATTGTGGGCCGATGACCTTCTGTCGTTTTATGGAATTGGCTTTGTACGATGAAGAATTTGGATATTACATGACCTTTGGAGGGCGCAGTTCGAATGGAGCAAAGGTTCCATCCCAATCCCAAATTGGTTGGGATGGTGACTTTTTCACGGCGCCGTATTTACACCCGATCTTGGCCAAAGCCCTGGTTCGCCAAATCTGTGAGATCGATGAATTGCTCGGGCGGCCGGAAGTGTTCACGGTTCTTGAAATGGGGGCTGGGGAGGGCCTCCTGGCCAGGGATGTCTTGGCAGAGTGCGCCGCTACCGATGAGGACCTCTTTGGCCGACTCGTCTATTTGTTGGTAGAACGAAGTCCGGTCATGCGCGATCGTCAACGCCACCACCTTACCCCGTGGATCAATAAAGGCGCCAGTATTTCCTGGACTCAATCGCTGGGCCTCCTTGGGGACGGCAGCGTGACTGGGATTGTGGTTTCTAATGAACTGGTTGATGCTTTTCCGGTTCACCGTGTTAGGATCGAACACGGAGTCTTGAAAGAGGTATTCGTAGTCCTAGAAGGGGACCGATTCGTTGAAGAGGTATCCGACCCTTCAACACCAGCACTGGAGGAGTTTTTGAAAGCCCTGGAGGTCCGCCTATCAGAGGGCTTCTCGACAGAGATCAGCTTGCAGGCGGTCGAATGGATGAAAAATGTGGGTCACGTGTTGGGGAAAGGGGTAGTCATGACCATTGATTATGGGCATACTACTCAGGATTATTTTGCTCCTTCACGAAAGGATGGGACTCTGCTGTGCTATTACCGTCACACCCTTTCTCAAAATCCTTATGAACGTGTGGGGTTGCAAGACATCACCGCCCATGTCAATTTTTCAAGTTTGGCCCAGGCCGGGGAGGAGTCAAACCTTTGCGTCACGGGGTTTACTAATCTGATGAATTTCCTATTGGGCATAGGAGTGGAGGAGATGGTTGAGGGGTTGGACCCGGAATCTGAAGTCGTTCGTTCTGCAGCCCAACTATTGAAGCCAGGTGGAATGGGTGGAACCTTTAAAATTCTTTTTCAACATAAAGGAATGGAACGCCCCATGCTACGGGGACTCCAGTATCACCCGTTTTTCGAGGGAGTATTGATGGAGGTCGGCCCCGCTTGATTCTAGTTTGATTCTCAGGCCGGGAGAGGGATGGATGAATGGGCAGTGAGGTAGTTCCTCTCAATTATGTTCCAATTGTAATTTTTGTCCTGATTGGAGTGGCCTTTGGAGTGGTATCGCTGTTGCTCGGATGGCTGGTTCGTCCCAACCACCCTTACCGCGCGAAATTGCTTCCCTATGAAAGCGGCAGTCCGCTGTTTATGGATGCCCGTATCCAGTTTCCCATGCGGTATTACATCATCGCCATGTTGTTTGTCGTATTCGACATTGAAATTGTCTTTATGTTTCCGTGGGCCGTGGTATTCAAAAAGCTTGGTTTGCTTGGGTTAGTGGAAATGGGTTTGTTCATTGCCATTTTAGTCGTGGGGTACTGGTATGCATGGAAAAAAGGTGCTCTTGAATGGGATTAACCATCGAGCTTTATTATTGGCAGAGCAACTTTGATCCATTGAAATGCCGGGAACGGCCGGTGAGTGATCAAATTCTCCTGTGTAGGAGTAAGGTTCGGCAAATTGACGCGACAAAAAAATTACGGCTGGTGAATGTCGTTGGGGATCCTGTTGTCCAAACTCAGATAGGGGTTTTTCAAACATGAGTGTGCTTGAGCGACAGTTTGAAGCGAATGTGGTGACGACGACCTTGGATGCCTTGGCCAACTGGGCAAGAAAATCGGCTTTGTGGCCAATGAGTTTTGGGTTGGCCTGCTGTGCCATTGAAATGATTCACTCGGTTTCCTCACGGTATGACATCGACAGATTTGGGGCTGGAGTGTTCCGTGCTTCGCCACGCCAGTCTGATCTCATGATTGTCGCCGGTACTGTGTGTCGAAAGATGGCGCCGGTGATTCGTCGTATCTACGACCAAATGGCTGAGCCTCGCTATGTCATTTCCATGGGATCCTGTGCGACGTCCGGCAATCATTACAATAGCTATAGTGTGGTGCAGGGAGTCGATCATATTGTCCCGGTCGATGTCTATATCGCCGGTTGCCCTCCGCGGCCTGAGGCGCTTCTGGATGGCCTCATAAAACTTCAGGAAAAAATTCAACGTGGGAAGGTGTTTGTGAAATAGGCTGGAAGTGCCTCGTGTTGAGGATGCTCAAAAGCCGGCTGGAGTGAGCTGAGAGGCATTCAAGGAGATTGTCGTCTATGCACCGAGTTCTCGAAACCCTTCAAAGTAAATTTCCGTCTACGATGGTGTCGGTCAGAGAAGACCAAATGCGTGGAGATCTTTCCGTCCAAGTGTCTGCGGAAGGGCTGTCGGAGGTGGCGAAGTTCCTCCATGATGATCCCGCTTTGGCTTTCGATCACATCACTGATATCTGTTCCGCTGACTACCCTGATGACCTTGAGCGTTTTGAGGTGATCTATCATTTTCTCTCTCTGCCAACCGGAACCCGAATACGCGTGAAAGCGAGGGTTCCCGAGGAGAACCCCTCCATTGCCTCGGTCAGTCATATTTGGAAGGGAGCCAACTTTTTGGAGCGTGAGGTCTTTGACCTCATGGGCATTCGATTTGAGGGGCATCCCGATCTTCGCCGAATCTTGCTTCCGGAGGACTTTGATGAGGGGTATCCCTTGCGGAAAGACTTTCCCGCGGAAGGCAAAGGATGGCGCAGCAATTTTGATTTTCTCCCCAAGTTGGATGAGCCGGTGAGTGCCTGGAATGAGGCCGACATTCCCGAGGATCAACGCCATGTCTTTATGGCGGGCGATAGCCCCGAATCCTCCAAGCGGACGACGGAGTTACTGTTGAATATGGGCCCCCAACATCCAGCTACCCATGGGGTCCTGCGGGTGGTGCTGGAGCTGGATGGGGAACGGGTTGTCAAGGCTACCCCTGATTTAGGGTACCTTCACCGGGGTGTCGAGAAATTGGCCGAAGGCCTGACCTACATGCAAATTCTTCCCCACACCGATCGGTTGGATTATGTATGTGCGATGACGAATAACTACGCCTACGTGCGGGCTGTCGAAAAATTGATCGGCATGACGGTCCCCGAACGGGCGGAATATATCCGCACCATCGTGGCCGAAATGCAGCGCATCCTCGGGCACCTTTTTTGGCTGGGGACCCAAGCCTTAGACATCGGGGCCATGACGGTTTTTTTCTGGACTTTCCGTGAACGGGAAGTCCTGCTGGACCTATTTGAAAAATTGTGCGGGGCTAGATTAACCTACAATTATTATCGAATTGGTGGGGTGGATAGTGATTTTACCCCGGAGATCATTGAGGGATTAAAGGGATTTTTAAAGAGCTTCCCGCAGCACATTCATGAATACGATGTGTTGTTGCAGCGGAACCGAATTTGGGTGGCTCGGACAAAAGGGGTCGCCGTGATTTCTGGGGAGGATGCCATTAACTTTGGATTGACCGGTCCAGTGTTACGGGGATCCGGTGTGGCCTACGACGTTCGGAAACTGGAGCCTTATGGGGCTTATGATAAAGTGGATTGGGAGGTGCCCATCGGGAAAGACGGTGATACGTATGATCGGTATTGGATTCGAATCGAGGAAATGCACCAGAGCGCCAGGATTATCCAACAATGCCTGGATCAGCTTCCGGATGGCCCCGTGATAGCGGACAATCCTCAGGTCGTTCCCCCTCCGAAACCCCAAGTCATGCGGGACATGGAGAGTCTTATCCACCATTTTATCCTCTTTACCCATGGGTTTAAGCCACCCAAAGGGGAGACTTATTGTGCGACGGAGGTTCCCAAGGGTGAGCTGGGATTTTTCCTGATTAGCGATGGGGGACCGCGGCCTTATAGGATGAAAATTCGCTCTCCCTCTTTTGTGCATATGGGCGCGTTTGATCATATGGCTCGGGGGTACCTGATTGCGGATATTGTGACCATTTTCGGGTCGTACGACATTGTGATGGGAGAGTGTGATCGGTGATACAGGATAACCCCCCATGCGCGAGAGGGATTGAAATTGAATTCCTAGCAGGCTATTGAAAAAAGCCTGCGTGGGGGATGCTCGAAGGGGGTGTTCCCCCTTCGAGGGGTCATAGGCCACGTAGTTTGGGGCCGTCCTAGGGGCGGGAGCCCCTGGGAAAGCAGGGTGTTGGGGTTTTTCAACACACTGCTTGTCGGCTGGCCCTTTGGCACGTGAATACTTCCATGCTTCTTGAAAAGCATCAGGAATTAATTACCGAACTTTTGAGCCGCTATCCGGTAAAAAGATCCGCCCTCCTTCCCCTGCTGAATCTGGCTCAGCGTGAGGAAGGGTACGTGAGCGAAGCGGCCATGAAAGAGATTGCCAAAATTCTGGATCTCACCCCTCCCCAGGTGTATGAGACCGCCACGTTTTATACCATGCTCAATCTCAAACCTATCGGGAAATTCCACATCCAGATCTGTAAATCCATCATGTGCGGGTTGGTTGGCTCCGATGACCTTATTCAGTGGCTGCAAAACCGCCTTGGGATTAGGGTAGGACAGACGACCGGGGATCGGCTTTTTACGCTCAGTGCCGTGGAATGTTTGGGGTCATGCGGAACGGCTCCCATGATGCAGATCAACGACGATTACTACGAGCAGCTCACTGCAGAAAAAGTGGGTCGGGTTTTGGAAGATCTCAGACGGGAGGGGACTTCGCCCCTCAAAAGTGGACCATTTATGTTTCCCCAGCCAGCAGGCTCCCGGTAGGGATGGTCATAGGGTAACCTTGGCCGATTGGTCGTAACTTTTATGCCGCAGTACGAAAAAATCCTCCTGAAGAATATGGAGCAGCCTGGATACTCCGGCTCCCTCCAAGACTATGAGCGAACAGGTGGGTATCAGGCCCTTCGAAAGGTGTTGAAGGGTATCTCCCCGGCAGATGTCACCGATATAGTGAAAAACTCTGGCCTCCGGGGGCGCGGGGGCGCGGGCTTTCCCACCGGAGTCAAATGGAGCTTTGTGCCCAAGGACCACCCCGGCCCCAAATATCTGTGTTGCAATGCCGATGAAAGTGAACCGGGGACATTTAAAGATCGCCAGCTCATGGAGCGCGACCCGCATCAATTGCTGGAGGGCATGGTCCTAACCTGTTATGCGATCGGGGCGCAAACCGGCTACATTTATATAAGGGGGGAATTTCGCCTGGGAGCCACTATTTTGGAACGGGCTATCGAGGAGGCCAAGCAGGCGGGCTATATCGGTCAGAATGTGTTAGGAAGTGGATTGACGGCGAATATTTATGTCCACGCGGGAGCAGGGGCGTATATCTGTGGTGAAGAAACGGCTCTCCTGGAATCATTGGAGGGCAAGCGAGGAATGCCTCGGTTTAAGCCTCCTTTTCCCGCCACCCATGGACTCTATCAGCAGCCCACCGTGGTCAATAATGTAGAGACGTTGGCGAATATTCCCCATATTGTGACCCGCGGGGCTGAGTGGTTTGCCTCAATCGGGGCACCACCGAGAAGTACCGGCACGCGGATTTTTTGCTTAAGCGGGCATGTGAAGTGGCCGGGCAATTATGAAGTGCCGATGGGCATTACGTTTCGGGAGCTGATTTTTGAAAATGGGGGAGGAATGCGATCGGATAGTAAAAAACTCAAGGGGATTATTCCTGGGGGGGCCTCGGCGGCATTTTTTACTGAAGAACACCTGGATGTGAAGCTTGATTTTGAGTCGGTTGCCCAGGCCGGCTCCATGCTAGGGTCTGGCGGAGTCACAGTCATGGAAGAGGGCACCAGCATGGTTTGGGCCGCCATGCGGCTTATGGAATTTTTTTATCATGAATCCTGCGGAAAGTGTACACCCTGTCGGGAAGGGAGTTCGTGGCTTTTGCAGACGTTGCAGCGGATTTGGGCTCGTCGCGGTCGGGCTGAGGATCTGGATATGTTGTTAGACCTTTGTAAAAACATTGAGGGTCGGACGATCTGTGCGTTTGGAGATGCCGAAGTCGCCCCAGTTGTCAGCACGCTGCGGTACTGGCGGAATGAATATGAGGAACTCATCCGCGAGGCTGAAGTGACACGTCCTGCAAAGGGAGAAATTCCAGTTTTTACGCATTAGCAGGTTGTTGAAAAACCATTTTGGCACCTTGACAACACAGCACTCCAGGAGATCAGGGACGGCATCAGAACAGCCCGCAGGATGGTCAAAAAGTCCGTCCAGCGCGGCCGCAGCAAGCGAGGAGGCGAAGCCGTACTCTGTTCGGTACGTCGAGCCTCCAAGCGCCGGGAGAACAAAGCTGGCGGACTTTTTCAACATCCTGCTAGGGAATGGGTCATGGCTAACCAGGAATCCGATAAATTTGTCACGATAACTGTGGATGGGATCACGGCCAGGGTTCCACCAGGGACCTTGGTGATTGAAGCCGCACGCCAAATCGGGGTCATGATTCCTCATTTTTGTTACCACCCGAAGCTTGCTCCCGATGCCAACTGCCGCATGTGTCTGGTGGAAATCGAAAAAATCCCGAAGCTTCAGACCTCCTGCAGTACGCCAGTAGCCGAGGGCATGGTTGTCAAGTCTTCGGTGCCCAATGTTGAGGAAGCGCGCAAATCGGTATTGGAATTTATTCTGGCCAACCATCCGCTTGATTGTCCGGTGTGCGATCAGGGTGGGCGGTGCGATCTCCAGGATTTCTCTCATGAGTACACCCCGACAACCGGCCGGTTTAAAGAACTCAAGCGTATTTTCCCGAAGGAATACTTCAGTCCTCTCATTGAGACGCAAATGAACCGCTGCATACAGTGTTTGCGGTGTGTGCGGTATTGCGACCAGGTCATGGATGTTCAGGCTCTGGCTCCATCAGGCCGTGGCACGATGACGGAAATCAAGCATTTCAGTATCCATGAATTGGATTGTGAGTTTTGCGGCGGGTGCGTGCAGATTTGTCCAGTCGGTGCGATCACGAGCCGCTTGTCGATGTACGATTTTCGACCGTGGATGCTGAAGCGAGCGGACACGATCTGTACCTATTGCGGCGACGGTTGCCAGATTACAATCCAAACTAAAGATAACGAACTGATTGAAGTCAATTCCACTCATGGAGCTGGTCGCAACAATGGGGATCTTTGTCCCCGAGGGTACTTCGGGTACCATGCCAGCGTGCATGCTGATCGGTTGAACCATCCCTTGATCCGTCAACAAGATGGCACCTATGCAGAAGTCACGTGGGAGGATGCCCTTGAGCTGATTGCCGAGAGGTTCTCCCAGATTAAATTGGCTCATGGGGCTGATGCGTTTGGCGGGCTCATCACTTCCCGATGCACGAATGAGGAGCTGTACCTTTTTCAAAAGTTCATGCGGGTGGTGTTAGGGACCAATCGGATCGACAGCAGTGCCAGGTATGGGCATATCAATGGAATCCAGGCACTTCGACGGGTTCAGGGAACGCATCGTTGGACGGTCACGTACGAAGATATAGTGGCCGCGGATACGCTGCTGCTGGTCGGCACAAATATTACCGAAACCAATCCAATCACGGGCCTTAAGGTCAAGGAGGCGGTGAAGAAGCAAGGGGCGGCATTGATCACCATTGAATCACTGCTGCCGATTCGGGGAACCATTAGCAATATTACCACTCTGGCCAGTCATCATGTGCCTGTGCATCCTGATTACTTTGGCCTGGCAGTGTTGGGTCTAATCAAAAGCGTCTTGGAACAAGGCCTGGCGACGGCTAGCTTATCTGAAAGGGCGCCCACTTTTGTCCAGTCCATAAGGTCGGCCGTCGGAAAGGTGCCCTGGGAAACGGTGGAAAGACATTTGGGGCTGGGTCGAGATACCTTTGTTGAAGCAGCTCGGACCTTCAGTCAGGCGAAACGGGTCATTATTCTTGCCGGGCAAGGTGTCCTCAGGGCTCCCCAAGGCTCTGATGTGGTTACGAATCTTTTGGATCTTTTGATTCTTACGGGCCACCATGGCCGTCCAGGCTGTGGCCTTGGGACGCTGGCCGAGGAAAACAATGATCAGGGCGCCGTGGAAATGGGTGCCGTGGCTGAATATTTGCCAGGTCCGTCCGAGTTGGGGGATCAAACCGCCAGGAAAAACCTTTCAAAGATTTGGGGGGATGAAATTCCGCAAAGTCCAGGGGCCACCTTGATGGACATGCTGGAGGAGGCCAGAACGGGCCGTCTGAAGGCCATGTTCATTGTCGGGGAAAACCCTGTGGCAACGTTGCCCCCTCAGGCCAAGGTGGAGGAGAGTTTGGATGGATTGGAGTTTCTCGTGTGTCAGGAACTGTTTTTAACTGAAACAGCCAAGCGGGCTCATGTGGTGCTGCCGGCGTGTTCCTATGCAGAAAAGGACGGTACCTTTACCAATACCGAAGGCTGTGTCCAATCAGTTCGCAGGGCAATGGAGCCTATCGGTGAAAGCAGGCCGGACTGGGAAGTCTTCTCCGCCTTGTCACTCTTGATGGGGAACCCCATTGAATATGGAGAGGCTAAAGAAATTTTCAAAGAAATCCGTAGCGCCATTTCGGGATATGGACTGCTGGGGCCATCGGCTACTCCACCCAGGATAAAGGATGAGGTGGTCGATCGTTATCTCCAGGAGGGGTTCAAAACGGATGTCGAGGTTCGTTACGCTTTCGAGCAAGAGAATACGCAGCCTGACGAAATGCTGACCCTGGCCTCCGTTCAATCACTCTTTCATTCGGGAAAGTTTTCCACCCGTGCGAAAGGGCTTCTCCAAATCCAGGCCAGCGGGTTCCTGAATGTGAACCCAGTGGATGCCACTCGCCTGGGGCTTGCCGATGGGGACCCTGTCCGGCTCTCCAATACCCGGGGCGAAGCTACCACCAAGGTAAAACTTCTGGATCGTGTGCCCGTTGGAGTGGCCTTTTTCCCAGAACATTTTGATCAGAATATCCGAGGACTCTTCAGTTTGGAAACTGACCCTCAGACGAGAGTCCCTTACTTTAAATTGACTCGTGTTCGAGTGGACCGGATGCAAGAGGAAATACCTGGGAAAGGGTAAAGGGGGTGAACCACTGGCCATCTCCGTATTTCCGTCCCCCGCAGTTATGTTTCAGTAGGGGAAGATTTAGTGTTTGAAACTAGTCTCAGATTGGCGCTGACCCTGACCCAAATCGGCGTGGTCATGGGGATTGTCCTGCTCACTGTGGCCATCCTGACCCTGCTCGAGCGGAAGGTTTTGGCATGGATGCAGGATCGAATGGGACCCATGGAGGTAGGGCCCTATGGGATTCTGCAGCCGGTTGCCGATGGGCTGAAACTGTTCTTTAAGGAAGACATTATTCCAGCGGGGGCGAATAAACTGCTGTTTAGTCTGGCCCCGATTCTTTCCCTGGTCCCCGCCCTTATTGGCTTTGCGGTCATTCCTTTTGGGCCGAATATATCTGTTGAATTTTTTGGCGTGGAATTCAAGCCATTTGTCATCAGCGATATCAACATTGGAATTTTGTATATCCTGGCGTTCGCCTCGATCGGGGCATACGGCGTCATTCTAGCCGGGTGGTCTTCGAATAGTAAGTATTCGCTGTTGGGAGGGTTGAGAGCGGCGGCCCAATTAATTAGCTATGAATTGAATGTTGCGCTCTCCATTGTTGGAGTCCTGCTCCTGGCCGGCACTCTCAGCATGGTCAAGATCGTCGAGGCACAAGGTGGGAATTGGTTCTTTGGAATCATTCCTAACTGGTTTGCCTTTGCCTTGCCTTTTCCGCAATTCGTGGCCTTCGTGGTCTTTTACCTTGCCTCTGTGGCTGAAACGAATCGATTGCCGTTTGACCTGCCTGAGGCGGAAAGTGAGCTGGTGGCGGGATTCTTTACCGAATACAGCGGAATGCGTTTTGCCTTTTTCTTCTTGGCGGAATACGCCAACATGATTCTTGTCTCTTGTGTGGCCGCGGTGTTGTTTTTCGGGGGGTGGCAAGCGCCTTGGCCCTTTCTACAATTCCACGGTTCGTTGGAACACCTTGCATGGTTGTCCGGTATCTTTTGGTTCACCATCAAGGTCTATTTTTTCCTCTTTATGTTTTTCTGGATTCGCGCCACGCTTCCCCGTTTGCGATATGACCAGTTGATGCGGTTTGGATGGAAGGTGCTGTTGCCGATTGCGTTGGGGAATGTCGTGGTGACTTCCATTATGGCCTACATCTTTCCCAACTCGTGAAGGGGCAAGGAGGAGATTACTATGAAGTTTCGGGATTGGATAAAGACGATCACCTTCTATGAAATCCTCCTGGGAATGAAGGAGACCATCAAGCACCTGGTGCATTACAAGCCCATCACCCTTCAATACCCCCACGAAAAGAAACCACTCGCGGAAAATTACCGAGGTATGTTGGCGCTCCTCCGCTACGATGATGGGACGGAAAAGTGTGTAGGGTGTGACCTGTGTGAAGCGGCCTGCCCTTCCCGAGTGATTCGGGTTATTAGTACAGAGGTTCCTGGTGAGCCAACGAAGCGGTACGCAAAGGAATATTACATGGATATGACCCGGTGCCTGTTTTGCGGGCTTTGTGTACAAGCTTGCCCGGTTGATGCGCTGGGTATGACTCGCGAATATGAGTGGGCCGTGTACGATAAGCGCAAACTGCACTTGAATAAAGAGCAGCTCTTAGCCATCGGTGATCGTGCTTTTCCCGTTCGGGAAAAACAGTTGGAGTTTCAACATCCCAACGTCGCCTATTTCAACGTCTCCTTTAAAGACATCCCGGAAAAGGCAAATTAATCGCGATCCTGCTCGCCTTTCTCCATGGCAGGCCATGTCAGGTGAAATGGATGTGCGAGTAGGGTGAGGGGGCTCCGATCGGATGGCAAGCCTCATTTTCTTCTACTTCGCTGGGGTCATCATTGTAACTGCGACGCTCGTGGTGGCCCTGCGCAATCCCGTCTTCAGCGCCCTGTCCCTTCTCGTCATGTTCTTTCACGTGGCTGGCTTGTATGTCACCCTGCACGCTGAATTTTTGGCAGCGATCCAGATCATCGTCTATGCGGGGGCCATCCTGGTTCTGTATCTCTTCGTGGTGATGTTGCTCAATGTCAAACGCGAAGATCAGTACCACCGACAAGGGCCGGTTGCGGTCTTTCTCGGCCTGACCCTCTTGGCTGAAGTGGCCCTTGTCGCCTTGAGTGGCGAGGTTCCGGTTGCCCCATTAGGTCCCCAGGGGCCGCTGGCCGCTGGTTCCGCTGTCGGAAACACGGAGTCCATTGGAGAAGTTTTGTATACCACTTATTTATTTCCTTTCGAAGTGGCCTCGTTGATCCTCCTCGTCGCCATGGTTGGCGCAGTGATTTTGTCGAAGAAGGGGATTTTGGGGTCAAAGTCTTCATGACTGTTCCCATTACCCATTACATGATCCTCAGTGGCCTGGTGTTTCTCATCGGTGTTGTGGGTGTCCTGATTCGACGAAATATTATCATCATTCTGCTTTCCATTGAGTTGATGCTGAACGCCACCAACATCAATTTTGTCGCGTTTTCGTCGTATTTAGGAAACGTGGCCGGCCAAGTGTTTGTCTTTTTTGCCCTCACCGTTGCGGCCGCAGAAGTTGCCGTGGGGTTAGCCATCATCATTGCATTGTACCGGCACCATTCCAGTATTAATGTGGATGACTTCCAGCTGTTGAAATGGTAGGGCAGTGCTGTACGCCTTAATCCCTCTTCTCCCATTACTCGCCTTTATTATCCTGGGGGTCTTCGGCCACTGGATCAGGGACCGTGCCCACCTCGTTGCCGTTCCCGCGGTGCTCATGTCGTTTGTTCTTTCCCTTTTAGCTTTCAGAGAAGTCGCACGTGGAGAAATTCTCCAGATTCCTCTCTATACCTGGGCAGCTTCGGGAAACCTCACCATTCAGATTGGGCTATACGTCGATCAGTTGAATGCCGCGATGCTGTTGCTGGTGACAATCGTCAGCGGCTTCGTCCACATTTATACGATCGGCTACATGCATGGGGAGCCAGGATATGCCCGGTTTTTCTCGAACATCGCCCTGTTTACCTTCTCCATGCTGATGCTGGTGATGGCCGACAATTTCCTCCAGCTTTTCGTCTTTTGGGAAGCGGTCGGGCTGTGTTCCTATCTCCTCATCGGCCACTGGTACGATCGTCCTTCGGCCCGGGCGGCGGCTACGAAGGCGTTTATTGTGAATCGGGTGGGAGACTTTGGTTTCCTGCTGGGAATTTTATTGATCTTCTCCACGTTTGGGTCCCTTCAATATCAGCCGGTATTTGCCGAAGCCCCGGCGGTGTCACAGTCAACTATTGATCTACTGGGCGCTGTCGGCGGGGGTTGGGAAGTCTCCGTGATGACCCTCATTTGCCTCCTTTTCTTCCTCGGTGCGGTGGGGAAATCCGCCCAAGTCCCCCTCCATGTGTGGTTGCCGGATGCCATGGAGGGTCCCACCCCGATCTCCGCCCTTATTCATGCAGCCACCATGGTGACGGCCGGCATCTTTATGGTGGCCAGGCTTTCGCCGCTCTACAATCTCTCACCCATGGCCATGGATGTGGTCGCGGTCACGGGAGCCTTGACCATGATTCTCGGTGCGACCATTGCGTTGACCCAGAACGACATCAAGCGGGTGGTCGCCTATTCGACGGTGAGCCAATTGGGATACATGATGATGGCATGCGGGTTGGGCGGGTACATCGCGGGCATTTACCATTTGCTCACCCACGGGGCCTTCAAGGCTCTTCTGTTCCTGGGATGTGGATCGGTCATCATTGCCTTGCACCATGAGCAGGACATGCGCCGCATGGGCGGGCTAAGGAAAAAGCTCCCCATCACGTGTTGGACATTCTTCTTGGGGTCCCTGGCTCTCGCCGGGTTCCCCTTCACTGCCGGGTTTTTCAGCAAGGATGAGTTGTTATTGGTTTCCTGGATGTCTGGGCCATTAGGCCGAATTTTGGCCGTGTTGGGGATCATCACCGCGTTTATGACGGCGTTTTACATTTTCCGGTTGTGGTTTGTGACGTTTTGGGGGGAGTCACGAGTGGACCCCCAACATGCCGACCATGTGCATGAGCCTTCCTATGTGATGACTTTCCCCTTGGTCGTGTTGGCAGCCCTAAGTATTGCTACTGGATACTTTGGTATCCCTGAGTTTCTGCAACCATCGTTTTCAGGCGGCGAGGGGGGGGATATTCACCATGGAGCAGCGGCGACGGGGATCATGGTTGCAGCGAGTTTGGCTGGTCTCCTCGGCATTGCCGCTGCCTATGTCCTCTACGTGAAATCTCCGGATCTGCCGGACCGGCTCATGAATCGGTGGCGTCTTCTCTACCAGCTCTCTCTGAACAAGTGGTATGTGGATGAAGTTTACGACCGCACCATTGTGAACCCGACTTTCCAAATTGCCGACCAACTGTGGAAAAGGGTGGATGTCAGAGTGATTGACGGAGCGGTGAACGGAATCGCTCGTGGGGTGGCGTGGTGTGGTTGGGTCGTCCGGCTGATTCAAAGCGGGCAAGTGCAACATTACGCCCTGGGAATGACCCTTGGGGCGATGGTGATTTTAAGTGCGTATTTAGTGTTCTAAGAATTGACCACCCACCCAACAGGGAGATGCCGAATGGCTGGGCGGAATTCCCCCGCCTGGTATCGTGTCCGCTTAGTGCGGGTGAGGAACTGACTCATGACTGACATGGCGATTCCATCGGGGGGAATTCCTTGGATCACCTTGGTGTTGTTCCTCCCCTTGGTGGGGGTAGTGACCATTCTCTTGGCCAAAGAAGAACTGGCCAAGTGGATCGCCTTGGCTTTTTCGCTTGTCGTGGTGGCGGCATCCCTGCCGTTGTGGGCCATGTTCGATGTGTCCACCCCGGCGATGCAGTTTGTTGAACGTCACTCATGGATAGCCTCGCCCCCCATCAATTATGCCGTTGGCGTGGATGGCATTAGCCTGCCGTTAGTCCTCCTGACCACATTCCTTGGCCCTCTCTGTGTTTTGGTGTCCTGGACGGCAATTCAAACGCGGGTGCGGGAATTCATGATCAGCCTTCTTGTCATGGAAACCGCCACCCTTGGGGTTTTCGTCTCCTTGGACTTTGTCCTGTTCTACATTTTTTGGGAAATCATGCTTATTCCCATGTACCTCTTGATCGGGGTGTGGGGTGGTCCCAATCGCATCTACGCGGCCATCAAATTCTTCCTCTACACTCTGACCGGAAGTGTTCTTCTGCTTGTCGCGATTCTGGTGTTGTTCTTCGAAGGTGGGCAAACCTTTGACATTTTGGCTCTAAGCAAGGCCGAGTATGACCCAAGCCTGCAAAACTGGTTGTTCTGGGCGTTCTTCGTGGCATTTGCGGTGAAGGTGCCTATGTTCCCGTTCCACACGTGGTTGCCTGATGCCCACGTTGAAGCTCCCACAGCCGGTAGCGTTGTCCTCGCCAGTGTGTTGCTGAAAATGGGGGCCTATGGATTTTTGCGACTGACCCTCCCAATTCTCCCTGATGCGACAGCAGCCTTTACGCCGATCATTATGACGCTGTCCGTGGTGGCGATCATCTATGGAGCCTACATGGCTTTTGCGCAGGCAGACCTCAAGAAACTCATTGCCTATTCCAGTGTCAGTCACATGGGATTCGTCACCCTTGGCATTTTTGCGTTTAATGCACAGGGGGTGGAGGGCGCCATTCTGCAAATGGTGAACCACGGTATTACAACGGGGGCTCTCTTCATGTGCATCGGGATTATTTATGAACGGACCCATAGCCGAGAAATCGTTGACAACTCCGGATTGGCCAAGCCCATGCCGCGCTTCGCGACGTTTCTGGTGATTTTTGGTCTCTCCTCCATTGGCCTTCCCGGCATGAACAGTTTTGTGGGGGAGTTTCTCGTGCTGATCGGTACGTTCCTTTGGAGTAAACTCGCCGCCACCCTCGCTGCCCTTGGGGTCATTTTGGCAGCGGCCTACATTCTGTGGATGCTCCAACGCGTCGTGTATGGCGTTCCATCGTCGCATATGGCCCCGAAACTGTACGATATGAACTGGCGGGAAATGAGCATGCTCCTCCCGCTGGTGGGATTTGTGTTTTGGATTGGGCTGTACCCGAAACCTTTGCTGGATGTGATGCATGCGAGCGTGAATAACTTAGTCCAACAGGAAGTGCGGGTGATGACGGTTCAGGACCAGCCCGTTAAAAACACAGAACAATACGTGATCGCTACCCCTCACCCCTCGTCGGCCTTGTTGGAGAGTGAAGCCCAATGACCATCCCGCTGGCTGACCTTGTCACGATCCTGCCTGAGATGATTGTGGTCTTTGCTGCCTGTGTGCTGCTGGTGTTGGACCCCATCACTCCCCCTTCCAAGAAAGACTGGCTGGCCTGGATGAGTCTGGGAGCCCTGGTGGTATGTTTTTTCATTACCGGTGCCACCATGAACGACCGCGTCTTTGCCTTCAGCGATCTGGTCGTGGTGGATGCCTATGCCTCGTTCTGGAAACTGCTGCTGTATCTGGTGAGCGGCCTGACGATTCTTCTTTCCATGACCTACCTAAAAGAAGAGGGGATCGACCTGGCGGAATTTTACGGATTAATTCTGCTCTCCTTGACGGGAATGATGGTGATGGTCTCCGGCGCGGATCTGTTGGTCATCTATTTGGGCATCGAGTTGATGTCGATCCCTCTGTATATCATGGCGGGGTTCAAACGCTTTGAAGCTCGGTCGATCGAGGCTTCGGCCAAATATTTTATTCTGGGCTCATTTTCATCAGGGATCCTCCTCTATGGCATTTCCTTGTTGTATGGGGCCGCTGGGAGCACCAGACTGGCGGACATTGCAGTGGCGGTGGATGCCCGTGGCTTAGAAGATCCCCTTGTGCTGATTGCCATGATGCTGCTTATCGTAGGATTCGGCTTCAAAGTGGCGGCGGTGCCGTTCCATATGTGGACGCCGGATGTGTATCAAGGAGCACCCACCTCCGTGACCATCTTTATGGCGGTCGCATCCAAGGCCGCGAGCTTTGGGGCCTTTCTCCGAGTGTTGCTAGAGGCGTTCGGGGGGGTCAAACCAAATTGGAACGGGCCTATTTTAGTGATCTGCATTGGGACCTTGGTGTTAGGGAACATCGTCGCCGTTGTCCAGACAAACATTAAACGGATGTTGGCCTATTCCAGCATCGCCCATGCTGGGTATGCGCTGGTGGGGCTGGTTGTGGTCGGTTGGGCAGGGACCGAAGGCGCTGTGGCTTCGCGTGGAGTGTCCAGTGTCATGCTCTACTTAGCCATCTATTCCTTCATGACGTTGGGCGCTTTTTCCATTGTTGCGATTCTGCGAAGAGGTGGGTTGGAAGGAGAGGAACTCGAGGACTTTACTGGCCTGAGCAAACGGCACAAGGGGGCAGCCTTCCTGATGTTGCTCTTTATGGTGTCCTTGGCAGGCATTCCTCCTACGGCTGGATTCATTGCAAAATTGTATCTCTTCATGGCCGCCGTTGATGCCGGCCTCGCGTGGCTTGCCGTGGTGGGCCTGGTGTTTGCTGCTGTCTCGGCCTTCTTTTACCTGCGCGTGGTGATGGTCATGTACATGCGCGAGCCCTCCGCCACACAGGAGATTGAAACCCGCCTCGCTCTCACCCCAACGACGACCGTGGTTCTTGCCTGCGCCGTGGCCGGCGTTGTGCTTCTGGGGATTTACCCAAGCCCCCTGATCTCAGTCACCACGTTCGCAGCCATTCCGTTCAGATAAAGTTGGGGATTGGGGGTTTATCAGCCAATGGAAAAGGGACCGTGCCATGCTGAGCCTAGCTGATGCGATGACCACGAATCTCAAAAAGATTCCCTGCGAAACCTCCGTGGTTGATGCCGCAAAACGCATGCGTGATGAGCGCATTGGAGCACTCGCCATCGAAAGATTTGGTGAAGATCTGAAGGGCGCCGAGGGGCAAGTGGTTGGCCTGATTACGGAAGCCGATATTGTCCGAAAGGCTGTCGCTGAAGAAATAGATTTGGCCAAGACCACCGTTGAAACGGTGATGATGACTCCAATGATTACTGTCGAAGCCTCGTGGCCTCTTGAGGAAGCCTACGACATGATGAGAGACAGTGGAGTTCGGTACCTTTTGGTCACCCAGGCGAGAAAAGTCGTCGGACTTGTCTCTATCCGAGACCTGTTAGTGCATCTAAAGGAATGATTTTTGTTGCCCAATCGCCGTTGGCATTACCTGCGGGCTGGTCTGGCGCGAGCCTTGCGAAAGCAAGGGCCATGATAGGACGGACCGTCAGGTTCATGCGCTCGTTAGGTGGCTGGCCTCCTCTAAGGCTCTGACTACGATTCTACCCGTCCGTCTCTCAACTCAATCCGCCCGCCACCGGGATATCCGAAATACCATATCTCCGAGTCACTTGAGATACGGGCAATCTTGTCCGGCTCACCTCCCATGAGTTGACGAACATGCACCTGGGTCATTCCTATCTGAAGCTTCCTCCAATTGGCTATGTCTTTCCATTTCTCGCCGAATAAAGGCCTCTCAGAGGATTCGGATGACGTGGGACTGGCAATCTTTGTCTCCAGCTCGGACACTCGTTGCTCAAGTTCAACTACACGGCTCTCTAGAGATGTCGCCTGCGCAGGACTGGCGGCAACGAAAAAGAGCACTGTTCCCGCGATTGCGAGGCACAGAGCAAAAGTCTGGTTCATATCGGATCCCCTCTCACTCAACTGATGCGGATACCGGTGGAGCCGGAATCCGCTCGTTTTTATCGTTCAAATGAGTCCAGCTAACGTTATCGCTCACTAGCGCGCGCCGCGAACGGTTGTCCC
>JACZVJ010000121.1 GCA_022572725.1 Nitrospinota bacterium | reverse complement strand
ACTTGTCCCTTCTATTAATTCACCTCCCTTGAAATACTTGAATATTTCAGCCTGCCGGGGCGCTCTTTCCAGTCATAATTACTTTCATGTCTATCAAGTACATCTTAGAGTCTCCAAGATTATTTGCCGACGCCCGAGTCATTAGCATGGTGGATAGTTTTTCCCAATTGGTTTGACTAAGGTTCCATAACTAATTTGGTGCCAAGTTGGTGCCAACCGTAGGCACACCTAGCCACTTCAAGGTTACCTTGGTTCATGATCATCCTCTGAATTATCAGTGTCTTGTGTTGCGCTGGGCTGCGCAGAATCGGTATCTTTCGGACTCTTAATCAGCTGCCGCTTCACCAGCTAAATTCGACCATTTCGTGAAAGATTTACCTACTCCTTTTACCACGATTCTGAAAAGCAATCCGTAACCCTCTCAGTTTGTCGGAAATTCGAAACGAGATTCGTCCGTCCAGCATGAAAAACCTGTAAAGGTTCAGCTTTACCTAATACGCAGAAACACCTATAATAGGGAGTAATAAATAAACCACCGGATATTCTAGTGAGGGGGTCAGTTATGTTAGGGAAGGAAGTCCAAACCTGGGCCTGGACGCCCCAAAGGGGCCGAGAATCAGAAGACGAAGGAAGCACGGGGGATAGCACGAAAGCTCGCGACCGACAAAACATATCAAGCCAATCTATTAAAGCGTTTGATAGAAGGACCGCGGGTCCTATGGAGCCTTGCATCTGGCAGTATGCTTTTGGAAAGCTCAAGGATTCGATCGACCTCAATTGGGATTTGACCAAGTTGAGTGATGAAGAGTTGGATAAGCTGGGGCTCTCCTTAAGCGCGTGGCCTAGATTGGTCTTACTCCCGCTTCGCACGCAGGTTCGTAAAGAGCAAAGGATGGCATTGAAAGGCCACCCCTAAAAAACGTAGTGAAAAGCGTAGTGGAATGCACGGGGAAATCGGGGGTATTTGGAGGTAACTGGGGGAAAGGGTCAAAGTACATGATCCCCAGTGTTCATAATGGTTTTCGAGTGATTTCAGTACGATAGGGGAAGGAAGGTTAACGGTTTACAAAACCGTAAACAGCAAAATCCCTTCCCCGACGAAACTCCGCCTAAGCACGACGATTCCGACGAAAGCTCAACGAGTTGCGATCCTTTGTGGGATTGCATCTGATTGCGTAGCGTGTGACGGGTCTGAGGGCCGACGGTTACAAAAATGGTTACAGTTACGGTGAGACCCTAAATCACCCACACTGCTAAGGGCCACCGCTGGCTGCTGGCGACCCCCACCCCTCAATTGGGCACACCCCCTCCCCCGGCTGCGATAGCAATACCTCCGTGCCCCTCTCTCGACAAGGAAAAACGAGACTACGTATAATTATGTAGCATTGCTGTGACCACTTGCGGAGAGCAAGGTGAGACAGCGTGGCGTTTGTCACAGAGCTTCTGTGACTACGCGGGTGGGTTTTTAATGCGAGCAGCGCACAGAGCCGCTGCCAGAATATACATAAACCTCCCTACCCCCTTCTAGTTCTCCGTGGCCACCATTCCATGAGAAAGAGCAGGAGTGGTCATTGTCATCGTGGGCCGTGGGCGAACTTGGGTTAAAGACCAGTGCCCACACACCCAGCACCAGTACAAGCAGTAATACTCTATCGAACCAGTTCATGTCTCACCTCCCTTTTCAAACTTACTGTTATTAAACACCCCCACGCGCAGCCTTGCTAGGAACCACTCCAATGTCTCCTTGGGGTGTCTATACAAGGAGGCTCCGTCAAACGTCCGCTGTTAGGGGTACAGCGGTCGAAATTGGGTCAACCAAAACAGTACCGAAGGCGCTGCGAGGCGTCAATCACGCCAATCAGGGAATGACTACCGCAGCTAGCAGGGGAGCAGTTGACGGCGCGGCGCTCGCCTACGCAGGCGCCGTGACGGAGCCGTCAGGGGGGCTCATTGAGCGAACAGTGCCGGACCATGGCAGGCGAACCAAACAAGAACAGCAACCTAATCGGGTGAAGTCCTTTCGCTAGCGCCTCTGCCTTATGACTTTGGTCGTGGGTCAATGGTGCCAGGCAAACACATCCATTCATATTCGCTACTCGCGCCCCCTTTAAAATAAATCCACAATAACTCATTAGGAACCTTTTCCACCCTTTCAATCCCAGGGTTATCGGAAGGGTCCCGCTGCTTTGTTTTCAACTCCCACACCCTTTGTTTCGAATACTCACATTCCATCATGGTTTCATAGGCTCGATGGATATTCCACTCAGGTTTATTGGATGCACGAGCCCAGTCCAAATCAGAATCGGAGTAACGCGCTTTTTCCCAAAGTACCCACCCGCACTCCGCCCCTGCCAACCCGGACCCGCTTACACACAGCACCACGCCGAGTATGATCTGTCTCCACCTCATGACATTTACCCTCCTGTGCCGCAAACCGTTACCCTTTTCGCCAACCATTTAACCCTCATGTACCTTTTGGCGTATTGGGGCAGCCATTCTCTACAACAGCCAGATGGATACTGCCCTTCATCGCACCAAAGTAAATGAGGTTGCCCCGCTCCGTGTCACACAAAGCTTCAACAACGGCGCTTCCCAAGCCATGAACGGCCAAAACTTGAAAGTCATGTGGTTGTTTCACTTCAGTAGCGGCCGCTGGAGAAATCACACTCCACCCAATTACGCTTGCCTGCAACGCGATGATGAGACCTAAAACAACCAGTAGTTTGTTATGGATGGCTTTGTCTCTTAGCATCATGTACCTCCCTCATTATTGCCCACCGTTTTGTAACCCAATCAGTACCCACCATGCAGGTAGTCACTAAGCCTGCCCCCGCCCAATAGGTTTGTCAATCCAGCGAACTCGCCTTGAACGGCCCTTGCCAGCGGCGTAGGATGGTGTTGCCGTTGAAGCAATTGGTGTGAATGAGGGAACAAGCATGACCAAAACGAGGCTCAGTCTTTCCATCGTCGTCGGGTTGGTCCTCATGCTGACCCTACCCGCTTGGGCGGACTTTCAGGAAGGGCTGGATGCCTACAAGCGTGGTGACTACGACACCGCCCTGAAAGAATGGCGACCGTTGGCGGACCAGGGGCTTGCGGCTGCGCAGAATAACCTGGGGGCAATGTACATCAACGGCGAGGGTGTAAGGCGAAACTATGTTCGCGCGTATATGTGGTTAAGCCTTGCCGCTAAACAAGGTTATAAGAGAGCCGTCTCGTCACAAGGTCAACTAGAAAGGGAAATGACTCCCGGTGAACTGGCCGAAGCCGAACGGTTTGCCAGGGAGTGGAAGCTGAAGGGGGAGTGAGCCGCCGACGGTTGATGCTTAGATTCATAGTGACGACAACACCGTTATGAAAGAACTTCGACGATTGGCGGATCAGGGGGATGCGCAGGCCCAGTTCGAGCTGGGATTCAGGTACGCACATGGCTATGGGGTCTCGCGAGACGATCAAGAAGCGACCAAGTGGTATCGGCAGGCTGCGGACCAGGGGGATGGGGACGCCCAGCACGCCCTAGGGGTCATGTACGATAAGGGCCAAGGCGTGCCGAAAGATTACGTTCTAGCCCATATGTGGCTGAACCTTGCAGCAGCCAAGGGAGGGAAAGATGCGGTCAAGTTGCGGGACCTCCTAGAGGAAATCATGACCCCCGCTCAGCTTGCCGAAGCCCAACGGCTGGCCAGGGAGTGGACGGCGAAGGGGGATTAATCTCCTAAGGGAAATCCCCCCTTCAAAACATAGGGAAAAGCATAGGGGAATGCACGGGGAAATCGGGGGTATTTGGAGGTAACTGGGGGAAAGGCTCAAAGTACATGATCCCCCGTGTTTATAAGGGTTTTCGAGGGATTTCAGTGGGTTACTGGGACCCAGGGTAAAAGGTTTCCTAAACCGCGGGCCGCACGTTCGAATCGTGTCGGGGGCACCAATTTTCCATGTGAGAGAGCGCCTTACCAATTAGGGAGTGCTACGGAAAAAATGGTGTCTTTTGGCATGTCTGGCCACCTCATTGATGAAAAATCAAGAAACGGCCCCAATTTAGCTACGTGGAAAAAATCCCCAAGCTCCTCCAGCATCTCCCCCTCAAATCTCAAGGGATGCCTTAATTGAGCGAGTCCTGGAACTGATCCTTGAGGCTAGACTGCCACACCTTCATCACCCTATTTCTCGCACGTCGTTGCTCTCCCCCATTTTCGCAGGCTAGAATCGCCTGCCCCTTTGTTCTGGTTCCCTGTCTGGTGCCTCAAGGGCTGCCCTGGAATGCGTTTTGGCAAGGCCTGGAACCGGGAAAGGCGTCAATTCTGTAGTGAATGTGGGGCCAGAATGCCTACTCTCTGCACGTCCTGCGGTTTCTCGAATGAGTCTGACGAGCAGCTCTGCGGTGGCTGCGGGAAACCTCTCACCGCCCACACAATCTCTCCAATCGAGTCAGGTTCCCCTGCATCCTACATCCCACCTTTCCTAAGTGAGAAAATCCTCCCCACGAGGGCCACATTAGAAGGGGAACGTAAGCGTGTCACCGTGCTTTTCTGTGACGTGGTGAACTCCACCGCCTTAACGGAACCCCTAGGGCCCGACGCCATGGCCGGTTTTCTAGACCAATTTTTTAAAGTCGCATTAGGGACGATCCACAAATATGAGGGGCTGGTTATCCATTTTCTCGGTGATGGGTTCATGGCGCTGTTTGGTGCTCCCTTAGCCCACGAGGATCACGCCCGGCGAGCCGTCCAAGCCGCCCTGGTGTTGCGACAACGTTTCGAGACGGGAGGAGTCGCTCCGGGACTCCCGCAGGGGGACACGCTCTCCGTCCGTATGGGGCTGAATACGGGGCTTGTGGTGGTCGGTAGGGTCAGCGACAGCCTGGGGATGGAATACACGGCTGTGGGCGATACGACCAATATCGCAGCTGGGCTTCAGGAAGTCGCAGACCCGGGCGCGGTACTTCTTGGTGAAAGCACCTATCTGCTCGTCAAGGACTACTTCCACTGCCAGGCGCTCGGAGCCAGGAAGGTCAAGGGCATAACCATACCAGTGATGGCGTATCGGGCTTTAAGGGCTCGTTCCCGGCGCGAACCCTCGCAAAAGTCCACGCTGCATGAAGTCAGCTCCCCCCTGGTGGGGCGTGCACAACACCTGGCCTCCTTTCATGGCTTGGTGGAGAACCTTTTGCGCGGCCAGGGAGCCCTTCTGACGGTCCTGGGCGAGGCCGGGGTGGGGAAATCTCGATTGGTGGCCGAAGTCCGAACTGCCAGCATGAACCAAGACCTCCTGTGGCTTGAAGGCCGAGCTGACTCCTTTAGCCAGGGCATCAGCTATTGGCCCTTTACGGAGATAATGAAAGTCTACGCGGGGATCAGAGAGGAAGATGACGAGAGTACGAGTTGGGCGAAATTGGAAAGAAAGGTACACGCCTTGTTTCCGGATCAGCTTACTGAAATTCTCCCCTACCTCGCGACGCTGCTAGCTATTGAAGTGAAAGAGGAGTTTCAACAAAGCGTCAAGTACCTGGATGGGGAAGCCAAGAAGCATCAGATCTTCCGAAGTTGTCGACTATTCTTTGAGCGCCTTGCCCAGGCGCACAAACTCGTCTTGGTCTTTGAAGACTGGCATTGGGCCGATGAATCGTCAATGGCCTTGCTTGAGTACCTTCTGCCACTTGTCGACGCGACGCCGCTGCTGGTTTGCTGTGTAAGCCGGCCAGAACGGGAGAGCCCCCTTACCCGCTTTCGAGATCTCGCGGCCCGTGAGTATGCCCCCCGATACACCGAAATGACGCTGCCTCTCCTTTCGGAACGTGAAAGCACCCAGCTTTTTCAAAATCTTTTGGAAATTGAGGAACTTCCGTTGCGAATTCGCAATTCGATCTTTGAAAAGACCGAGGGCAATCCATTCTTTCTGGAAGAAGTGGTGCGGACACTGATTCACACGAAGGCGGTCGTGCGGAATTCGGCTTCGGGGTCTTGGCAGGTCACGGCAGAAATCGAGCGCGTCAGTATTCCCGACACCATTCAAGCGATCATTATGTCTCGCGTCGATCGGTTAGGGGAGGAGATGAAGCAGCTGCTCAAGATAGCAGCGGTTATCGGCCGAAGTTTTTTCTACCGTGTATTGAAAGCGATCACTGAGTCCGGCCAGGAACTTGATGCGGGTCTTCACCTCTTACAGGATGCGGAACTCATCCGCGAAAAACGACGTTTCCCAGAACTCGAGTATATTTTCAAGCACGCGCTCGCCCAAGAAGCCATCTATGAGAGCATCCTTCTCTCTCAGCGAAAAAACCTCCATCGCCAGGCAGGGGAGTGCATGGAGTCCCTCTTTGCGAACAGGCTGGAAGAATTCTATGGCTTGCTCGCACACCATTTTGTCAGAGCTGAGGAGTGGAACAAGGCCCAGGAGTATCTGTTTAAGGCGGGTGACCAAGCGGGCAGCATCGCAGCGGATGCGGAGGCGTTGAAGCATTATGAGGAGGCCTTGTCCGCCTATGCACGGGTGTTTGGTGATCGCTGGGAACCCCTCCAGCGTGCCACACTCGAACGGAAGATTGGGGAGGCCCTCTACCGGCGTGGCGAACATCACAGCGCTAGGGAATATCTCGAACGGGCCCTAGGCTATCTTGGTCGTGCGGTCCCAACTACTCGTTTCGGGGTTCGCTGGGCAATTGGCACACAACTACTCGAGCAGCTCGCGCACCGGCTTCTCCCTCGGTTCTTTGTCTGCCAGGAAACTAAAGAAACAGATCCCCTGGCAGTGGAGTGCTCACATATCTATGAGGTGATGGGATGGATGGATTACTTTATGGATACAGAACGGTTCGTGCTGGATTCTCTTAATGAGTTAAACCTCTCGGAGCGCAAGGGCATTTGGCCTGGAGCCGTTCAGGGGGCCTTTAGCGTGGGTCTGATCTGGGGTGCCGTGCCGATCTTCCGTTTGGCGGAACACTATCACCGGCATTCAGTTGCCCTCGCTGAGAAAATTGAACACCCACGGGCCATGGGGCACGCCTATCTAGGCCGAGGAGCTCACGAGCACCAAAAGGGAGAATGGGACCTGGCGCTCGACTATTATCAGCGTGCCACCGACGCGTTCCGCCAGGCAGGCGACTTGCGGGGGATGGGAGCGTCTATTGGGCTATCGGCCCGATTACACCTAGTACGCGACGAAATTACCAAGGCTTGGGAACTTTGGGAGTATGTTATTCGCTTGGCCGAAGGTGGTGCTGATCAACAGTCCTTGGCCTGGGGCTTGGGAGGGCAAGGCAGGTGGCTTGACAAGATGGGGGAAACCGAAAAGGCGGCCATTTGGTTTAAGCGAACCATGGAGTTATGCACGGCGATCCCTGACTATCACCACCTTGCCAAGGCAGTGGCAAATCTCGGGAAATGTTATCTACGACAGGGAAGACTTGGCGAAGCCCTCCTCGAATTAGAGCGGAGCCATCAGCTCATTCTCGAGAAACGCCTCGTAGGCTTCCACTGTACTCATACCATCATAAACTTAACTGAAGCGTACCTAGCCCTTGCTGAGCGAACCGCAGACGTGGAACGCAAGGAAGCCATTAGAAAAGCACAACACGCATGCCGGTTAGCCCTTAAGCAGAGCAAGGTGGACAAGGAGGGTTACGTCCCCGCTTCCCGATGGCGGGGTTCGATTGAATGGATGAAGGGCAACCAGGTTGTGGCGCAGAAATGGTGGGAGCGTAGCGTTCGCACAGCGGAGCAGCTGAAGGCTCCCTATGAGTTAGCCCTGACCCACTTGGAAATGGGTAGGATGACTGGAGACCTGACCCTCGTGGAGGGAGCGGCAAGCACCTTCGCACAGCTGGGGGCTGCGTATGATCTCCATCGCGCGGAAGGCCTTCTGGCTACTTTCACCACAAAAGCCCAAGGCCAACACTAACAGGGGGCTGCTCCCACTCCCTACACTCGTTTCTTGGGCCAGGATCGTAGTCGGAGCTTATTCGGTTCTTCCTTAATCGAGTGCCATTCTGGCCGACTGGGAATACCCCTCTGGTGAATTCCGCGTGTACTATGAGTGGATCAAGGCCCGCAAAGGCCCGAATCCCGCCAAGGTGACGACCGCGCAACGTCTCGCCATCATTGTCCCTTGGAGGCTGTCGCAGAAGAGAATGTGACCATTCATGAGCGACGATCTAGCGGTAGCGATCAAGGTGCCATGCGTTGCTAAGGAAGATTGACGCGCCCTGTGTGTTCAAATGGAAGATCTTCGATTCCTGCCTTTCGGGTCGCTGTGGGGAAGGTCCTTTTTATTCGCTTAATCCGTCTTTCTTTGGACGCTCCGTATGCCCCGCCCCTAAGCTTGGTTATTACCCGCCCTGGCGTGGCTCCCCGCTAGGCCTGTAGAGGGTCCTTGTCCCGCCACTACGAATGGGGCCTGGGACAAACCACTAGCACAGGAGGCCAATGACCCCATGGCACAAATCAATAATGCGCGTGACCAATCTTGGATAAGGTACAACAACGGGGGGGCGAGTCAATCACTTCCATCGAAGTGGCCGGTTACCCTTCCCTGAGTGAAAACGAACAGGGTGCTTAGCACGCTGTTTCCGAGCAGCGGGGTGGTTGCTGTTGGAGGTAGGCG
>JACZVJ010000120.1 GCA_022572725.1 Nitrospinota bacterium | reverse complement strand
TCGCATCCAATCTTCGGACCATCTTTGAACGCGCCTCAATCGAAAAAACCTCACCATAGCCGTGCTATGCCTCGGATTTTTCTCAATCGTTCCATCCAAATCCGACCCAAATCTGGGCGCGATTTTGTCTAAGTAATTTTTCTACAGGCCCTTAGTAGATCCCCCATTTCGCTGGGAGCGTACCTCCCCGTAGCACACCGAGGATGGTCGTGATCACTCCGATGGTACCGGGCACCATCCCAATTTGAACGGGAGTACATTCACGGTCCACCCAAAAGGGACGAATGGGCCTAGAGGCATATCCCCAAGCTTGAATGTCAAAATGAAAAGCGCCACAATCACCAACCCTTCCCTCCGGAGCAGATCCCAGAACGGAGTCAGAATCGGCCCTTGGAAGGTGCAGAAGAGCGAACACCAAATGAGACTACCCGAGATTCAACATTCCTAGCCTTTGAGACTATGCGTCCCTTGGGAAGCGCGCAGTAAAATCCTGTATGTCAGGTGACAGACATTGTGAGATGAATTTGTGATTGTGTGCAGAGCATGAGCCCATCAATCGTCATGCCCGCAGTCTGTAGCGGGCATCCAGGGAAGCCACGATTGTTATGGATTCCCGCCCCCGTTTCCACGAGAGCAGGCTCTCCGCGGGAATGACGGGACGAGGGTGCCCGGGCAACAACCAAGTCCCCCGAACTTGAACATTATTACCGGACAGTGTCTGAGAGATGGAGTCTAAGTTTTTACACATGCCGACATTGGAAGAGACACGGACAGCTAGCCGGACTGTGCTGAGTCGAGTGGCTTCAATGCGGCTCCTCCCAGGGCAAATAGTTGCCTTGGCCGCGGGAGCTCTCATTTTGGTAGGAACGGGCCTCTTAATGCTGCCTCTGGCCACTCCCCCGGGCGTGGACTTGAGGTTTATCGATGCTCTCTTCACCGCCACTTCCGCGGTGTGCGTGACCGGCTTGATCGTCATGGACACTCCAAACGAATTTACCCTGTTTGGCCAGCTCGTCATTCTGTTGCTTATTCAGGTCGGGGGGTTGGGCTATGCCCTTATGGCCACGCTGATTTTACTCGCTCTGGGCCATCGGATTGGCTTGCGGGACCGGATGATGATGGCGGAAACCCTGAGTACCTTCGATATGGAGGGATCAGTCCGATACGTCAAAATTGTCGCGATTCTCACCCTGGTGGTGGAAGGAATTGGCACCCTGTTGCTGTCCCTCCGGTTCTCCCAAGAGATGCCTTTGGGTCAAGCCCTGTATTCAGGCTTGTTCCACTCGATCTCGGCATTTAACAACGCCGGGTTTTCCTTGTTTTCGAATAGCTTGATTTCTTATCAATCCGATATTCCTGTCAACCTTGTTGTCACTGTTTTGATCATTCTGGGCAGCATTGGATTTTTAGTCTTCCAAGACGTGTGGGATAACCTCAAAGGCAAGCGATTTCGTTTCCAGACTCACACCAAGCTTGTTGTGATTACGACGCTCCTGCTCCTGGCCGTGGGCACCCTTGGCATCTTAATCTTGGAGTGGAATAACCCGCAGACCTTTCAACCACTCGGTATTGGGGAGCGACTGGCCCTCGCGCACTTTCATACAGTTTCTAGAACCGCTGGTTTCACCACAATCGACATCAGCGAGTTTCGGGACGCAACTTTGTATTTTCTTCTTCTCCTGATGGCGATCGGGGGCTCACCGGGGAGCATGTCCGGGGGCATCAAGACGACCACGTTTGCCATCGTGTGGCTTACCGTGTGGGCCGTGCTCCGTCGGCGGGCGGACGTGGAAGTGTTTCACCGACGAATCCCCAGTGACCTGATCACTCGAGCCTTTTGTCTCTGCATCATAGCCCTGACCATGATTACGTTTTTCACGCTCGTGCTGGCCTTTACCGAACAGCGCCCTTTCCTGAGCATCATGTTCGAAGTCACTTCGGCCATGGGTATCGTGGGCATGTCACTGGGTGATGGCACCGGTCGGAGTTTTTCGGCGCTCTTCACCGATTTCGGAAAATCGGTCATCATTATTTCCATGCTGTTAGGTCGCTTCGGCCCCTTAATGATCGGGCTTTTTGCGGTCACCACCAGGATTCACACCCGATATCGTTTTCCCGAATCCCGCATTGTCATTGGATAGGGATTCCGGAAAGGCTCTCCTCACTTTGGCCGGCGTTGAAGTATCAGCACAAACGCCATCAACGTCGGAAGAGGTGCCACGATAAAGGGGGCTAACCACATCCATACATTTTTTCCACGCACTCGCGCCTGGTCGAACATCCACACAAACACCCAGACCAGCAAAAGGAAATAATTTAAGGCCAGCCAGTGCGTAGTCCTGGTGGTGAGCTCACTCGTCCCACCTCCAGTGGTACTCAACCAAAAGAGGAGTTCCAGCACCCCAAATGCAACCAGTAAGGTAATGACGATTCGTTTACTCCAGACGTACATAGCCTTTTCACCTCACCCATGTCTTCTCGCGGTCCATGCCAACCCAGATTCCCACCTTGCTTCTCCTTAGCCAGAGCAGGCGCCTAAGATAGGGGGGCTAGATTCGTATGTCAAACCAAGGACCCTTAGGCTCCCCACCCCGTCCCTTTTTCTCCCCCTTCTCCAACACAGGCCTCAGACCACATTTTGCCACAACATTTTTCCTTCTCATCGCATGATTTGCTGAAAGAACCCCATAATGCCACCCGGTCCAAATAGGTGGGGATTTCAAGAAAGGCCCCATTCCTAAGCTGTGGATAACCTGCAAAACATTCCTATAAGTATCGATAAGGCGAGAGCTTTTCCTACTCCCCAAGCTATTCACCGATATCCCCACTATCCCCACAAAATACACAATACTTGGTATTGACAATTCATATGAACCGCTATAGATTGTGGCTTCCCAATCACAAATTCTTAGTCCACGTATTGAAAGGAAGACTCAACATGTCCAAGAGTTTCCAGGGAAGCCTTTCTGCGCCGAATGGTTCTTGGGCTCCTTCGTTGGGTAAAGGAGAGGCATCTTGAAAATCCATCGTCGATTTACACGAGTTGGGCGTGGGCCTTACGAGGGTATCCCGTTTGCCAAACGGGCATCTGAAATCAGGAATCCGGACGGCTCCCTGGTCTTTAATATGGATGACATTGAAGCCCCCGAACATTGGACACAGCTTGCGGTGGATATTCTGGCACAGAAGTATTTTCGAAAGGCCGGAGTCCCACAAAAGGGGCCGGAGGGGAAACCACTCAAGGATGAAAATGGGAAGCCGGTCTTAGGAGGCGAACGGGATGCTCGCCAGGTTTTTCACCGTCTCGCCGGATGCTGGACTCATTGGGGGAAAACCCACGGGTACTTCAACACGGATCAGGACGCCGAGGCGTTCTATGATGAGCTGTGTTTCATGCTGGCCCGGCAGATGGGGGCGCCGAATTCTCCCCAATGGTTTAACACCGGCCTCCATTATGCGTACGGCCTCACCGGACCCTCCCAAGGTCATTACTACGTCGCTCCCCACACACAACGGCTCCATCGATCTAAAAATGCTTATGAGCGGCCTCAGGTGCACGCCTGTTTTATTCAGTCCGTCTCCGACGATCTGGTGAATGACGGGGGAATCATGGATCTTTGGACGCGTGAAGCCCGGCTGTTTAAGTACGGGTCCGGCACCGGCACCAACTTCTCGAAACTGCGAGGGGACAACGAACCTCTATCCGGTGGAGGCAAATCCTCTGGTCTTATGTCCTTTCTCAAAATCGGTGACCGGTCTGCGGGTGCTATTAAGTCAGGCGGGACGACCAGGCGAGCGGCAAAAATGGTGTGCCTGGACCTCGACCATCCCGACATTGAAGAATTTATCGACTGGAAGGTGGTCGAAGAGCAAAAGGTCGCGGCGATGGTCACGGGATCCTACATCTGTGCTCAACGACTCAATGCGGTCCTTAAAGCCTGTCATATCCCTGATGGTGAGGGGAAACTCCGGATAGAGATCGATCCTCTGAAGAATGCGATGTTGAAAGAGGCCATTCGAGCCGCGCGAGAAAGCGCGGTGCCCGAAGCTTACATCCAACGGATGTTCGCCCACGCCAAAGAAGGATTCACCCATTTCGTGTTTCACGAATACGACACGAATTGGATCGGGAAGGCCTACCAGACCGTTTCGGGACAGAACTCCAACAACAGCATTCGAGTTCCCAACGGATTTTTCGAAGCCTTGCACAATGATGGAGATTGGGCCCTCACCCGGCGAACCGATGGGGCCGTCGCAAAGACGATTAAGGCGAGAGACCTCTGGGACAAAATTGCCTGGGCAGCTTGGATGTGTGCTGATCCAGGGATTCAATACGATACCACCATCAATGAATGGCATACCTGCCCTGAGGATGGCCGGATCAACGCCTCGAATCCCTGCAGCGAATACATGTTTCTGGACGATACCGCCTGTAATTTGGCCTCGTTGAACCTGGGGGCCTTTACCACAGCAGACGGGGAATTTGATTTGGAGGGATACCGCCATGCCATCCGCCTTTGGACTATTGTCCTGGAAATTAGTGTCCTCATGGGAGGATTCCCGAGTAAAACCATTGCCGAAAAAAGTTTCACCTTCCGGACGCTCGGATTAGGGTACGCCAACCTGGGGTCTTTTCTCATGCGGCTAGGCATTCCATACGATTCTCCTCAAGCCCTGGCTATAGGTGGGGCCTTAACCGCCATCCTGACAGGGGAGTCGTATGCCACTTCAGCTGAGATGGCGGCTGAGCTTGGGCCCTTTCCGGGCTATGCCCGAAACCGCGAGCCCATGCTGAGGGTTATCCAAAATCACCGACGTGCCGCATATGAGGCCTCCCCTGAGGAATACCAAGGGCTGACCATTGTCCCCAAGGGAATTGACCCCAAGGAAGCCCCATCTGATCTGCTCCTTGCCGCCCAACAGGCTTGGGATCGCGCACTCGAGCTTGGAAAAGTTCATGGGTTTCGCAATGCCCAGGCTACGGTTATTGCGCCCACCGGAACCATTGGGCTTCTGATGGATTGCGACACCACAGGAATCGAACCCGATTTTGCCTTAGTCAAGTTTAAAAAATTGGCTGGTGGGGGTTATTTTAAAATCATCAATCAGAGCCTTCCTCCAGCCCTGGCGAAACTCGGCTACACCCACGCGCAAATTCAGGACATCAGTACTTATGCCACAGGCACCCGGACCCTCAACCACGCCCCGTTCATCAATCATAGCACGCTCCGGGAAAAAGGATTCGATACTCTTGCTCTCGAACGGTTGGAGTCCACCTTGAACGGGGCGTTTGAAATCCAATTTGCCTTTAATAAGTGGACGCTGGGAGAGGATTTTTGCCGTGAGCGACTGAAGCTGACCGAGGTGCAATTGGACGATCCGCAGTTAAATATACTCAAAGTTCTGGGATTTAATCAGGAGCACATACTGGCAGCCAATGGCTTTTGTTGCGGAACTATGACCGTCGAGGGTGCCCCCCATTTACGGACAGAGCATTTGCCGGTGTTCGATTGCGCCAATCGCTGCGGTCGGCTTGGACAACGATTTATCCAGGCCCATGCCCATATCCGGATGATGGCCGCAGCACAACCATTCATCAGCGGTGCCATCAGTAAAACGATCAACATGCCATCCGATTCAACCGTGGAGGCCGTCAAAGAAGCCTATCAGTTGGGTTGGATGCAGATGCTCAAGGCTGTAGCCCTTTATCGGGATGGCTCCAAACTCAGCCAACCTCTGAATGCCTCAAGCGATATAGGACAGGTCGACCAGCGGGACAACGCAGTCATGGCCACGGCAGAAAAGATTGCCGAACGGGTCCTTGTCCGATACTTGGCCAAGCGACGGCCCTTACCGACACGACGAATCGGGTACACCCAAAAGGCCAATATTGGGGGGCACAAACTCTACCTCAGAACGGGTGAATACGTAGACGGGACTCTTGGTGAGATATTCCTGGATATGCACAAGGAGGGGGCGGCCTTCCGAAGCCTCATGAATTGCTTTGCCATCGCCATCTCGCTGGGATTGCAGCACGGGGTGCCACTTGAAGAATTTGTCGAGGCGTTCTTGTTCACACGATTCGAGCCCAATGGACCCGTGAAGTTGAACGACCATATCAAAATGTCCACATCGATCATCGACTATATTTTCCGGGAGCTGGCCATCACCTACTTGGGACGGCAGGACCTGGAACAAGTCACGCCAGATGACCTTCGCGGGGATTCCGTCAAACAAGATCCTGAATGTACGGATGACGAACCAGCCGACCCCAGAACTGTCACCTCTGCCGTGATCAGCCCTGAGTTGTTCCCGGCAAGACGCGGTTCTGACAATGGGTCGAAAGAAAACGGCAGGGGCAACGGAAGGATTGCCCACAAGCTGGAGATGAAACAGGAAACCGCCACATACACCGCTGAGTTCGATACGGCCCTTCAAAAGGGATTTGAAGGCGATCCCTGCCCTAGCTGCAAACAATTTAAACTGGTACGGAATGGGATGTGCTTGGCTTGCAGAAACTGTGGGGAAACGACCGGGTGCTCCTGAATTATCAACATGGGGAAGAAGACAAAATATTTTCCTTGCCCATACCAAGACTGCCGGAAGGTTATAAAGGTATGCTTGGAATTTTCCTCTAACTTTTTAGGTGTGCACCTCAAAGGGGAATCTCCCAGCGCGTGCCCTCACTGCGGAAAGAAAATTGCCTCCTATGGCTTCAACCCCTTGAGTGTGAGCAAATAACCTTAACCCGCACCCCAAGGGGTAGATGGGGAGGGCACTGTGAAAACTTTAAAAGGTGATAAATCGGAAGTGGAGAAAGGTTGGTATTCCCGTGGACTTATCCGTAGCCTTTGGATCGATCATGCTTGTCAGGTTGGAGGAAATGACCTCCATGGTACGGATGAATTATTTATGGCCCTTGCAGGGGAACTAGAGCTCGAAATTGAAGGACGTCAGTTCCAACAAAAAATTGTGGAAAAAATTCTTATTCCTGCTCATCTTCTCCATCCCGTCACTGAACACCGAGAATAGGACAGCAGGGGTTGGCTTTCCTAGCTTAAGCCTAACGGTTTAAGTTTCCCAAAAACTTCCTTCCTGACCGATTAAGCCATTCTGGAAAATTCCCGCACGCCAAGAATTTCCCCCAGTCCATAAGCAGGGTCATTCAACCACTTAGCTCTTAGCCTCCATTGCACATCGAAATCCAATGGTTAAATCATTGGCGTCCACGGGGAAATTGGGCTCGGCGCTGGCGCGAGTCGTCACCCGAAGCCGCTTGGGTGGGTCTTCCCAGGAACCCCCTCGATAGATTTTCTTTTCTCCGGTCCCCGGACCTTGAGGATTCCGTTTCGGGCTCTTTTCATAATAGTTCCTATCATACCAATCCACCACCCATTCTGAGGCGTTGCCTGCCATATGGTAGAGCCCATACGGACTCTTGGTCCCCTCCTTGAGGCCATGTCGTATGCTCATGCCAGTGACCCCGCTCGTCACCGGTGCGAGGGTGATGGCATAGCCGACCCATCCCGTCGTCCCTAGGTTATACCTCGCAATATCGACAAAAGGCTGCATATGTCCCCACGGATACCGTCGCCCATCGGTTCCCCTGGCTGCCTTTTCCCACTCAGCTTCAGTGGGCAATCGCTTTCCCACCCATTCGCAGTAGGCTTTGGCACTACCCCAGGCCATCCCAACCGCGGGTCGATCAGCAGCCTCGTCAAAAGCTGCGCCATCATCCCACAAGGGTGGAAAATCATGGTTGGTCTCATCCAAAAATTTCTGATACCGCTCCATGGTTATTTCGTATTGGTCAATGAAATAGGTATCCACCCACACCATATGCTCCGGACGTTCATTGCGGGGGCCTTTATTGTCACCCATTTTAAACTCCCCCGCAGGAATCTTGATCATCGGCGCACCCTCTTTTCCTTCAACAACCTCGAATTCTCCTTTTTGGGAGTTTTCCAGGAACGGCTCAGCCGCAAACGTCACGAGAGAAAGAGTCCCTAAAAAACAAAAAATGAAAGCAATAAGACCCCTACGGTTCCACGCTTTTCGCACAATCCGATACTTCCACATGCTCATTCCTCCTCATAAAAGAACTCCCCTTTGAATGACACATTTTCATAGCTTCCTTGCCGATTCGGCCCAAAAGGCTTCTCTCCTCCTCTTCCCCAGACTCTTTCGGCAAAACATTTTACAAAGGAGCCTCCTGTCATCACAACCAAGAAAACCTGACTTCGGTAGGTCACACCCGCCGCATCACAACCCAGAAAAAATCACCAGGTCAAGAAAGGCGGACGCTTCCTTTCCCATACTTGGTTTTCCAATCATGAAACCAAGTAATTAAAAACAATCGCAATGTTCCTGATTTTCATTCCGAAAGCCAGTTATGACCTGATCGACTGTGAACAAGACTGACCCACCCCGCCAAAAGGAAGCCAATTCGGGCCAGGATTCCCTGCCCATCCCCAAATGTAGGGTGGGTTGTTCTTGTAATAAAAAAGCCGCTGTGAAGGATCACAGCGGCTTTGAATAGTGGCGTCCCCAAACGGATTTTCCACAAGTAGGGAAGATGATTTTGCCTTTACCTTCAATGTGTTAGCCAAAGCAGGTTAGAAAAGGGATGTCAAAGAACATTGGGAGCTAAGTAGAATCATTAGATATGGCT
>JACZVJ010000221.1 GCA_022572725.1 Nitrospinota bacterium | reverse complement strand
TGGGGGGGAGGGGGTAGGGGGGTGCCTGCTGATGAGGTGGGAGCAGCTTACCTTTTCAGGAAAGCGCGTAATATTGACTTAGGAGTGGTTTAAAGGGGGCAGGATCAGGTTCCTTGGTCAGGCGTAAAAGTTTCCCTATCTTTATAGCGAACGCCATGTTAGGTTAATAAATACTCATCGCGTAGGGCCTGGTGGTGAAGAGAATTGCAACAAGGCCCCTAACCGATGTTGTTTTGCCTAGGAGTTAGCTCGGAAGGCTGGTCACGGTCGCCTTGTTTCTTTCCTCTGCGACTGTTCTTCGGGTCATTTCATCTTTTCTCCCATTCAAGACAATATCAATACTTTAAGGAGGAACCCCATGGGTTCAAAACTTTATGTTGGTGGTTTGCCGTATTCCGCGACTGAGACTCAGATGGAGGCGTTATTCGCCGAGCACGGAACCGTCGAGTCCACACGAGTGATTACCGACAAATTCACCGGCAAGTCACGCGGTTTTGGTTTCGTGGAAATGTCATCGCCCAGTGAAGCTCAAGCGGCTATTGCTGCCTTACACTCCACGGAAATGGATGGACGGACGCTGACCGTCAATGAAGCCAAGCCGATGGCGCCTCGCACAGACGGCGGCGGATTTGGGGGTAGTCGATCATACTAAAAACGAGGAAGAAGTAAGCAGTTTTAGGATCTACCGGCACCGCATCTCAGGGGGAGAGGCATCTCACAGTGGATGGCCTCTCGTCCTGTCCCGCCTATAAATTCATCCGCATTTGAAAATCTAGAGTTTTTCAGATAGCGCAAGGGTGGGTGAGTTTTGTGACCGTACGGGTATTATTTTTGAATATGGCAATGTGAAGTAAGCGTTCCGTAAGTCTTACGCGTGGCAAAGACCCACTGCCAACGGATTCAACTACAACGGGGAATGGAGAATCACCATGAAATTGAAAAAAATACTGCTCATATTTGGACTATTGGTTGGGATTGCCCTGTTTTTCCAGGGCTCTGGCCCTCCGTCGCTGGCGAAGCATCGACTCGCCAGAGAAGCGGACATCCAAGTGGATGCCAAGACCAGGCGTGAAATCCAGACTGTCTTTAATCAAGCAGAAGAAGCCATCCGTGCCGAAAACTTGGAGGCGCTGATGGAGTTTTATTCCCAAGATTATCATTTCGGCCATTTGACCAAAGACGATAGGCGACAGTCATGGAAAGATTTCTTTGCACAGTATCATCGTATCTCAACTTACCATTCCTTTTCTCGAATAGTTGTGAAACCTGGAAAACATGCAACCGCCGAGATCACTTGTACGGGATCCATTTGGGCGACATCCAACGCCACCACCCAACGAATAAACCTCGGCAGCTGGCTTGGGGATTTCCACTATCTTATTAATGAGGAGGGTCAATGGCGGATTAGTGGAAAGGGTAAGCTTGCCGCAAAGACCGCGCAATATGGAGGGGCTCCTCCCCCGCTCTTTTAAGACCTTTTCGGCGTTGTTGCATAATGGAGAAAGAGGCCACAACCCTAACGCACCGTCCGATCAGCCGTTGGTCGATCGAAAGAAGGAGTGGTTTAATAATGCGTGATATGGAACACAAAGAACCCTTCACCTTTACTCAGGGTCAAGGAGAAGTCGTCCCAGTGGTGCAACCGGCCGTCTTGGGCATGGCTCTCGGGGAATCCAAAATTGTTCATGTTTCAGAAGAAAAAGCTTACGGTTCCTACAAACCTGTATTAGCGGTGAAGGTAGACCGAACCGAGTTTGACAATCGAGGCATAAAACCAGAAATAGGCCTGGAATTCGGCGTTGAGCAAACTAATGGGGAATCTTTTCCTGTGAGAGTGACAGAAGTTAGTGATTCAACAGTGACTTTGGATGCCAATCATCCTTTAGCCGGTCGTTCAATCACCTTCGATCTGTTGCTGATGGACATTCTCCGGGAACCGGCGACCGAGGAGGGGCTCAAATGACGCTCCCCCACGCATTCGAGGCGACGCCTTCCGGAAACCCCTCTGGGGAATTGGCTCAGAAATTGAGTGCCAGTGAAAACCGTTTCCAAGCCGTCGTGCTGACCGCCCCGGATGCCATTATCTTGTGGGATCAGCAGGGAATCATCGTCTTTTGGAATAAGGGCGCCCACGCGATGTTTGGCTATGCTGCGGCGGAAGTTGTCGGCAAGCCACTCAACCTC
>JACZVJ010000028.1 GCA_022572725.1 Nitrospinota bacterium | reverse complement strand
TTGGACCGAGGAGGCCTTTCCAATGGAGTGGGCTGGGACCATGAACAACCTGGCGATTGCCTATGCGGATCTTTCCGCGGGAGATCGAGGGATGAACCTGGCACGGGCGATTGGCTGTTATGAAGCGGCGCTGCGGGTGCGGACCGAGGAGGCCTTTCCGATGGAGTGGGCCACGACCATGAACAACTTGGCGACGACGTATGCGGATCTTCCCACGGGGGATCGCGGGATGAACCTGGCGCGGGCGATTGGCTGTTATGAAGCGGCGCTGCGGGTCCGGACGGAGGAGGCCTTTCCGGTGGAGTGGGCTGGGACCATGAATGATCTGGCGGCTGCCTATGCAGATCTTCCCACAAGGGATCGCGGGATAAATCTCGCACGGGCGGTTAGGTGTTATGAAGCGGCGGTTCGGGTCCGGACGGAGGAGGCCTTTCCGATGGAGTGGGCCCGAACCATGACCAACTTGGCAGCGGCCTATGCCGGGCTCCCCACCGGTGATTGGGGAATGAGTCTTACCCGGGCGATTAGCTGTTATGAATCTGCACTTCGGGTCTGGACCGAGGAGGCTTTTCCAGTGGAATGGGCCCGGGCCATGAACAACTTGGCGGCAGCCTATGCCGGGCTCCCCACTGGTGATTGGGGGATGAATCTTACCCGGGCGATTAGCTGTTATGAATCCGCGTTGCAGGTGCGGACGGAGGAGGCCTTTCCGATGGAATGGGCCCGGACCATGAACAACCTGGCCCTTGCTTATGCGGATCTTTCCACGGGTGATCAGGTCGCGAATCTTGCGCGGGCGATTAGCTGTTATGAATCCGCGTTGCGGGTCCGGACGGAGGAGGCCTTTCCGATGGAGTGGGCCCGGACCATGAACAATCTGGGCAATGCCTATCAGAACCTCCCAACGGGCGATCGGGGGATGAATCTTGCCCGGGCGATTGCCTGTTATGAAGCGGCGTTACGGGTCAGAACCGAGGAAGCTTTTCCGGTAGAATGGGCCGGGACCATGAACAACCTGGCGCTTGCTTATGCCGGCCTCTCCTCGGGTGATCGGGGAATGAATCTCGTGCGAGCCATTGGTTGTTATGAGGGGGTGCTTCGGGTTCGGACGGAGGAGGCCTTTCCGATAGAATGGGCTGGGACCATGAACAACCTGGGCAATGCCTTTCAGAACCTCCCGACGGGCGATCAGGGGATGAATCTTACGCGAGCGATTGCGTGTTATGAAGCGGCACTGCGGGTGCGGACGGAGGAGGCCTTTCCAGTGGAGTGGGCCCGGACCATGAACAATCTGGGCAATGCCTATCAGAGCCTCCCGACTGGGGATCGGGGTGGGAATCTCGCACGGGCGAGTGGCTGTTATGAGGCGGCGTTGCGGATCTACAGGGAAGAGGGCTTTCCGGTGGAGTGGGCCAGGACTACGACCAACCTGGGAGTGGCCTATGCGGATCATCCCCCAGGCGATGGGAGTGGGAATCTCGAGCAGGCGATTGCCCGTTATGAAGCTGTGCTGCGGGTCTACACGGAGGAGGGCTTTCCGGTGGAGTGGGCCCGAACCATGACCATCCTGGGCAATGCCTATCAGAACCTCCCGACGGGTGATCGGGGTGGGAATCTCGCACGGGCGATTGGCTGTTATGAGGCGGCGCTACGGGTCTACACGGAAGAGGGCTTTCCGGTAGAGTGGGCTCGGACCATGACCAACCTGGCGGCGGCCTATGGGGATCATCTCACTGGTGATCTCGGGATGAATCTGGCGCGGGTGATTGGCTGTTATGAAGCTGCCCTTCGGGTTTACACGGAGAAGGCCTTTCCGGTGGAGTGGGCCCGGACCCTGAACAACCTGGGCAATGCCTATTGGAATCTCCCGACGGGCGATCGGGACGCGAATCTCGCACGCGCGGTTGCCTGTTATGAGGCGGCGCTGCGGGTCTACACGGAAGAGGGCTTTCCGGTGGACTGGGCCAGGACTATAACCAATCTTGGCAATGCCTAGTGGACCCTCTCGACTGGCGATTTCGGCACTAACCTCGACATGGCGATTCCTTAGTAGGGAACGGCGCGCCGCTTGTTCACAAGCCTGAATCTCCAGTTCCCACTTCTTCCGTTTTGGACCTTATAAGGGTGGCTGGAAAATTGCCATCCCCAAGGGACCATAACTCTCTGCCGAGTTTTCTCACCCTTCGCACGCGAAACGAACCCCCCACTTTCTGGCTTTGAACAAAGTTTAGGTAACTGTTCATCTCGGCGGCGACTAGGCCAAGAGTGTTGGGGTGATCCCAGAAGACAGGCATGAGGCCTATGAAACTTCAGCGTTTTGGGATTGGCCCGTTGGTTCTTTCAGAACATTCAGTTGTCTAACATCCCCACATGGTTAACCGGGCAAAGGGAAGGAACCAACTGTTGACCTTTTCATTCCCCAAGACTTTCCAGTTTTCCTTCTTGGCGCGCTGTGGGTCCCTTATGGAATGAACGGCCGGCCCCTTCCTTCTCTGGGAGGCCTCAGTTACCTGGAAACCTCTGGCACTTCCAGCTTAGAAAAAGGGTTCACCCTTTAGCACAAGCCTTTGTGTCCGATAAAGAAAGAGGGATCCCCTGCAAGCTGTCATGAATGGAAACCAAGTGGAAGGAACCTCTCCCTATCGATCCAAACTGGTGAACCTGGGGATTTTGCTCCCTAAGAGAAAAAGGCTGTGAGTTTCATGCAGAGCCTCAAAGGGAAAACCCAACGGATTCCTATCAATCAACTCCAACCGGGCATGTATCTCGTTGGTGTTGACCGATCGTGGTTGAGCACACCCTTTTTCTCACATAAACGCCTTATTAAGAGCGAGAAGGAAATCAGTCAGTTAAAGGAATGCGGAGTCCGTGAAGTTATTATTGATCCGACGCGGGGGCGTGGAACGGACGGCGGTTCTGATGATATGCACGTTGAGTGGACAAGCTCTGCTCCAACTGAAAATTTGGAGACCTTCGAGGTGCAGGACGACGAACTCGCTCAGGATTGCAAGGAACAAGGCGGTCACCCCCTCGTCGAGGATCCTCTGCCGCAAGCCCCTGACGCGGTTGAGGACCCCTTCCCGAGTGAGCCCTCGTCGCGCACTCAGGAAGTTCCTCGTTCCCCAGTTTCGCCCCTCTGTTCTGCCCCGACGAATGGACCGGCTGACCTCTCCAAGTTGAATGAGCCGGAAGTTGGTCACACGCAGTTAACCAATGCCCGGGTCATTCTCAACGAAGGGGTTATTGCCGTGGAGGCCCTATTCGAGGGTGTGAAGACGGGAGAGCCCATTGACGAAGTGGAAACACGAAGAGTTGTCACCACGATCCTCAATCAGGTTTTGGGATGCTCGACGGCTCTTTTTCATCAGGTTCGCCTCCAAGCCCTTCGCGTATTCGAGCGTAGTGTTTATCAACATGTGGTTGATGTGTGTGTCATGGCCTTGGTGTTGGGCGTGGAGTCCGATATGGACCGACCCTCGCTCGAAGAATTGGGTATCGGTGCTCTGCTCCACGATATCGGGTATATGCGGTTACCACGAAACCTGTTGCTGAAGCGAATTCCCTATACCTACCGGGAGCAGAAGGTAATGGCACGGCACCCTGAACTGGGGAAAGCCATTTTGTCTGAATCCCCCGACTTGCCCGACACGGTGCGCCAAATCGTGCTGGAGCACCACGAACACTACGATGGTTCAGGATATCCCCAGGGTCTTAAGGGTTCCCAGGTTTCATCCGGTAGTCGAATCGTGGCTATCGTGAACTATTATGATTCCCTGGTCAACGAGCGTGGAGGTCAGCCACCGTTACCACCCGCTCATGCTGTCCGGGAGTTATACCGACTTGGCCAACAACAGCAATATGATCCGACTTTCGTCGAGCGGTTGATTGGGCTTATCGGTGTTTACCCGGTCGGGAGCTTCGTTGAGCTGAATACTGGTGAACGCGGGGTTGTCGTTGGTGAAAATTTGGAAAATAAAACGAAGCCGATCCTAAGAATCATTCTCGATCAAAAGAAAAACACCCATTACCTTTTGGATCTATCACGGCTGAGGATTGATCCCCCCCGGAGGATTACTCGCATTCTCGATCCGGTTAAGGAAAACATTCAGCTGGTGGACTACCTGGACCCCTGATACATGTGGAAGCAAGAGGAGATGATTCGATCACTCCTTCTATTGATGGGCTGGTTTGGGGAAAAAGGTCGGGTGGAGGGCTGGTGGAGTTTGAAGCCGATTTTTCGATCGGTTGTGGAAGGGAGTAAGAGCCTCGAAAGATTTTGAAAATACTACTAGCACGGGAACGGGGATACCAAGTCTGGTTTTTTGACAGAGAGGGGAAAAATGGCAAACCAAGAGCATCTCAACATTCTGAATCAGGGGATCCCCGCGTGGAATGAATGGCGGGAGAACAATCCCGATATTCGACCAGATCTTAAACAGGCCAAGCTCTCAGGTTATTGGTTAGTGGACGCCAACTTCACCGGAACTGATCTTCAGGACGCTGATCTTCAGGGGGCTCATGCCCACCAGGTTCACTTTTTCAGTGCGAATCTGCAGAGAGCCAACTTACAGGACGCTGATTTGCAGGAAGCGGACCTGATCGCAGCGGATCTTCATAAAGCGAATCTGGGACGCGCCAATCTCCAAAGGGCCCTACTGATAATGGCTAATCTTCACAATGCCGACTTGGGGGAAGCCGACCTTCAAAAGGCAGATCTTCGAGACGCCAATTTCAACAAGGCGAATTTGGCGGGAGCGAATCTGGATGAGGCTGATCTTCAAGGGACCACTATTCAGTTGCCGGCGTAGAGTATGTAGCCTCTGCGCGGTGAGAAGGCCTCCCCTGACTATGGGGTGGCTACACGGAAGGTGTGGGCTCATCCCCCTTTTCCACAATCAGAGCCTGATGTAAACCATCCTCGTCGCTAATGTCATTTTTGAAGGAATCCCACCTACGGCTTCCCAAAGCTTTGTTGATTGGCCTTGGTCATTCCAACCAGCAGTGAGCTACATTCCATCGGAAACACGAAAGTCATGGCTGGACTGGCTGCCATTCCCTTCAAGGTTGCTAAGTACTGTAAGCTCATGGTTTTGGAATCTACATCTTTTGCAATTCGAAAAATCGCTTGAAGGGCAAGGGCCTCTCCTTCGGCTTCCAAGAGGATGGCCTGTCGACGACCTTCGGCCCTGAGGATATCCGATTGCTTTTCTCCATCTGCCACCAAAATCGCGGCCTGTTTACTCCCTTCAGCCTCTGTGACGGTGGCCCGTCGGCTTCGTTCGGCGGACATCTGACGGGTCATCGCCTCCTCGATTTCCTTCGGCGGGTGATATCTGATATTTCCACTGTCGTAATCTTGATCCCCCATCGTTTCAGGCCACCATTGCCTAGCTTGCTCTCAATGGAGAATTACCATGAATCAAGAGGTTCTCGTTTGGAGAAGGTTGGGTCGCTCGGATGAATCCAAGTTTTCTAGGAAATGAAGAACCTCAACTAAGATCCCAGTTTTTCCGACAACGCTAAATATTGGTATCGAACTGGGCAAAGCCCTGGACCTTGGCTCAATGGAGGGCCATACCCCGGCGTGGAGGGTTAAGCCTTCAGGCATGGGCCGTTTATCCGACAATCTTTATTTCCTTGGTGTTGTGGTTTGTCGTCCCAGGGTCCATCTGTTCGCAAAGTTGCCCATTTCAGACTGAAGGGGACGAGCCTCCATCGCTCCAAGGCCCATCCATAACCATCCAAGCTCCGATGGTTGTGCTATTGGCTCCTTTCCCCAATCATCATGGGGTGTATAAGGTTCTCTGCTTGATCTTGCGGGAAAAACCAGCCGACAATATTATGGTAGGGTCTCCCAGGGCTTGAACTCTAGAGTGAATGAACCGTTTCTTTGGGTTTCCATTTTGTTTGAAACCTGATGATCTCACCTTTTTCCACTCATGTGACGTAGGTGCCGGTCTTTTTCATGGTTCTTGTTAAAAGGAACTCATTATCGGGCCAGGGAATTGTGATGGTTATCCTCGTCGTCGGGTTTGCTGTGACTGGGGCACGATCCCTATCAGAACCGACTATTCCAGACATAACTTGTTCCTCAGCCGAGGAATGTTTTGAGGACGCCATTCGTTTCGCGGAACGTAATCCCGATCAGTTTTCGCTCCAATACCAACGCTTCCACAAGATACAAGAGGCCTACCCTGGGTCTGTGTGGGGAAGGCGGGCTGGTGTCCGAATAGGGTTGGCTCTTCTGGGTCAAGACCCCGCGAATGCTCTTCAATTTTTCCGTGCGGCAAAGCAGGACTTTCCACTGTTAAAGGATTATATCCGCCTTTGGATGGGCGAAGCCTGGGTTGGATCGGGAGCCGTTCGTCGTGCGGCGGAGGAGTTTCAATCGATTCTGGAACTGGATTCTCCATCTATTTTGAAACAAGAAGCTCTTCTCCGAGCCGGACTGGCCTGGTATGAGGCTGGGGTATGTGCTGAAGCCATTTCTTTTCTTCGACAGGCAGTCTCCCTGGATATAGATTCCACTCGGGCCGCCCGGGCATGGAGTGGGGTAGCTGATTGTGCCGATAGGCTGGGTCAGCCAGACCAGGCTCGTGAGGCGCTTCGGGAAATTTGGCGGCGTTATCCCGAAACTTCCGAAGCTGAGACCGTGAATGAATTGGTGAAAAACGGTCGGACCAATGGACTCCAGTGGAGCCCTTCGCCTCAGGACTACTACCACCGTGGGCTGACCTTTTACCGGCAGGCGCGTTTTGAGAAAACCATCTCTGACTTTCAGATGTTCTTGGCAAGCCGGCCTAAGAGCCCGCAGTTTGAAAAGGCCCAGTTCAAACTTGGCATGGCCTATGTGCGTCTCAAACGCTACAGTCAAGCCGAAAGAGTTTTTCAGCTATTGGCCGGGGGGCGGTCGTCGTATGCGGGAAAAGCTTCGGCCTGGCTGGCGAGAGTGTACCTCCGTCAGGATAAGGGGGAAGCGTTGCTTGCCCTGAAGGATAACGTTTCTTCCTTGCTTTCAAGGGATCAACGCGCCCGCATCTTTTGGATGTGTGGAATTTGGTTGGAGGACCAGGGAAAGCCGAACCAAGCGATTTCCTCCTATCGTAAAGCGGTCCAGACTGCGGGGCCTTCCCATGCCCGGGTTGATGCGCTTTGGCGGATTGGGTGGCTCCATTACCAAGGTCGGGCCTATAAGGTCGCAGCAGATGCGTTTCAAAGAATGGCTGATCGGGCGATTGACCGCCGCGAAACGGAGCAAGCTCGGTATTGGAAGGCGCGGGCTCTCGAACACACCGGGCAAGCACACAAGGCCCAAAACCTGTATGGTCCCTTGGCCAAAGATTTTCCGATGACTTATTACGGCCAACTGGCGCAGTCACGCCTCAGAGACATCCCTGAGGCCCTTGATCTGGATGAGGATCCTTTGGATTTTAGCCCTAGAACTCAGGTTCACGTCTCGCACTTGCAGAGGGAATTGCCCTATCGTAAGGCACAGGAGCTACAAGCCCTTGGTCTATCCCAAGAAGCCGCTGGTGAACTCCTATGGCTTGTAAGCCACTACACCGCGAACCCCGATGCCCTTTTGGAGCTCTCAGTTCAGTTGGCCAAATCTGGGGCCTATGATGCGGCTTTGGGGTTAGCCAAACGATATTTTCAAAATTCTTTGGAACGCGGACACCTGATTGGACGCTCAGGTTTATGGCCTGTGGCGTATCCCACGGTTTATTTACCCAATATTCGGACTTATGTGGACGGTAATTTGGACCCCTACCTTGTGGCCGGAATTATTCGTGAGGAAAGCTTGTATAATCCCCGGGCACTGTCACAGGTAGGAGCTATCGGCCTCATGCAATTAATGCCCGAGACGGCTACGCGGGTTGCCCGGCAGTTGGGCCTGCCCCCCCTAGACCGGGAAGATTTGTTCGAGGGTGATACCAATATTCGGTTGGGAACGAGGTACGTCAGTCAATTGTTGGGCCAATTCGGGGGCAACCTGGTTCAGGCGGTTGCGGCGTACAATGCCGGACCGGAAGCAGTCAGTCGCTGGATCTCGAAATTTGGCCAAAGGGATCCCGATGAATTTGTGGAATTAATTTCTTTCCGAGAGACCAGGCGATACGTGAAGCGGGTCATCACAAGTTATCGTATATATCTTCACCTGTTATCCACAAGATGTAGTGCTTTTTCCCTTGACACGGTTTGCTAATCTTTTTATATTTCGTCTATATTCCGCTGAAAACTGGAGAATTCTACGGTGTGGGAAGGTGAGTATTGAGAAATTGCAGGACCTTGAAGTTCGAGTTCGAAAGTTGGTCGATCTGGTTCGCGAGTTGAAGCACGCCAATGCCTGCTTGCAGCAAGACCTTTACGCTACTCGTGAACGCTTGATCAAGCAGGAAGAACTCTCGCATGACTGGGAGGAAGAACGAACCAACATCCGATCTCGAATAGAAAAGGTCCTTGGCGAATTGGACTTTCTGGAATGCCAAGAGGCGGAATTACAGGGGGTTCTACGTGACGAAGCCCATTGAGGTGGATATTTATGGGCAGCGGTTGGCCATCCAGGGTGAGGCAGATGAAATCTATGTTCAGGAGCTTGCCCGCTTTGTGGAGGGGCAAATGCGCACTGTGGCTCAGAATTTGACCACGACGACGCCAACCAAAATAGCCATTTTGGCTGCCATAAATATTACGGATCAGTTGTTTCAACAGCAGCAACTCCGGCAAGCGGGGGAAGCTGAAGTCGAACGCCGGGCTCGTGGAATGATGGAGGATATTGAAGCGCAACTGGAGGATCTGTTTGGGTCCTAAAAAGCTGACTTGCGTGAACGCGAACTCTTTGGTACCGTTTATGTAATGGGGGTTTCCCCTATTGGTCAACGGAGAAGGGTTATAAAAGACGCGGAGTTTTTTGAGATTTGGATTACGTTGAGGCTGGGCTTTCCGGTTATTCTGAAGGAGATGAGAGTCCATTTGGGCGTCGTTCTTTGTGTTCTGTTTTTTTAGAGATGGCAACTGGGAGATGCAATTGTGAGGTTACGCAAATACAATCAGGGGTTCCAGGCCAACTCCATCCATAAAAACGTTTCTCCACTTGGCCTCTGGCGGAATAGTGGCCGGTTATTCTCTTTCCTTGGGAAAAAGGAATCAGGTGCAGGTCACTTCCCCAAAGCGGAATTTACTGTTTGCATGCGCTCTCCTGTCTCATAGGTTCTGGACCTCAAGGGGTTAAGAATCGTCGTCTCGGTCATTTTTCTCCTCTCAATCACCAGCCTGCTAGTCCCCTCTGCGTCCCAAATTCCTTGACAAGCCAATCTGTTTTGCAGGGCATCACATTCCGCAAATTACATGAGCGGAATGTTCCCTGAAACAGGATGATCAGGGAGGGGGTGACGGCTATGTTTACCAATATTACGGTTATTACGATTTCGGCTCTTGTAGGTATCCTTGGCCTCGCGTTGGGAATTGTATTGAACGCAATCGTTCAGCGTAAACGTGTGGCATCTCACCGACGTGAGGCAGAGGAACAGGCCCGCCAATTCAAGCAAGCGGCCGAGCGCGAGGCGGACCATCTTCTCAAAGAGGCAAAAATTGAAGTGAAGGATCTCGTCTTTCAAGCGAAAACAGATGTTGAGAAAAAAGAAAAGGAGAAGCGAGGCGAGTGGAATTCGTTTGAAAAACGATTGGCTCAGCGTGAGGAAGGGTTGGATCGGAAAATTACTGGAGTGGATCGGCGCGAAGAAGAAACCCGAAAACGGGACAAGGTACTCCTTCAGCGAGAAGATAGACTTGGCCAAAAGGAATTACTCTGTGAGCAGACGGGCAAAGAGCATCGAGAAGCTTTAGAACGGTTGGCCGGCTTGACCATGGAAGAAGCCAAACGGCAGTTGCTCAATGAGATTGAGGGTGAGACTAGGCTCGAAGCCACAGGATTAACGAAACGGATTATTGATGAGGCTCGGGAACATGCGGAACGAGAGTCTCGAGAGATCGTTGCCCGATCTATTCAAAGGATTACCCGTGATTATGTGAATGAGGCCACGATTTCTGTGGTGCCCCTTGCCAGTGACGGCATGAAAGGCCGCATTATTGGCCGGGAAGGGCGGAATATTCGGGCTTTGGAAGCCGCAACCGGTGTTGATTTGATTGTTGACGAAACCCCGGAGGCCGTCATTGTTTCGGGATTTGATCCTTTGCGTCGAGAAATTGCGAAGGTCGCGCTGGAGCGTTTGATGCAGGATGGCCGAATCCACCCAACCCGAATTGAGGAAGTTGTAGAAAAGGTGAAGGCTGATTTGGATAAGCTCATGTGGGATGAGGCCGAAAAGGTCATTTTTGAAGTTGGGCTCTCTGGTTTCCATCCCGAAATTGTCAAACTCCTAGGGCGTCTGCGGTATCGGACAAGTTATGGTCAAAACAACCTCTTTCATGCCAGAGAAGCTTCGTATATTTGCGGCATTATGGCCGCGGAGTTAGGGCTTGATATCAAGTTGGCCAAGCGAGGGGCCCTTTTGCATGATATTGGCAAAGTGGTGAGCCAGGTGGAGGAAGGAACTCATGCGATGTTGGGGGCTGAAATGGCCAAGCGCTATGGAGAATCGGAAAAGGTTGTCAATGCCATTGCCGCTCACCATGAGCAAGTTGAGCCTATTTGCCCAGAATCCATACTGGTTGCGGCAGCCGAGGCGCTTTCGGCTGCGAGGCCGGGAGCCCGTCGGGAAACACTTGAAGCTTACGTGAAACGGCTGGAGAAACTTGAAGGGCTGGCAGTTGGGTTTCAAGGTGTGGATAAAGCCTATGCCATCCAGGCGGGGCGGGAAGTTCGTGTCATTATCCGGCAGGGGGAGTTGACTGATAATGAGGCGTTTCGCTTGTCCAGAGATCTCGCCAAGAAGATCGAGCAAGAAATGACTTATCCAGGGCAGATTAAGGTCACAGTTATACGAGAAAATCGATATGTCGAAATTGCTAAATAATAATGAAGGACACATGTTCAGCTCGTGAGGGTTCTCTTCATTGGTGACATCGTCGGTGAACCGGGGCGCCACGTCATTTCGAAAGTCCTCCACAAAGTCATGTCTCGGCATCGAGTGGATGTTATCATTGGCAACGGAGAGAATGTCGCTGGAGGGTTTGGCATTACCCCGGAGATAGCTGCAGATCTGTTTGATTTTGGCCTCTCGGTCATCACCCTGGGGAATCATGCGTGGGACAAAAAAGAAATTATGGATTTCATGCGCAAGGAACCTCGACTCCTTCGACCGGCGAATTACCCCGAAGGGGTTCCGGGGCAAGGCACTATTCTCATGGATGTGCCGGGGGGAGGGAAATTAGGAGTTCTGCAAATCATGGGGCGGGCGTTTATGCCAACGGTGGACTGTCCTTTCCAGAGCGCTAAGCAGGAAGTGGCCCGGCTTCAAAAAACCACAAGGGCAATCCTTGTGGATATGCATGCCGAAACCACTTCCGAAAAAATGGCCATGGGTCATTTCCTGGATGGAGAGGTGACAGCGGTGGTAGGAACGCACACTCATGTCCAGACTGCAGATGAACAGATTCTTCCTAAGGGGACCGCGTATATTACCGACATCGGGATGACGGGGCCCATCCACTCCGTCATTGGGATGAAAAAGGATATGGTGATTAAAAAGTTCCTCACCCAAATGCCTCACCGCTTTGAGGTCGCTTCCGGCCCGGCGGCTTTGAGTGCGGTATTAATCGACTTGGATCCTGCAACTGGCAAGGCCGTTGGAATTCAGCGATTGCGGGAACTGGAATAGTCAACGGCCTTGATTGTGCCTACCACGGGTTTTGCTGTTCTCACCGTTACCGAGCTCACCACCCAAATCCGTCTTTCTCTTGAACAAGCCTTCCCGGAACTGTGGGTTCAGGGGGAGGTCTCAAACCTTCGTACCCCGTCTTCAGGCCACCTGTACTTTACCCTAAAAGACCAAACAAGCCAGATTCGGGCCGTTCTGTTTAGAGGTGTTGCCAATCAACTCCGCTTTGCTTTACGAGACGGGCTTCAAGTGATTGTGCGAGGGCGGCTCAACGTGTATGAGGTTAGAGGGGACTACCAAATTATTCTTGAATACCTCGAGCCCAAAGGGATCGGTGCCTTTCAACTCGCGTTCGAGCAATTAAAAGAGAAACTGGAACGCGAAGGCCTCTTTGATTCGGTTAGGAAACGGCCCCTTCCCTTTTTCCCAAGAAAGGTGGGGATTGTCACTTCGCCGTCGGGCGCAGTGATTCAGGACATGCTCACGATCATGAAGCGGCGATGTCCAGTGTTGAGTGTGCTGATCTACCCCGTGGCTGTCCAAGGGGAGGGTGCGGCTGAACAGATCGCAGAGGCCATTGCAATACTGGGTCGAAGGCGGGATGTGGAAGTGATCATTGTCGGTCGTGGGGGAGGGTCGTTGGAAGACCTCTGGTGCTTCAACGAGGAAATTGTGGTGAGAGCGATTGCTGAATCCAAAGTACCTGTGGTTTCAGCAGTGGGCCACGAAATTGATTTTACCCTTGCCGATTTTGCGGCGGATTATCGAGCTCCTACCCCATCGGCTGCAGCGGAAGTGGTTTCCCCGGTTTTAGATGATCTCATTGAGAGTATTGTAAGCAGGTGGGACCGCTTGGTCCAGCACATGCAAGGCAAGTTGACCGTCCTTCGGCATCGAGTCCAATTGTCCCATCGTGAGATTCCCGATCCCATGCGGTGGGTTTATCGTCAAGCACAGCGACTTGATGACTTGAATAATCGTCTCAGGGTAGCCCTCCGGATTCAGCATTTGAATATTCGTCCACGCCTTCTTGCCTTGAGTTCGGCTCTCACGGTTCATAGTCCCCAGGCACGCATTGGGTGTGCCCTGGTGTTGGTCCCACAACTCCTGAGTCGATTGAAACATGCGATTCTGGGGAGCGTAGGCCTGAAGCGGCATGTGTTCCAATCAAGGCTTTCCGGGCTCAATACCCTAAATCCTTTGGCTATTTTGTCGCGGGGTTACAGTGTTATAGAATCCTTGCCAGAGGGAGTCATTGTGAAAAGCGCAAAGGATGTCAGCCCAGGCAGCCGAATTCGTGCGAGATTGGCGGAAGGCCAACTGTCGTGCGTGGTTGATGAAGTTAGAACGGATCCTTAACAGGATGTTGGAAAAGTCCGCAAGCTTTGTTCTCGCGACGCTTAGAGGCTCAACGTACCGAACAGGGTAACCGGGCGGCGCGCGCGGGGGGGGGGCCTTCGCCTCCTCGCTTGCTGCGGCCGCCCTGGACGGCCTTTTTGACCATCCTGCGGGCTGTTCTGGTGCCGTCCCTGATCTCCTAGGGTGCTGTGTTGCCCCTATGCCAAAAGGGTTTTCCAACAACCTGTTAGATCTTGACGGACCCTTTTGCCCGCGTATAATGCCTCAGAAGTCCTTGAGACTAGGGTATGCGGAACAAATTCTGGATCCTAAAGGGTTGGTCCTCAATGGTCGCTATGGAAAAGCCAGTCCTGCGTGGCCGGAACTTGGGTGCGTGGGTCAGCCAGCTGACCATGGTGATCCTGCATTTTGGACCAAAGGAGTGTCATGCCCCCTTTGAAATTTGAGGACGCTTTGGCCAGGCTGGAAACTATTGTGGCCGAGTTGGAAAAGGGTGATCTCCCTTTGGACGATTCCCTTAAGATTTTTGAAGAGGGGATCAAGCTTTCCAAAACCTGCCTGAAGATGCTGGATGATACCGAACGGAAGGTTGAAATCATGGTTCAAGAAAAGGACGGGAGAAAGCGGCTTCGGGCTTTGACCATTGAGGATAAGCAAGATGATTCTCATTAAAACAATAAGCTATTCTGTTCCTCTCTGATTTTTCCCTCTCCGTTTTTCTTCGAGGCTCGACCCTCTTTCAGCGTCTTTTGTGTTCATGTATCAAAACAAAAAATGTGCCAAACAACGGTTAGATGAGGCGTTAGTCACCCGTGGCTTGGTCGACAGTCGGGAGCAGGCTGGCCGTCTTATTCTTGCCGGGCAGGTAAGGGTCAATGGTACTTTGATCGACAAGCGGGCTAGGCTTGTGGATGTCGAGGCAGGTATTGGAATTGTCGGGCAGCCGATGCCCTATGTGAGTCGAGCAGGGGGAAAATTAGAAGCCGCCCTGGAGGCCTTTGAGGTTGAGTGTTGTGGTCTGGTCGCCATGGATGTTGGTGCCTCCACCGGAGGATTTACCGACTGCTTATTGCAACGGGGTGCTTCCCGGGTCTACGCCGTTGATGTCGGGTACGGGCAGCTGGATTGGCGGATTCGGAGGGATCCCAGGGTTGTCCTACTCGAGCGATGCAACATTCGACATTTGAAGGTTTCCTCAATTGCCGATCCTATTGATCTGGTTGTTATAGATGTCTCGTTCATTTCCTTAAAGCTGGTTATTCCTTCTGTGGTGAAATTTCTTTCTGAAAATGCCATCCTTTTGGCTTTGGTGAAACCACAGTTTGAGGTGGGCATTGGACAAGTTGGTCGGGGTGGAATCGTTCGAGATGATGCGAAGCGGGTGGAGGTCACCGAGAAGACGCTGAGATATGCGGAAGTGCTGGGTTTTCACCGCTTGGGCGTTCTCGACTCGCCCATTACCGGAAAAAAAGGAAACCGCGAAGTTTTAATCGGTCTCCGTCGTTCCCGGTCAGATCATGAGGTGTCTGATAGGTCCGCGTAGGAGGCTCTAGCCGGCAAGCGTTTTCTTGGTATTCCCCATATCCATGATGCAGGGGGGGTATGAAGGCTATTGAGATTCAGCGCAATCTTTTTCTGTTGGGGATCCGATTAGGAACTTTTTTGGGGAAGAGTGATCCCTCCGGACCGAATGGTTCGAGGGTAGCTGATAGGAAGTCATGAAGGTCCTTGTAACCGGGGGGGCAGGCTTTATCGGATCCCATGTGGTGGACCGGTTGGTGCAGGAAGGTCATCAGGTGTCCGTGGTGGATAATCTTTCCACGGGAAAACGAAAGAATCTGAACCGGGCGGCGCGGTTCTACAAGCAAGATATTCGAAGCTCCGGCCTGGATCGGGTTTTCAAGAAGGAGCGGCCCATGGTCATTTTTCACCTGGCGGCTCAGGTGAATGTCCGGCGTTCCAGTGAGGACCCGGCCTTTGATGCCCAGGTGAATGTTCTTGGCACGATAAATGTTTTGGAGCGGGCTATCCACTATGGGTCCCGAAAGGTCATCTTCGCCTCGTCGGGAGGGGCCGTGTATGGCGAACAGCATGTTTTCCCCGCATCGGAATCCCATCCAACCTATCCGATTTCTCCCTATGGAATTAGCAAATTAACCGGCGAACATTACTTAGCCTATTACCATCATATGGCTGGGATCGGGTTCGCCACCTTTCGGTTGGGCAATGCCTATGGGCCCAGACAGAATCCGGATGGAGAGGCTGGGATCGTTGCGATCTTTACCCAGAAAATGTTGAAGGGGGATCAGGTGCTTCTTAATGGAAACGGGTTTCAAACCAGAGACTATATCTTCGTGCATGATGTAGTGGAGGCTGTGGTGGCCGGGTTAAGTCCACAAGTTCAAGGGATCTATAATGTTGGAACGGGCCAAGAAACGACGGTCAACGAGATTTTTGGATGTCTCAGGAAACTGACCAAGTCGGAATGCAGGGAAATTCATGGACCGGAAAAAAAAGGGGAGCAATTTCGAAGCTCGTTAAACGCCTCGAGGCTTCAGGAAGCCATCGGATGGGAACCGACGGTTTCCCTTCCTGATGGACTCATGCAGACCGTCCAATTCTTTCGGGGGAAAAATTAAAACAGAATGATGCTCACGACCGATTCTGGAAATCGGTCGACTAGCGATACCGGGGAACGGATGGATCAATTTCCACGGACCAGATGTCAATCCCGCCCACAAGGTTCTTCACATTGGGAAATCCCTGCTGGAGTAAGAACCCCACCGCATCAGCGCTCCGCATCCCACGGTGGCAATACGCTACGATTTCAGCATCTCGGTTGAGTTGGTCGAGCGACCCGGGAAGTGTGCCAAGTGGAATAAGGACCGAGCCTTCTATTTTCGCCATCGAATATTCATGTGGTTCGCGAACATCGAGTAAAAAGACCTTGTCCCCATTATCGAGCCGATCTTTGAGTTCGCGTGCCGTGATCGTGTAACTCATATTCCTACCCTCCCTTTCAGGGAAATATGATAGTCTTGACATTTTCGCTATGTCAAATAAAGGGATCTGATTTCCCCAAAACCTTAGCTCCGGGCTTTCAAAATTTTCAAGAATTGTAACCCTGTAAGTTGGGGTTTCGGAGATGGGTCTCCTTGGTATCCAAGTGATAGGTTATGCTTGAATTGCCACGTGGGTTCGGATAGCGTAGATTCTTCTGATTGAAATATCGCATGCCTTCTCGCGATCCATAATTATGTCGTCTCCCCCCATCGTTTCCATCCGACACCTCACCGAATTTGCCGGGCAGGAGGTAGTGGTGCGGGGATGGGTTCGCCATCGGCGTTCCAGCGGGAAAGTACAATTTCTCACTATTCGGGATGGGACCGGCGACCTCCAAGCCGTTCTCAGTAAAGGGACACTTGGTGAAGAACAGTATGGATGGGCGACCGAACTCACCCAAGAATCATCACTAGTGCTCACCGGGAAACCACGAGCGGACACACGTGCACCTGGGGGGTTGGAATTGGATGTCACGAGACTCCAAGTGATCCAGGTCGCTCAGCCTTTTCCCATTCAACCCAAGGAGCACAGCGTTGGATTCTTGATGGAGCACCGTCATCTTTGGCTACGGTCCAGCCGTCAACGGGCGATCCTTAAGATTCGCCACGAAATTATCAAAGCCTGCCGGAACTTTTTTGATGAGCGGGACTTTGTTTTGATTGATACACCTATTTTCACCCCTAGTGCTTGTGAAGGGACTACCACGCTCTTTCAAACTCAGTATTTTGATCAAACGGCCTACCTGACCCAGAGCGGTCAACTCTATGGCGAAGCGGCTGCAGCCGCTTTTGGGAAAGTGTATTGCTTTGGCCCGACCTTTCGTGCAGAAAAATCTAAGACTCGCCGACATTTAATGGAATTTTGGATGGTGGAGCCAGAAGTAGCCTTTGCCCAGCTTCCCGACATGATGGATTTGGCCGAAGCCCTTTTGACAAGCATGATCAAGAACGTCGTAAGCAACCAGCGGGAGGAGTTGGCCGTGCTTGAACGGGATGTGGCTAAGCTGGAAGCCGTTGCCATTCCATTTCCGCGGGTGACCTATGAGGAAGCTATTTCTTGTCTTAAAAAGAAAGGCTCTCCCATTCAATACGGCGATGATTTTGGGGCTGAAGATGAAACCACTCTCTCCAATGAGTTTGATAAGCCAGTCATCGTGCATCGCTATCCGACAGCCATTAAGGCCTTTTACATGCAGCCAGACCCGACTCACCCGGATTTGGCCCTGTGTATGGATGTGCTTGCCCCGGAAGGCTATGGAGAAATTATTGGAGGAGGCCAGCGCATTCATGACTATGACAAATTGTTGGCCCGCCTCAAGGAACATAACCTTCCCCAAGCAGCCTTTCAGTGGTATCTCGACCTCCGCCAATATGGGTCTGTCCCCCATGCGGGATTTGGAATGGGGATCGAGCGCGTCGTGGCCTGGATATGTGGGCTGGATCATGTCCGGGAAACGATCCCATTCCCACGTATGCTTTACCGATTGTATCCATAAAACTGAGAAAAACTGGTGTTAGTCTCCATTTTCGGTCGGCTAGGGCAGCCAGCTGATTTCCTTGAAAACCATTTTACTTAGTGAGGCTTCTCTAAAGGGACTCTCTGAGGCCTTATAGGGTCGTTTGATTTTTCAATGACCCTCTTTCCTACCCTTCATTTTCTCCCCCTTCAGAGTTTGGACGGGTTCGAGACCGGGTGACCACCTGGAATTTCTCAAGTTTTTCTTCGTCTTAGGCAGTCGATTTAGCTTGACAAGAATTTTGATCTCAGTATACTGCCCATGAAGTGGTTGAAAGTGGGAGATAGTGGAGGAATCAGAAAAATTTCTTGAGCAAACAGTCGCATGTTCCAGTTTTGCTCCAAGAGCTCATGTTTTGGTTAAGGCCGAATTCCCGTGGCTGTTATGTGGATTGCACCTTGGGCCCGGGAGGGACGGCTTTTCGAATTCTTGAGTTGAGTGAGCCAGGGGGGGTCCTTGTAGGGATTGACCAAGATCCTGAAGCCATTTCACTGGCTCGTAGGACTCTGGGGCCGTTTCTCCCGCGTACACACCTGTTTTGTCGTAATTTCATGGACCTAAAATCGATTTTGGCTTCTGCAGGTGTCGGCAAGGCCGATGGCATCCTTTTTGACCTTGGCCTTTCATCAGTTCAATTAGCAAGCCCTAACCGGGGGTTTAGTTTCCTCGATGAGGGATCACTGGATATGCGGTTGGGCCCGTTTGCAGGGCCCACCGCAAGTGATTTGGTCAATACTATGCCTGAAACTGAACTGGCAAGTCTCATTCGCCGGTACGGGGAAGAACGGTATGCTCGACGGATTGCCAAGGCAGTGGTTCGTGAACGAAACCACCTTCCACTTCGCACCACCACCCAGCTCACCGCCATTATTCGAGACTCGGTGCCCCACTCTTACCGACGGGGCCGTCTTCACTGTGCCACAAGGACATTTCAGGCCTTACGGATTGCCGTCAATCAGGAATTGGAAGTTCTGGAAAGAACACTCCACGATGCACCTGACCTGCTCGCCCCCAAAGGGCGCCTGTGTGTTATTTCCTTTCATTCTCTCGAAGATCGCATTGTGAAACACACCTTTCGTGCTCTTTCACAGAAACCTACGCCCACTCTGAAAATTTTGACTAAAAAGCCCTGTGTGCCTTCCATGGAAGAACGAGAAGTGAACCCCCGGTCCCGTAGTGCCAAGCTTCGGGTGGCTGAACGGTTGAGCGAGGGGGAAACGGGAAAGGAGGACACATGAGACCCTTTTGGTTAATCTGTACGGTGTGTGGGTTAAGTCTCATGTTCCTTTTTTATGTATGGGGAAAAGTGGACGGGGTCCGGGTGGGGTACGAGCTTGACCAGTTGACCAAGAGAAAGGTCCTGCTGGAACAAGAACATGACGTCTTGCAGCTCAGGCTGTCCCAATTAACCTCTCCAGAGCGAATTGCCCGGCTGGCCGCTGGTAGGTTTGGAATGAGAGCCCCTACACCAGGACAAATCGTCCTCGTGACCCCTCCAGGCTTTTCTACTGGCGATGGGGTCGAAGGCGATACACCCCTACGGGTGGTCCACGTTAGAACTCTTTACCAATGAAGGCTGTGGCCTCCATTATGAATACGAGTTCAGAAGGGCCGGATGCCCGAAGAAGATTGGTCGTCTGTTCCCTCTTATTAGTGGGTTTTGTCGTGATTCTCCTTCGTCTTTTTTTCCTTCAGGTCATTCAAGGCCCCGAACTTGCCAACAAAGCGCGGCGGCAGCATCTTAAAGTCATTACCCTGAATTCGAGCCGGGGGGCGATTTATGACCGTCAGGGAAGGGCATTGGCCCTGAATTTGGATGTGCCCTCAGTGTACGCCACTCCTGCCTCCATTGAAGATCCTGCTGAGACAGCTCGCCAGTTGGCCACCGTGTTGGGTCTCTCACCGTGGGAGGTAGAAGAGCGGCTTCGGATGAAGCGGGATTTCGTCTGGGTGAAACGAAAAGTTACACATCCTCAAGCCCAAGTGATTAGAAGCCTCTCCCTCAAAGGTATAGAATTACTTTTGGAGGAGAAACGGTTTTACCCCAAGGGCACCCTTCTCTCACATGTCCTGGGATTTGCAGGGATTGATAGTCAAGGCTTGGAAGGCCTTGAAAGGGGATATGAGCCCTACCTTCGGGGGAAGGACCGAAAGGTCATTCTTCAACGTGATGGGTTTGGTCGAACGATTATTCCTCGTGGCCGGGGAGAGGATAGCGTTTTATCGGGACATACGATCTGGCTGACCATCGACGAAGTCGTTCAATATATCGCTGAACGAGCTTTAGATGCCGCTGTTGCAAAAACCGGCGCCCGGGGTGGGACCATTATTGTCTTAGACCCCCAAACCGGTGGGGTCCTTGGTTGGGCTCTTCGCCCAACGTTTGATCCTAACCGGTTTCGCGCGGCTACACCTGATTTGTGGCGGAATCGGGCCGTAACCGATCCCTATGAGCCGGGTTCCACGTTAAAAATCATCCTCGCCGCCGCCGCTCTGGAAGAGGGGATTGTTGAACCAGGAACATTAATTTACGCTGGGGATGGACAGATGCCTGTGAGTGGGACGATTATCCACGACCATGAAAAAGCCGGCTGGTTGACGTTTTCCCAAGCGATGGAGCGGTCCAGCAATGTCGCGGCTGTGAAAACATCGCTGGCTCTAGGGAAAGAGCAGTTGTATTGGTATCTGCGGGCGTTTGGGTTCGGTGAGCGGACGGAGATTGATTTACCCGGCGAGTCTAAAGGAATCCTGAAGCCTCCTGAAAACTGGGACGAGCGCACTCTTGCCTCGATTGCTATTGGGCAAGAGATTGGGGTGACACCCTTGCAACTGGTTTCCGCGGCTGCCGCAATTGCCAATCAAGGGTGGCTCATGAAGCCCTATGTGGTGCAAGAGATTCGGGATGGCCAAGGGGAGCTTGATTGGGTCCGAAAGCCTCAGGTCCATCGGCGCCCGATATCACAAAAGACCGCAGCCATTCTCACTGAGCTATTGGTCAATGCTGTGAGAGAGGGCACGGGCAAGCGGGCGAGGATTCCGGGATACCGCGTCGCCGGAAAGACTGGAACGGCGCAGAAGGTCGATCCGATGACTGGCGGGTATTCTTCCACACGACTCATTGGGTCGTTTGTGGGGTTTGTGCCGGCTGAGAATCCTCGCTTAGTCCTGCTTGTCATGATTGATGAACCCCAGGGGCCAGCGTGGGGGAGCCTTGTCGCGGCCCCGGTCTTCCGGGAGGTGGCGGAACAGGTTCTTCGCTATCTTCAGGTGCCACCAGATGGAGCAGAGAAGATGACGGTGGCCGCGGCCTGACCAACGAAAGCACTCCGGCTTCTGGCAGGGAAGTAACTGATGACTCTTGCTGAATTGATCGAGCCTCTCGACGTTGTGGAACGGATTGGGAATCTCCGCGCGGAGGTGCTGGATGTCACCGATGATTCCCGTGAAGTCAAACCGGGCAGTCTCTTTGTGGCTGTAAGAGGGGAACGCGTCGATGGCCATTCCTTTGTCAGCAAGGCTATCGAGAAGGGTGCTGTTGGAATTGCCGTTGAAGAACCTATTCCGGCAGAGACTTGTGGTGGACTGAAGAAAGAAGGAGAGGTGGCTTCATCCCCTGCTGTTGTGCGGGTGAAGAATTCCCGCGCCGCACTTGGGGTTCTGGCCCACCGCTTTTATCAGAACCCTTCACAGAAGCTTTTTCTGGTCGGAGTCACCGGAACCAATGGAAAAACCACCGTGACCCATCTATGCCAAGCCTTGTTGGAGAATGGCGGTAGAAAGGCGGGCTTGATCGGAACGGTGGGGTATTTCATCCAATCGGAGCGGTATTCAGCTACCCACACGACTCCGGGATCCGTTGTCCTCCAGTCGCTTTTGGCAAAGATGGTGGATTTGGGATTGGATTCGGCCGTTCTTGAGGTGTCCTCGCACGCCCTTTCCTTAGATCGCGTGGCGGGTTGTGAGTTCGACACCGTGGTCTTTACCAACCTGAGTCAAGATCATTTGGATTTTCATCCCAATATGGAGGAGTACTTTCAAGCGAAGCTTCGGCTGTTTACCGAGTTGGTACGTGGGGGCTCCAAGCGGGGTCCAAAACGTGCGATTGTGAATGTGGATGATGGATGGGGGAATCGCATCGTGGAAAACAGCCGAGTGCCTGTTTGGAGGTATTCTATTCGAGCGGAATCCGACCTCCAGGCGAAAGGGATTGCTCTCTCCATTGATGGAACACGATTCACGGCTCTCACTCCCATGGGACCGATCGAGGTGCGGAGTCCTTTGGTCGGCGAGCCTAACGTCTATAACCTGTTGGCGGCTATTGGAGTTGGGTTGCAAGCAGGACTCTCCCCTTCCACCCTCCAACAGGGGTTCCCTACCTTTAAGACTGTGCCGGGCCGGTTTGAGTTGGTAGATGAAGACCAGAACTTTTCAGTGGTTGTGGATTACGCCCACACCGAGGACGCCTTGGCCGGGTTATTAGCCACCGCTCGAACGCTCAATAGAGGTCGGGTCCTCACGGTATTTGGCTGTGGCGGGGATCGGGACCGTGGGAAGCGTCCCAAAATGGGAAGGGTCGCTGCGATGCAGAGTGATTTGGTGTATCTCACGTCGGACAACCCCCGCAGCGAGGATCCCCTGGCCATTTTGCGGGAAATTGAACAGGGCGTTCTCACCGTTCCGGAAGGCTCGAGGGCGCAGTATCAGGTTATTCCCGATCGAAGCAAAGCTATTGCAGCCGCGGTGTGGGAAGCGCGGTCCGGGGATATGGTCCTCATCGCGGGAAAAGGACATGAGGATTATCAACTGGTGGGAGCAGACCGTTTACACTTTGACGATCGGGAATCGGCCCGACAGGCCCTTGCCAGTCTCTCTCACCGGGGATCTAACTGTCGTGAGGTGGTGAATTAAACGAATTGTTCCCTCCTTTTCAATGGAGGAGATATTGATCGCAACGGGTGGAGTCCTCCTCGCGGGTCCCCGCCAAGGCCGGATCCACCGCTTGTGTACGGATTCCCGAAAGGTCCAACCGGGGGATCTCTTCATCGCTCTGAAAGGCCCTCACTTTGATGGCCATCGGTTCGTCCCAGAGGCCTTCAAACAAGGAGCCTTGGGCGCAGTGGTTGAAGAATCCTCTCGTGGGGAGGTGCTCGCAACCGCGCAGAAGGTTCGGTCTTCTTGGGGGATCCCGACCCCCTTGGTTATTTGTGTGGGTGATACATTGGTTGCCTATCAAGAGATGGCCGCCTACCATCGAAGGCGGTTCCAGATTCCAGTCGTAGCCGTGACTGGGAGCAACGGGAAAACCACGACCAAGGAGATGGTCGCTGCTGCCCTCAAAACGCGCTGGAGAGTTTTAAAAACTCTGGGCAACCTCAATAACAGCATTGGGCTGCCGCAAACCTTGCTTGGCTTGACGAGGCGTCATGACGTCGCAGTGATAGAGATGGGAGTCGATCAGAAAGGGCAGACGACGAGGTTGTGCGAGATCGCTCGACCAACTCTTGGTGTGGTGACCAATATCGGGCCAGATCACCTTGAATTTTTCGGAAGCATCGAAGGGTCGGCTCTAGCCAAGGCTGAGTTGCTAGCGTGTCTGCCCAGCGATGGGACAATCGTGATAAATGCCGATGACGCCTATTATGACTTTCTCAAGAACCAAGCGCGGTGTCGTGTGGTGTCATTTGGACTCTCCGCCCGTGCTCAAATCCGTGGGAGTCATGTGGTGCCTCAGGGCAATCGGACAGCCTTCCGTGTGCGTGTTCCGGGTCGGGCCCGTGCTCCTCAGATGTCGGTCGGTGCTCTGGGAACCCATAATGTCTCGAATGCTCTGGCAGCCGTTGCGGTGGGGCATGTCCTAGGGCTTTCGTTGAGCAAAATTGCCGGTGGGCTTGGCCGATTTCGTCCTGCGGACATGCGGTCTCAGATTCGTTGGTGTAAGGGAATTCGGGTGCTTCACGATTGTTACAACGCCAATCCGGTGTCCATGAGGGCTGCGGTGGATCTTCTCGTTGAATTAGGTGCGGGCAAACGGACTGTTGCCGTCATGGGGGATATGTTGGAATTAGGGCCTGATGCCAAAAGACTCCATCGTGAGGTTGGGGGCTACTTAGCGGGCCGGCAGGTTTCCTACCTCATTGCCTGTGGCGAATTGGGAAGAGAATTTGCCAAAGGGGCCCGTGCCGCTGGAATGGCTCGACGGCATATTTTTGAAACTAAGGGAGTGCCCGAGGCCTCTGAGGTGCTGAATGGATTGGTTCGAAAAGGGGATGTGGTTTTACTGAAGGCTTCCCGGGCCATGCGGATGGAACAATTGCTGGATGGTCTCTCCGCCATGGGGAAAAAATGACTGCTGGGTGAGCCGGGATTGGAAGGTTTCATCGAGGCGTTGAGGACGGGCAACCGAGTGGGGTGGCCCGATGGAAAAGCCGGTGTGCCCAGCGTCCTATTTGATGAAGTGAAGGAGTATCCATAGTTAAAAGTCAGGGACCACCATGTTCTATCTGTGGCTTTACCCCCTTCATACCGAAATTTCGTTTTTCAATGTCTTTCGGTATCTCAGCTTTCGAATTATTTACGCGGCTGTGACGGCTTTTGTCATTGCCTTTTTACTTGCTCCACCCATGATCAAAAAACTTCAGGAACTGAAGCTGGGCCAACGGGTACGGGAAGAAGGTCCCAGTCGCCATCTGGCCAAAACAGGAACACCGACCATGGGAGGAATACTGATCATCTTCGCTGTCCTTCTCTCGACCCTCTTGTGGGCGGATATCACCAACCTCTATGTCTGGTTGGTGATGTTGTCCATTGTCGGGTTTGGACTCGTCGGATTTGTTGATGATTATGTCAAGATTTTGAAGGGGCGACCCAAGGGTCTCACTGCCTTTCAAAAACTCACCGCTCAAACGGGCATTGCCTTAGGCATTGGACTCTTCTTTTATTCTTCCACGGGGTATTCCACGGAGTTGAGCGTTCCTTTTTTTAAAACGTTCACTCCTGACCTTGGTCCTCTCTATATTCCGTTTGCGGTGTTGGTCATTGTGGGCTGCTCCAATGCGGTGAACTTGACCGACGGGCTTGATGGGTTGGCCATAGGGCCTGTGATGATCGCCTCCGTGGCGTATACGATAGTGGCCTATGCCGCAGGCAACAGGGTGGTGTCGGATTACCTGTTGATTCCTTACATCGAGGGTGCAGGGGAACTGTCCATCTTGACCGCGGCCATCTTTGGATCAAGCCTGGGGTTTCTCTGGTTTAATACCTACCCGGCCTCGGTGTTTATGGGGGATGTGGGGTCCTTACCGCTTGGTGCGGCTTTAGGGACTGTGGCTGTTGTCAGCAAGCATGAGTTGTTGCTCCTTCTGGTCGGCGGTGTGTTTGTGATGGAGGCCGTCTCCGTGATTTTTCAGGTGCTGTCGTTTAAATCTAGAGGCAAGCGCATCTTTCTTATGGCTCCACTCCATCATCATTTTGAGTTGAAAGGGTGGGAGGAGCCGAAAGTGGTGGTGCGCCTGTGGATTGTGGCGATTATTTTAAGCTTGTTGAGTCTTAGCACCTTGAAGCTTCGTTGAGGGAGTTGGTGTGGAATTGTGCTTTCCCCAAACCGATCCGACGCTGAGTATGGATGAAGAACCAACAAAGGAGCCACCCATGGGGCCCCGATTGAGGGAGAAGCCCGTCACGGTGGTAGGGTTGGGAAAGAGTGGCTTGGCGGCAACCCGGTTACTTCAGGCGGTCGGGGCCCATGTCACCGTCGTGGACCAACAATCTGAATCGACCCTTTCCCAGATGGTTGCCCAACTTGATGCGCCTTCACTGCAACTGTTCACCGCCGACCAGTTTGATTTGGGCTTCAGAACGCCAGAGCTGGTGGTGATTAGCCCTGGGGTGCCGAGTAGACTTGAGATCCTTGAGGTGGTCCGACGACGAGGGGTGCCGGTGATTAGTGAGATCGAACTGGCTTCATGGTTTCTGCCTATCCCTCTGGTGGCTGTAACCGGAACCAATGGGAAAAGCACAGCAGTCTCTCTCATGGCAAGGATGTTTGAGGAAAACGGGGAACGTGTGTTTATGGGGGGTAATCTCGGGACCCCACTGTGTGAGCCCGCACTGGCGATCTACCATAACCGTCAGCATTCTTCGGATTCCCCCCTGCCATTCGACTCCGTCGTGGCGGAGGTTTCGAGCTTCCAATTGGAAGCGATCCAACATTTCCATCCCAAGGTAGCCGTTCTTCTCAATTTGACCGCTGATCATTTGGATCGTTACCCCTCCATGGCTGAATACGGGGCAGCCAAGGCACGGATTTTCGCCAATCAGTCTTCTGAGGATTTTGCGGTGCTGAACGGAGATGACCCTCTGATTGGCGCCATGCGGGATTCCATTCGGGGGACGATCGTGGAATTTAGCCTAGAGCGGTCATTGGGCGAGGGAGTCTTTGTCGAAGGAAATCAAATTAGGGCGCACCTCAGAGGACAAGAGTTCGAAGTCGCCCTCCGAGAGGAAGTAGGTCTCCGAGGCCGTCACAATCTAGCCAATGTCCTGGCGGCCGTTGCCGTTGCGCTCCTGTGTGATTGCCCCATTGAGGCCATTCGGCGGGCGATCCGTGCGTTTACGGGGATTGCCCATGCCTTGGAGGTGGTGCGGGAGCGCGGAGGGGTCCTCTTCGTCAATGACTCCAAAGGGACCAATGTGGATGCGACCCTTAAGGCCTTGGAGAGTTTTGATCGGCCCGTCGTGATCATAATGGGCGGAAAAGACAAGGGTGGCGATTTTACCCGGTTACGGGAACCACTCCAACAACGGGCGAGGCGGGCCATTCTCATTGGCGAATCAGCCGTTAGAATCCGGGAAGCGGTTGAAGGGTATGAACACTTTCTACACGCCGCCAGCTTGGAGGAGGCCGTCACCTTGGCTGCCCAAGAGGCAGAGCCCGGCAATGTCGTATTGTTGTCCCCGGCCTGTGCAAGTTTCGATATGTTTCGGGATTATCGGGACCGTGGTGAACAGTTCCGGGGCCTTGTTAAAGCCTTGCCTTAGCCGGAAGGAGGATTCCGGGGATGGGTCGCAGAGTTGGCAAGACCGGACAGCTTTCTTTGAAGTGGGATTTCAGGTCCCCGCACATGGTCATCCCCTGGCGCGTGGACCGGACGGTCCTGATCGTGACCTATACCTTGGCTCTCATCGGCCTCATTATGGTCTTTAGCGCGAGTGGCGTGAAGGCTGAAGCCCAGTATGGAGATTCAGCTTACTTAGTGAAGCGTCAGGCGGTCTGGTTGATCATTGGCTTGGTCGTCCTTCATGGGGTTTCATACCTCGACTACCGCATTTGGAAAACTTTGACGCCCCACTTTTTTGTGCTGACCTTGGTGCTCTTGGCCTGCGTCTTGATCCCATTTTTTGGGCATGAGGTGAATGGGGCACGTCGGTGGTTTCGGATGGGAGGGCTCTCGTTTCAACCGGGGGAATTGGCCAAGCTTGCCGTGGTGTTGTATTTGGCCTCCTATCTCACGAGAAACCGGGACCGGATCCAAAGGGTTCGTTCGGGAATCTTGGCTCCCCTCCTTGTGGTTGGTCTCCTGGCGGGATTCGTGCTGGCCGAACCTGATATGGGGACAGCGGTTGTCTTACTGCTTTTGCTTCTGGGGTTCTTGTTCTTAGGGGGGATGCGGTTGACCCACCTGCTCGGATTTGTCTTGGCCCTCCTCCCTGTCCTCTTTGCCTTCGCCTCGGGATCGGCCTATCGCCGGAAACGGATGCTCAGTTTTTTGGACCCTTGGCAGGACCCAACCAACACGGGTTTTCAGTTAACGCAGTCCTTTGTGGCGTTAGGCAGCGGAGGAGTGTTTGGTGTGGGCTTGGGCGATGGCAAGCAGAAACTTTTTTTTCTTCCTGAGGGCCATGCGGATTTCGTCCTCGCGCTGATCGGGGAGGAACTCGGGCTCCTCGGAACCGGAACGCTCCTGGTATTGTTTGCCGTGTTGGTGTGGAAAGGTTTTCAAATCGCCGGGCGGGCCTCGGAGCCATTTGGGCAATATTTGGCGTGTGGGGTCACCATGTTGCTTGGCCTCCAAGCCCTCATTAATGCGGGGGTGGTGTGCGGTCTTCTCCCAACCAAGGGGCTCACGCTCCCTCTTATTAGTTACGGAGGGTCTTCGCTCCTCGTCACTCTGCTGGCCATTGGGATTCTTCTGAGTATTTCCAGAGAAGGGATGCCGAAACGGGCATCTCATAGATATCGGACAGGATGAATGTGGTCATTGCCGCAGGTGGGACTGGGGGTCACCTCTACCCGGCTGTGGCGTTAGCAGAGGAGTTTCGTCGTCGAGACCCGCGGACAGTTGTCATTTTGGTTGGGACTGGACGAAGTCTGGAGAACGTTCTATTGGCTCAATCAGATTTTCAGGTTGAAACCATATCCGTTCGCGGGGTGGTAGGTCGAGGGCTAGGGGCATCGCTGGGAGCCCTGCTTCTGGTCCCCGCTGCCATTTGGAAGGCGATCCAACTACTCCGCGCTCGTGATGCCGATCTTGTGATCGGGACCGGAGGCTACACGAGCCCTCCTGTGGTGATCGCTGCGTTTGTCCTGGGAATCCGTCGTGCTCTGTTGGAGCCCAATGCCGTTCCGGGGGTAGCCAATAGGGTGTTAGGGCCTATCGCCAATCGCGTTTTTCTCTCCTTTGAAAGTACGATGCGTTACTTTGCCCCATCCAAAACTCGAGTCGTGGGAGCCCCGATTCGGAGGGCCTTTGTCGAGCCTTTTCCAGAGCCTTCCTCAGGATCCCTGAAAACCCTTCTGGTCTCAGGTGGGAGTCAGGGAGCCCATGCGATCAACACGGCGATGGTGGAGGCTATCACCCTCTCTCCGACAATTCGAGAGAATTTGACCCTGATCCATCAAACTGGGCCAGAAGACTATGAATCCGTTCGGGCCGCATACGCCACTGCCGGGGTTCAAGCCGAAGTGGTACCGTTTCTGAATGATATGGCCGAGGCATTGCGAGGGGCGGATTTGGTGGTCTCCCGATGCGGAGCCTCGACTTTGGCCGAACTTGCTGCCTGCGCTAAACCCTCCATTTTAATTCCTTTTCCTCATGCCACCCATCAGCATCAGGAGGAGAATGCAAAGGTGGTGGAAGGAGCCGGGGCCGCCATTCTTCTCAAGCAAGATGAGCTCAGTGGAAGGCGGTTGGCCCAGGAAATTGAAAAGCTCATCGAGAGTCCGGAGCGCATCAGATTCATGGCACAGCGGAGCCTCTCCTTGCGAAAGACAGGTTCGGCCGAGGCTATGGTTCAGGAATGTTGCGCTCTGGTTGCTGCCGGTTGATCCTAGCCAGTTGTTGAAAAACCATTTTGGCACAGGGGCACACAGCACTCTAGGAGATCAGGGACGGCATCAGAACAGCCCGCAGGATGGTCAAAAAGGCCGTCCAGCGCGGCCGCAG
>JACZVJ010000119.1 GCA_022572725.1 Nitrospinota bacterium | reverse complement strand
GTGAGTGATTCCGTCGTGGTCTTCGCATCTTCTGCTCCTTTCGTCGAGAGAAAATATACCGCAGAAGATTTCACTTATCATCCCAGTTTTTCTGTCCAATGATTGGGGTCCACTACTTTGCTCCCCCAATTGGCTTGCGATCTGACCCACTATTACTTGTGCATTTTCTAAAGCTTTTTCCTCCAACAATTTGCTCTGACTCAGGGAAATAGGCCAAGGCACCCGGGGTTGGGGCCAGACGGTCATCACGGGTATGTTTACCGGTTCCCTCTCGGCTTCGGTCCCGATTGTGAACCTATCTTCATCCCACGCCCTCACAGCGGGATGATAATCCGCGGGTTGGGACATGAATTCCCCATTAAAGCATTGAGGTCTGAGATGGGAGATTCTCTGGGTTAACCTGCCCATTTGAAAACGGTCCAAGTTTTGTGGGGGGAGTCAACAGGGCGCTTTACTTACATTGAAGGTGGGACAACTATTGGGGGCAGGTCACTTATCCATGGCTACCTTGAAAGAATCACGTAAACATCAATGCACCAATAACTAAACACCGACCAGAACCCCCTTGTAGGATCCACGACTACGCTTTGACATTCGCTCCACGAAAGGATCGATCCGAAGGCGCTGCGCTAGCTGGTGTCGAGTGATCAAAGGCTCCTCTACCGCCCCGCAGTTCACACAGCGCCACGCTCGAAGCCATAGCTGCTCGCCGCCTCCTCCCATATCTATGAAGAAATCTACAACCATCAGGCCGTCACACCGTCCGCATCGCATCATCCGCCTCTTTATCATTTTACCTTCTCGATGATGTCGCTTAAGAGTTGATCAACTACATTTCCAGTCCCTTTTTCTCTTACCTTTTCAAAATTGGTTCCTAATTTATGAATGATCAAAAGTGATGCCATGGCATAAAGATCTTGTATTTTCAGGAATCTTGTAGGGAATGGGTGAGGGGAGGCGCAAAATTGCCCCTTTTCTCCACGGTGAGAAAAGAAGGGTTGTCCCACAATGCGCCAGGTCAATAGGGGTTACATCTTCGAGAGAGGGAGGGCCGAGGCTATAGCAACTCCGGTTGGTTAAAGAAAGCCCAGCGGAGTGGATCTTCTAGAAGCTGTGAATTTCAGAAGGGCGTCTGGGGAGTCATGTAAGAGACAAGGGATTCAGAAATTAAAGATGACATCTTCGAGTACCATTCGAGCGGGGGAAGGGTTGTTAGGCCTTAATCCAATTCCAAGCCTCATGCAATTGTTCACGCGAAAACGTTCGCAAATCAGTTTTCATGAAAAGAGCTCCCACCTTCGCTCCCCATTCCACCCAGCGTTTCCCGCCGACAACCGCAAACTTCTCAAAATCGTTTCTGTGTGCCAGCCCGAACTTGGCATCATCCCACATGGCTTCCAACTCCCAACCATGGAACTCCTCACCCATCTCACACAAGACCCGGGCCTTACCGTGTTCCCTTATGATGCTCAGGAGACGAGGAATCAGAGTTTCCTTATAGTCTTTGTCCGTAAGCTTTCCGGTGGCTTTGATCCCCAGAGTGTTCCCTGTGCTTTCTGGCAACACTTCTATCATAGCCCACCTCCTTTAGCAGGACGTTGAAAAAGTCCGCCAGCGGCGTTGTCGTTGCTCGAACCCCTCAACGTACTCCCTTGTACGCCTCGGGGTCTTCACTGCCTCTGGCCTTGCTAGACGGGCCTTTTGAACATCCTGCAGTACCTCATGTTGTCGGTCGGCGCTTCGGAGAAAGTGCCGCCTTTTGAAAATATTGAGTTTTTCAACAACCTGCTAGTAGCGCTCGGCAGGGCACAAAACTAGGACGTGGAGAAAGCTCGCACTACCCAGCCCCCCGAACCAAGCAGAAACCACTGGGTATGTGTCATCCCGCTCTCTCTCCCTCTTCCAAACATTTCCCTGGTCCTCTTAGCCGGGCTTTCCTTACAGTCTCCGAATTCTTTCTAAGTGTTTCATTAGTATGATTACGCAAGACCAATGCCGTGAACGCAAAAGGTTCTGAATGTGGTCAAGGCTAAGCCTTATTTCGAACCTGAACCTTAGTCTCAGCCATTTTGGCCGCACATCCTGGCCTGGATATCTTGGTGCCCAAGCCAGGATCCACCCACGCTCTGTCAATTTTTGGCCTGGCTCCTTACCTGCCCCTTACACATCAACCTGCTCAAAGGGTGCCGAACCATCACGGCCACTATGTGGTGTTTTCTGCTACACCGGGCAATGAATGAGTGGGGCATCACTCCACAAACCTCCATCGCACAACCAACCCACCAACTCAAAAACTCGTGAATTTTCCATGCGTCCAACCCATGGGCTCGGCATGGGCAATTGGCACGGCCATTGCTTCCTTGAACAACTAGGAATTGAAAACCATGTGAACAACACATCCATAAACCCCAATGAAAGGAGTCTAAACTATACAGCATCACTCGTTTCATCAGACTGAGAGCGTACATGCGCGAATGAGGATCACCCTGGTTACACCTCCGGCCAGGTAGCCCAGGGGTGAAGCGGGAGGTCTCATGCGCCAGAATACCAAGGACAAGACCTAGTGCCTCCCCGTCTTATGTCGTGGAGGAGGCTTAAAGGAGGGCTACATCATGCGACGTGTTGACTACCTAGTAGGGACCCACGATTTCCAACTCCTCAAGGCCGAGCAGTTCATGCAGGACAACGTGTTTGCTTATCGTCCCCACAACACGGGGATGACATTGGCCCAGGTCATGACAGAGCATGGGTTCGGAAGCGTACCGATTGTGGACAAAGACCACAAGCTTATCGGCATCGTGTCTGAATTCGATTTGCTGAAAGCCCTGATGGAGGGCAAAGAACTTGACAAGGTGAGTGCCCGCGACCTGATGACCTGGGATCCTGTCAGGGTGACTCCGGATGCCCCCGCGAAGGAACTCATCCGCCTGTTGGAAGAGAAACACCTTATCCGGATGCCAGTTGTCGATACTGACGGCAAACTGGTGGGGGTTGTAGCCAGGCGGGATATTCTCCAAGGATATGTGTATGCGACCAGGGGGACCAAGGTGTTCTGATTTCTAAGGAGGGGGTCCCCATAGGTGGTATGGGTGGGGTGGGACAAAAGGGGCCTGGTGGGCGACATGGCCATCTCCAAGGAGGGCAGCAGGAATGTTGCGGCGAACGCTAAAGTGCTTAGGAGGTGGATGTGCAAGGAGAAGTACCTTTGCCTCTAAAGTGGGGGAAAAGGCCAAGCATTTCCTGGTAGCTGGGTGCCTTGTCATAGGGCTTTTGTCTTCGGCAAGCGCCCAACCCGAGCAACAGATCGTGATCACCATCAAAGATTTCACCTTTCGAATAAACCAAATGCCTTTACAACTCTACCTTCCCACGGTGATCCACCTGAAAAACGAAGATGATGTTCGACATGACTTTAGGTCGGAAATCTTTCAGGGGAGCTACACCCAAGTGGAGGGTCGTGATTCCATCTCTTATGGAACAGGAATTAGTGGCGTTTTTTTAGAACCCGGGAGTGAGATCGATATTCGATTCACAATCGACCGGCCAGGCCAGTACCAATTTCAATGTTCGATCCATCCCGAGATGACCGGAGAGATCTTTTTGGTCACCGTTGGGGCCGCGTAGATTCAGCAGGGTGTGAAGAACCGACAACCACATAATACCAAAGGAGAAGCCTCATTCTATGGTACCACTGGCAGAACGAATCCTCTTTGCAACTGATTTTTCGGAGTGCTCCGAGTGGGCCTTCCAATATGCGCGAGGTTGGGCAAAAGCCTGCGAGGCGGAGCTTGATGTCGTTCATGTGCTGGCGGTTCCCCCGTACCTGAACATGGGTGCTACCGTTCCCAAAATCTATCTGGATGAACAGCGGAAAATGGTTGGGCCAAAGTTAGGCTCTGCCGTGGACCGTGCCAAGACAGAAGGGATCCACGCAGTGAGTCATGAGCTTGCCGGAGGCTCAGCCAACGAAATAAATCGCTTGGCTCTAAAAATTGGCGCCGACCTCATTTTCGTCGGGACTCACGGATGGACTGGACTGGATTACGTCCTCTTTGGCAGCACAGCCGAACGGGTAGTTAGTAGAGCATGCTGCCCGGTCATTACTGTACGCCGTCCACCCCCATCGCCACACGAAACTCAAGAGGAGAGGGGATCCCCCCAAGGAAAGGCAGGTCAGGAACACCCAGGGGGTGGGCCTGTGCCTTCTCACCTCCTTGTGCCAATGGATTTTTCGGACTATTCCCAGGAAGCCGTGGAATACGCTTTTCATGTTGCAAGGGAGTTCGACGTTTCAGTGACCCTTCTTCACGTAAGGGAGCCCGCACCCTACGGGTTTGATTTCACCCTGATCCCGAGGGGTGACCACGAGCGAAAGACCCAGGAGGTTGAAAAACGGATTAAAGAACTCGCCAGGGTTTTTCAATCTAAAGGAATTTCCACAAGCTTCCTGCTTAAGGATCCACCTGGCCCTGATGCCATTCTGGAAGGGGCGCAAGAATGTCAAGCCGATCTTATTGTGATGGGAACCCACGGTCGGCGAGGGATTTCCCGTGTATTTATGGGGAGCGTAGCCTCCGCAGTTCTCAGGCGGGCGCCCATACCAGTCCTGACCGTGAAAAGCCCGAAGTTCGCTCCCAATCACCCTCGAAGAGCAAAAGAACCTAACCCTGCATAGCCGGAACCAAACAGGGCAGGAGAACCGTGAGGCGGGAGGTGTAAGGCGGGAGGGAAGCCCCAAGCCGACATGGAAAAGGCACATGGCAAAAATACGGCAGAAGGCCTAGATCCCATAAGTTGGATGTGTCCAGAATGTCCTCCAACCCCTTGCTACGCGTGGCTTTAGCGTTTTACACGCTGCTCTCATGAAACAATTCTGTGACCTGGAATAAAGGCGGAACGGATGGGGACCAAGACTGCTGAGGCAAAAACCTGCACGATATTGGTTGTGGATGATGATGCCGCGATGAGGAGTCTTTTGGTTGATGAATTGCGAGAGGAGGGCTTTCAGGTGATGGAAGCCACGAATGGGAAGGAAGCCCTCTCCCAAGTGGGACTCTTCACTCCAGACCTCATTATCACCGATCTGAAAATGCCTTTTGGAGATTTTGATTATCTTCGTCGCCTAAAAGCTGCGGTTCCCACATGTCCTGTCATTTTGATTACGGCGTTTGGGGACTCCCAGACGCAAGCGACTGTCAGGGAGTTGGGGGTTTCTGTTTATCTGGAGAAGCCAATGCGCATTGCCGATCTCAAGGTAGCCATTGGTCAACTCTGGGGAATATAGGATTGCCAGAATTTCAAAATTGCCGACCTTATAGGGGAGCGCATTCAATAAAAGGGCAAAGCGATGGCCAGGTCGTACGTGCCTATCCCTCAAGCTGATCCCATTCTTAATGCACGGGTGGAAGCATTAAAGCTTCTCGCTGATCATTTATCAGAGCCCGTTGTCATTTTTAGCCCTTCCCTGGAGCTTGTCTACAGTAATTCGCCCGCCGAATGTTTTACCAGGGCATGTCCTCTTTTGGACCGAGCACGGTATCAGGGAAATTCCGGGGGGCACCCGGCACCCGAGCCCTGTGCGGCTTGCCCGGGGGAGATGGTCTTTGAAATGGACCCCACCTTCGGTGGCTTTGGTGAGGATTCCGCTTTTCCCCGAACAGAAGTGACCTGCCCCTTTCCCCGAGCGGTTCCTTTGACGGGGGACCGTGGCCAAGTCGGGTGTGTCCTGCTGATGAGAGTGAATAGAGGGGAGAGCATGGTCTGGCAGAAACCCTTTGTGAGGTCGGGTTGCTCGGAGTTCGCCAAGTCAGGCGTGGGGAATACTGGTCTGGGGGAACTCATTGGCCAAAGCCCCACCATGGAGCAGCTCAGGGAAATGATTCAACTGGTGGCCCCCAGTGAGGTAACCGTTCTCATTCAGGGTGAGAGTGGAACCGGAAAAGAGTTGGTGGCCAAACTCATTCATCGATTAAGTAAACGGGGAAACTGTCCACTCGTGGTTGTGGATTGCAGCGCCCTCCCTGAGAGCTTGCTGGAAAGTGAACTTTTTGGGCATGTCCGAGGAGCGTTTACGGGAGCGGTTGCAACCCGGAAAGGCCTCTTTGAGGAAGCCGAGGGGGGCACAATATTTTTGGATGATATTGCCGACACCAGTCTGACCTTCCAGGCGAAGCTGTTACGCGTTCTGCAGGAGGGGGAGGTGAAGCCTGTCGGGAGTAGTCGTTCTATTACGGTGGATGTACGGGTCCTCTCGGCCTCTAATAAGCCATTGCAAAATCTGGTGAAGGCCAAATCCTTTCGAGCGGACTTGTATTATCGGCTGGCGGTCCTCCCCATCTTTCTCCCCCCTCTCCGTGATCGTCGAGAGGATGTCCCATTATTGGTCCAGCACTTTGTGAAACATTCCTGCCTCAAACATCAGAAACCCCTGCTGAATATTCACCCTGAGGCCATGCAGGTTCTTGTTCACACTTCTTGGCCTGGGAACGTTCGGGAACTGGAACATGTCATTGAGCGGATTGTTGTAACGAGTCCAGGGGTACAAATAACCAAGCGGGATGTGATTGATCCCTTCTCCCTGCCCGAAGAATCTCCCGATCTCTGCGCAACTGGAAAAGCCGCCCGAGAAGAAGCCGAAAGAGCGTGCATCATTCAGGCTTTGAAAGAGGCTGGTGGGAAGAAAACCCAGGCGGCCCGTCTGCTCAGAATTAGTCGAGCCAGTCTTTATAACAAGTTGCGGGCGTACAGCATTGAATAGGATCATCTCCAACTCTTCCAATCCCAAACTGCTCCGACTCTCCAACCATTCCAGTCCCAAACTGCCCCAAATCCCCATTTACGGCGCCTAAAGCATTAGACACTGTAACTTGTTGATTTATTGAAACATCCAGAATTTCAAAAATTTCGTTTGTCCAATTCCATGGAATTTGAGGGGAGAGAAGGAAGGTCCATCGGGCAACCCTTTTGAATGGTAAGTGCTTGAAGTTATTTGAAATTCTTTTTTGTTCCTTTTCGAAAATGGAGGAAGGCACCTATCTTGCTCCTCATCATACTCTGCCGGGGAAGGGTAGGGTGTGATGGACCGGCCTCTGGATTACCCACCCTCTCCAAAGAGGATTCCCTTCCTCGGCTCCTCCCTGGTCATGGCCGGAAGGATAAGCGAGGGGGGCCTGGGAAATCGAAACACCGGATTTCCCGTTTGTATGGCTTTTCATTTTTTTATTCACCTTATGTAAGGAGGCCGGCCGATGTTATACGGCAACCGTTTTACTCTCACAGTCAGTTGGTGCTTAGGGCTCCTTGGAGGTGCTTTCCTCTGGGGGCAACCTTCCATTGTCAAAGCGGAGGATCCTTCTACTTCCGCAACGGTCCAGGCTGTGGCAATGACCAGCCAAAGTCCAGGGTGGGCCGAAAGACTCAAAGGCCAAACCATTGTCGAAAATGCTATGGAGGGCCGGGCCGAACGAGCGGCTCTTGTCGAGCGGCAGCATCAACGCTTGATGGAACAGATGCAAAAAGGGTATTGTCAACTTAACGAAAATCCGACTCTGAAGAGACAATTCGCCTGGACATAATCCATTGATTTGTCAGGGATCAGGATCCGAGTTCCACGTGTCGACAGAGCCAAATCTGGGTAGTGATCGGTTTTCATTTTCTTGAGTATGATTTCTTGGCTGGCAACTTGACAGGAAAGCTATGGCCGCACCCTCCTATATAGCCATGACTCTTGGAATCTTTAGCGCACTGAATTGGCTCATCCGAAACACAACTGCCATCACGCTTAACCGTAAAATCCATTCTATTAAGAAGCAGCCTTTTTCCGCATTTGGGGCAGGAAAGGACTCCATAATGCACTACGCTCGACCGAAATTGCCTTACTACCTGAGGGCTATGTGTATTCCAGGCATCTAGGTCTACTGCCTGCTTGCCATCAATCCAAACTGTTCCATCTTTCATGCCCTGCCCTCACTCTTCTAAAATTAAGCTGCTAGATCCTTCAACTCCCACACGCTATTCGTTAGCCCTGCCTCCATCCCGGGTGTAATCCTCAATGAGCCGTGGACACGGCAGAAATTATAATAACAAAACCAAAGCGACACGGCAGCTTTTAAGTTTGCCAGCTTCTTGCTGAAAGCATTGGTCAGTCTGGTAAATCGTCGAATCTGACAGCGAATAGTGAGATTGTTTCGCTCCACATACGACGTGCAGATCTTCTTGGGATCAGGAATACCCCAACGAGGATTGATCCCAATTCCAGAAACCTTGGGTGGAGCATATCTCCCTGGACCAGGGTTGACCGCTGCATACATCTTGATCAACTCAGCATGGCTAGCCCGATACCCAAAGTGGCGTTGAATGGCCTGAATATAGGCGGGGAAGCCGTCTGTACTTAACTGGACTTCACCCTCCACCCGTTTACTCAGATCAGCAATAAAATGCTCTGTATGAGCCGTATCACGCTTTCCAACCAGATAGGAGACCACCATTTTCGTTGTGGGATCTAACGCCACAAAGGTATAGGTGTCTCCGTAATCTGGATGATACAGGCGATCGTCAGAGGAAAGCCGACGTTGCTTCTTCTGGACAAACGACCATAGCTCATCCAGTTCAACAGCCTCACAGTGAAGACCTCGCACTTTCTCATCAAGGATCTGTGCACATTTTTGGCCTGTTTCCACAAGCACCTTGAGCACCGTTTCTAAATGAGAGAGTTATAATCGAAAGTGGTGTATGGAGCAGTTGAAAGAAAGCGGCGCCTCAGGTTGAAATGGTTGTGACCATACACCCACCTCAACCTAA
>JACZVJ010000118.1 GCA_022572725.1 Nitrospinota bacterium | reverse complement strand
TTGAGTCTTAACGGAAATCGCCTGGTAGCGGTCCAACCACCACAGGAGCACAGGGGTGTCTAAGAGCAGTCTCACCGCGCATTTCCGTAAAACGCCGCTTGGAGGTCTTTGGGAAGGTCATCGAAATCTTTGGCGATTTTTATTTTCCCTCGCCAGTATCCGGGTTTTCTCCGTTTGGCGGGTTCTTGATAGGCCACCAGTTTGGCGAGGGGTTTTCCGGATCGGGCAATGATAATTTCTTCCCCGGAAGCCGCCAGATCCAATAGGTGCGATAAATGAGTTTTGGCCTCATACACATTGACCGTTCGCATGTGTGGGCTCCCAATGAGTGGTCCGGTGAAGGTGAAAGTTAGTTAGTCTAGTCAGACCAACAATACTCGATTCATCCTGATTGGTCAAGGAAGGGGTTGGTGGCGTGGACCCGATCGCCCATGAGTTCAGCGAGGATGATTGAAGATTCAGGGTTTCACCCGCGCCTTGATCTTTGGAGATTGCTCAAAGGGGGGAAAGGGGGATTTGAGACGGGGCCGTGTGCCTCACGTGCGTCGCCTGGACACGAGGCGCACAGGAGAACATCTCCCCTCACCCCTCCTTGTCAAAGAGGGGAATCCGGCGCACCTGGCCAGCGTACCTGGATAGACGTCATCAGTGGCACGCATCCTGGCATGTGCCCTTCGTTCCTCGCCCCACACTCCACTAAACTGGCAACTGATCCGATATCAGCCCTTGAAAATGCGTGGGTACATTCATACACAGGAATCACCTAGGAAGTAACATTCCAACGCCTCCCACAAATGAGAGGTGGGCGGTGCCCACCCTACAAAAGATACGCAGGGGGTATGGGAGTGTCACCTCTGCTTCCAGCAACCATTTCCAGAAGACATTGTATTCTCTGGCTACCCAAGGCAAGGGGCATGGAGGCCCACCCGTGATGGAACTGTCCTTCCTTGTGGGGGATCACAGGTCCCGGTGAATTCCGGTACTGGAGGATAAACGGTCTGCGATCAGCGTTTTTTGAGCTGCCACACGCGGAGGCGTGGATTCATTGACGCGTTGGGGAGGATCGCCTGATGCATGCGGAAGGGCTGAAGAGTGGAAACCGGTTCGTTCTGCACTACCTCGAGTGGCAGGCCGGCTACGTGTTGGGGAATGGACTCTGGGCCGGCGACCATCGCCAGCCCGCCAGGTTTTAAGGCTTTCGTCACTCGTCGCAGCTTCGCCTCCACGGCTTCCGGTTGGCTATAGTGCGCAAACGGAATCCACACATAGAGCAGGTCGTAGGATTGCTGGTAGGCCGACTCCTCGTGGGTGGCTTCGGGCAGAAATCTGAATGATGTGAGCCAATTAAGCCTTTGTATTTTGGCGAGGTGGTTCCACAACGCCTGTGCCTGTTTTTGGGCGAATGCAGGGGCTGTATAGAGGATGGTGTAGTCCCGGAGGCGGTCAAGGGTGAGGCAGGTGCGGATGGCTGCATCGAAGCCGTGGATTAACACGGTATGCGCGGCTGCTCTCTGTTGGCCATGGACTGCGTCTTGCTCCACGAGGTCTTCCCAATAATCGGCGACGAAGGGTTGGCTTTCTCGTTCACCAATTTCTGTGCGGTCTTCCGGGTAGAGCAGGACAGCCGAAAAGGCTTGCGCCGGCTCCACGGCCGGGACCCCGGCTGGGAAGAGAATGTGCCAGTTCTGAGTCCCCGTTGGGGTAAACGGCGGGGAGGCTTCTTGTGTCATTCCCCAGGAGGGATTCACGGGAATGTGTTTCCTCACCCCCTGGCCTTGCAGGACAAGATTTCCCGCTTGGATTTTTACTGTTCGCCCGCAGGCGGCAAAGCCTATTCGGTCAGGTTGCACAAAGGGGAGCCCCGTCGGGTCGTCAGCCGCCGTGACCTTTTGTATGGCCCCTTTCTTTACCGTCACGCAGAGCCGTTGCTCCTGATCCAGATACCGTCGGGGTGGGTCCGGGTTGGGGAACCAGGTCACTTCATGGGAACGGGACTGGTCCATGAAGACCGTCAAGGGGCTTTCGGTTCCTGAAACCGACGGCGTGAAGAAATTGCTGAAGAGCCCAAAGGCCGCTTCTGAGGGATAGGTGGGTATGCCCCGGTACTTCAACGGCACTGGATCCTTTGGGTTCTGGTCATCATGCAAACCCCGGATCAGCTCAAAGGCCGCGCTCCCCGTCCCCGGCAACAGGGATTGGAATAATTCCACCACCGGGAGAAAATCGATTCGGGCCCAGTGCATGGCGCCCATGCAGGACATGAACGTTGCGTGATCGAATCGCCCCTCGTCTAAGACGTAAAAGGCATCCTTCCGGTGCCGTATGGTCGCCATTCCTGTTTGCGCAATGACCAGGTCCTGCTCTCCATAAAAAAACTCGATCTCGGTCAGGGGGACCCCCATCACCTGAGCAGCCATGTTCTGCAAATCCCCCCTGGAAATGTTTTGCCAGCCCGGCCGTGTGGACAGATCCAGGGAAATGGTGTTCACCATGCCCCCCGGCTTCAAGCCCACCCATTGGCCCCAATCCAAATACAGGCGTGCTGCAAGAAGCGTGACTCCGCCCTGGGAATCCTGACCCCAGTCACATTCATGAAGAGGGTGCCCATCCGGGTCGGTCATGAGAAACCGCCGTCCCTCCAGTCCATAGAACACCCAATGGCCGCTCGGCTGTCGCACAGCTTTTCCCCCAGCCAGCTCGAGGCTCTGGCCATATCGATGGTTCCCGGGAAGAACCAGCGTCCCCGGCTGTTGAAGGATTGACGTCCAAAAGGCCTGGTCTTCTACCAAGGCTTCACCAGATTTGAGAACCGGACGCGTTTTATGTGAGGGGGATGATCACAGCTCGTGGGTGAATTCAGGAATGCAGGCCCGGTCTGTCTCTGGGCTACTCTCGAATCTGACCGGACCCATACACCACGTATTTCGCGCAGGTTAAGTCTTCCAGGCCCATCGGGCCTCTGGCATGAATGCGGCTTGTGCTGATGCCTATTTCTGCCCCCAAGCCAAACTGATAGCCGTCGTTTAATCGAGTTGAGGCGTTGATCAACACCGCACTGGCGTCCACTTCTCTCAAAAACCGCATCGCCCGGGTGTAATCACTCGTCACAATGGCTTCGGTATGGTGGGAGCCGTACGTGTCAATGTGTTCCAAGGCTTGGTCGATATCTTTCACGACCTTCACTGCCAAAATCAGCGATAAAAATTCCTGTCCATAATCCTCCTCCGCCGCCGGCTTGGCTTGGGGGACGAGGCTGACCGTCTTGGGGCACCCTCGAATTTCTACCTTGGCCTCATCCAATTGGCGGCCCAGCTCGGGGAGCAGGTTGCGGGCAATAGTCTGGTGCACCAACAGCGTTTCCATCGCATTGCAGGTTGAGGGGCGCTGCACCTTGGCGTTGACACAAATCCGTAAGGCCATCTCGACATCCGCGTCTCCATCAACAAAAATATGGCAGACCCCCTTGTCGTGTTTGATGACGGGGATGGTGGAATTCTTCGTCACGGTCTCCATGAGTGACTCCCCGCCCCGGGGGATAATGAGATCGATGTACCGATCTTGTTGGAGCAGGTCGAGCACGGCCTCGCGCTCGGTCCGATCCACAAATGAAATAGCCCCCTCTGGGACTCCTGCTTTTTGGGCGGCTTCTGACAAAATACCGGCAATGGCCGAGTTAGAATGGATGGCTTCCGATCCACCCCGGAGCACGCACACGTTCCCGGATTTCAAGCACAAGGCTGCAGCATCGGCCGTGACATTGGGTCGTGATTCGTAAATGATCCCAATGACCCCAATGGGAACCCGTACCCGGCCTACCTGCATGCCATTGGGACGCTCGCGCATCCCAGAGGCTTCCCCTACCGGGTCTCGCAGTTTGGCCACCTCTCGCACCCCAGCCGCCATTTCGCCAATACGCTCCGGGGTCAATTTGAGGCGGTCTGCCATGGCCTCCCGGCCGTTGCTTTCGTCGAAGGCCTCAAGATCCTTTTCATTGGCGACCATGAGAGTTTCGACATTTTCCTCCAGACCATCTGCCATGGCGAGCAGCGCTTTATTTTTCACGGCTGTGGTGAGCACACCCATTGGGCGTGCCGCCCCTCGTGCCTTTTTGAGCAGACCTTCCAGGTAGGTCTTGACGTCAACTTCTTCTTGTTCCTCTGGTCGGTCGGCGTTTTCCGGCTCGGGTTGGCCTTCCTGGACCTCTTCCGGGACGTCCTTGCTCTTCTTCAATGGCTTCTCCTCAGATCCTCAGTTCTTTCCTCACACTGGCTAGAACACCAACCGGAGAATACTCTCCGCTCCAGAAATCCGTCAAGCTCCTCTTATTGTATTTAGACTCTTATGAACGAAATTCTGTGTTTTTCTGAAAAGAAATGTTTGTAGAATTTCACAAATCCTGGTCTGTTAAGGGGATGAAGGCCCTTCCGGGCAAATCCAACCTTTTGGAAACGGGCATTCTTCCATACTTTTGGAATGTGCCTCTTCCATTTTGGCTTTGGGTTTCGCCTGACGCCTGACAATTCCTTCGCCATGTTTGGTTCCGGCTCGTCCGGGTTAGGGCAAAGACCTGACTGATTCAAGCTTCACAATTATGACGATGTAACGACACCAACAGGTTTTGTAACCCATGGGAAAATCTAGGAAAAGGATGAAGCTGGGAAGAACGTTTCTCCCTCACCCCATTTACTCACGTCTCTGTTATAATGCTGACTTTCGCTATGTAACCCCTAAACACTCAGACCCTGGTGAGAAAAAGGCATGAATCTCCAAAGGGAGCACCTCAAAAAGATTTTCCTTTTTTCCGAGCTCTCGCATCAAGAATTGGACCTCATTCTTTCTTCCTCTCGGCGGAAACGCTATCCGAAAGGGAGTATTGTCTTCCACGAAGGCGACCCTGGCGATTTCCTGCTGGTCATCTTTTCCGGTAAGGTCAAGGTTGTGCTATTAGGGGAAGGGGGGCAGGAAATTATTCTCTCTATCCTTAGTCCCGGCAGTTTTTTTGGGGAAATGGCAATTCTGGAAGCTGCTCCTCGCTCAGCGACCGTTCTAACGTTGGAAAACTCTGAATTCCTGTCCATTGAGCAGAAAAGTTTTATGGAACTTTTGCAGCGGCACCCGCCAATCGCCCTAAAAATCCTCAAAAATCTTTCTACCCGCCTGAGGAAAGCCGATGATCAGATCCGAAGTCTGGCCATGTTTGATATTTATGGCCGGATGTCCCAATGCCTTTCTAGCCTGGGGGAAACTCATGGGAAACGAATTAATGAAACCTTGGTGATTCAAGAGCGACCCTCTTTTCAGGAATTGGCTCATATGATTGGGTGCACGCGGGAAACAGTGAGCCGGGCTATGAAGGTGTTACAGGAGGATGGCTATCTCACCGTGAGCCGGAAGGAAATTGTCATCAACCGTCCCTGGCCGTACCAAATGTAACGTCCTTGGGGGCTAAGGCCTTTCGCTTCATTGCCAAGAGTCAGCCATAGCCCTCTGGCCATTCCTCATTTATGATAACTCTGATTCATTCCATGCTTGATTTTGCGGAAGAAATCCTGTTACACAGGAACCCCACTTCTAAGAGGGAGTTGGTCCACGTCTTTGACATTCAGAGGCCTTGAGGACTCTTGGATTTACCGTTGGGCCGAGGTAGCTCAGTTGGCAGAGCACAGCCCTGAAAAGGCTGGTGTCGACAGTTCGATTCTGTCCCTCGGCACCAACGTGCTTTTTGGTCATCTCCCTTCCCGTTGCCTCTTCCCTACTACCCTCTGAATTCTCTATCTGCTTGAATTCTCCCTTTTTCGTTCAATCCAGCGGGGGCCCGATTCTTACCTCCGCCTCACCCTTACACGTTCAGGTGTCGCCTTACCTGACTGGATCGAATTCTTTCGGGGTATACGAAGGCGCGGCTAGTTCTGAAATCGGGTAGGGGTAAAGGCGGGAAATATGGTGTGACCCATTAAGGGATCAAAAGACTCAGGAGAAGGCTCGGGAACTTGCTCGGTTCATTCCCGACCATCCTTTCGCAATGAAAGAAAGGAAGGTTTCCCGAGGAAGGTGGGACCTGAATCGCAAAGGAGGCCTTTTCTGGCAAAAGGGTTTCTGGCCATGCGGGATTATGGGAAGCCGATGACGGTTACCCCGGACCTGACCTCGACTCTTGGACCAGCGCGTTTAGGCCATCCTGCAAGGAAGTTTGTGCGGTAAATCCTAATAACTCTCGCACATGATCCGCTCGCGTCCCTGAATGTTGAATATCGCCATCTCGGGGCGGCATATGCTGGACCGCCAGTGATCGACCCACGCATAGGGAAAGGGCCTCGATCACTTGCAGGAGTGTCCGGCTTTGGCCGGTCCCGACATTACAGACACCTCCGCCCTCCCCGTCGAGGGCGGCTCGGTTAGCCTGGGCGACATCTTTGACGAAAATAAAATCTCTTGTCTGTTTGCCATCCCCAAACACGACCAGGGGGCTATCCCGAGCGATACATTCGAGAAACTTACTGATCACCCCGGCATAAGGGGACTTTGGGTCTTGCCTGGGCCCAAAAACATTAAAGTACCGGAGCCCCAGGGAGGAGAAGCCATACAAACTATGGAACAGCATGGCATATTGGTCATTGACGCTCTTTTCCAACCCGTAGGGAGAAATCGGTTGAACGGGACTGTCCTCTGACAGGGGAAGGCGGGTAGGAATTCCATACACTGCCGCGCTCGATGCATAGGCGAATCGCTTCACCTTGTGCACACGGGCCGCATTGAGGACGTTCACGAAGCCTGAAATGTTTTGTGTGCAGGAAGTGGGTGGATCTTCCACCGAGGCTTGAACCGAAACCTGAGCCGCCAAATGCAAGACATGCGTGACCCCTTGCATGGCCGTAGCCACATCTCGGATGTTCCGAATGTCCCCTACTTGGAGTTCGAGTTTCTTATAATCCGGCAAATTTTGCCGCTTTCCAGCGGACAGATTATCCAGAACCCGCACAGTGGCTCCACCTTCGAGCAAAGCCTCTACGGTATGAGATCCAATGAATCCGGCCCCTCCCGTGATCAAGACATGCATCCCTCTGAACCTCCCTTACCATTATCTAGCAACATAAGTGCCAGGCAATTTCGAGTCTGAAAAAAGCTGAACGAGTCTTGAATGGCGATGAGATCCCACACTCGACTCAGAGACCGCTTTCACCATGTGTTGAAAACCCTCGCCAGGCCGGCGATGTGCCTGAGTTGTTCAGAGCCCAGGACCTTTTCTATAATCACACTCTAGCCTATTCAAGGCAGCGCTCGTCGTTCACACACCCTTTTGATTTTAAGGAGGAGTCCCCCCATGGAAACGTCTACTCGACAGGAAACTCAAACCGATGTCCACGATGATCCAAAGGCCCGAGCTCTCATGCAAAAGGCCTTTGAAAAGACCGCTCGATGGCCAACTGGCTTCGGCGGGTTCCAAGCGGATCTCTGCATCAATATCGATGGTCAGGAAACGAAGGGCACAGTCACCGTCAAAGGACCCAAAGAAGTCACCGTCACTCTTTCAAACCCTGAATTAGAAAATTGGACGCAAAACCAGCTTGCCATGATTGCTGTCCACAGGGGACCGCGAAGTTTTCAAGAATCCGATGGGAAATATTCGCTAACGTTGGACGCCGATGACAATCATCCCCTTGGTCCTCGCCTCTCCATCCACGGGGATGGGATGGGGTCTTCCTACCGGATCAAGGACGAGCGCATCACACAAATTAATCGGAAAATGGCCCATGTGGCCTTTACGATTAATGTGGAGGAAAGTACCCTGACCGAAGACCAAAAGAACTTAACAACCCGGTATACCGTCTATTATTTCTCACCCAAGGATGGTTCGCTCCAAAATGTGGAGAGCCTCACGGATACTCACGTTCGGGTCGCCTCGGCTGATCTCCCTGCCACCCGCCGTATCATCTCCTACGAAAACGGTCAGGTGGTTACCAAAACCCTCTTGTTTGAAAACCACAAGGCGTTGTAATTGTGGACCTTCGGGTGCAGTTTCCCCGCAGTGTGCGGGAGAAAATAGGTGGGTACGTCCATTTGGCACGCATGATCGATAAGTGCCGGGCCTCTCTCGCCGGCACTTTGGGAGACTATCTCTACCCCTGCCCGCTGGACAACCGGTTGTTAGATTTCACCGGGCTGACAGCCGATCAGTTTATTCACGCCGTGGAGTCTCGCACGGATCAGGACATCCTCGACTGGTTTAGGACTGTCGCTACGTCTCGTTCACCTGCAGACCTTGAAAATTGGAATGAAATGATGCTCACCCTCGGACCCGATTCCGAAGACAAACGGGCCCACTTTACAAAAATTCGTGATGGGATTGATTCCACGCGCACCGACATCACGGGTTGGGCTGACCTTCTCGACCTGGAAGAGCAGCGGTTTGTTCCCATTCGAAAGAATTCTGCTTCGTCAGTCTGAAAAAGAGTCAAGTTCTGTTTCCGTGATGACTCAGGCTAAGGGCCTGGTAAAAAATAATTTGGACAAAATCGCGCCCAGATTTGGGTCGGATTTGGACGGAACGATTGAGAAAATTCCGAGGCATAGCATGGCTATGGTGAGGTGTTTTCGATTGAGGCGCGTTCAAAGATGGCCCGAAGATGGGATGCGAGATGTCCAAGTTATTTTTTAACAGGCCCTAACACAACAAAACCAGGACTCAGCCTTGGGTGGTCAACTCAGCCCCTGCCCCCCCATCCCGCCTCCGAACCCGCCGAAGTTGCCCCCGAATCCCCCCTGGCCAGTCCCCCAATATTCCCCTCGCCGCCATCGTTGAAAGGGGT
>JACZVJ010000220.1 GCA_022572725.1 Nitrospinota bacterium | reverse complement strand
TGGCCTGGGGATTCTTCCGGCGCAATTCCCGAATGGCGTCCAGGATGTCCTGCTTGGTGAGGAGGCCCTGAGCAGCCCCCATTCTTTGGCCACTTGGAATGTTAGGTTTTCCAGGTTGTCATATCCCTTTACCCCCGGAACTGCCTTCAATTGACGCGACCCTTGAATCGCGTTGCTGGACGATCGTCGCTCCTAGGGCAACTGTGGGCATCGAATTTTTCTCGGCCTCTTCTGAAAGGCCTCCTCTCACGTGCTTACGACTGGGAAGCCCCCCCCAATACGCGGTCGCGGGCGTTTGATAACCTAGCGCACTGTGGGGACGCTCGTGGTTATACTGCCGGCGCCAATCTTCGATGACCACCCGCGCTTCCGTCAAGCTATGAAACCGCTCAGCATCTAAACATTCTCGCCGAAAGGTCCCATTAAAACTCTCATTGCTGCCATTCTGCCAGGGCTTGCCGGGGGCAATGCGACTCGGCCTGATGCCCTGGTCCTTGAAAAACGTGGTCAGATTCTGGGCCACCAGCTCGGGCCCATTATCACTCCGTATGTACCGGGGGGGACCATAGAGCACCAGCAGGCGTTTCAGTACCTCGATCACGCGCTGATGCGAGAATGCGTGATCCACTTCAATGGCCAAACAGAGGCGGGTGGCTTCATCCTTCACCGTCAAACACCGCAAGGGGGACCCGGCACTCGTGGCATCATGGACAAAATCCCAACTCCACACGTCATTCTTCTGTTTGGCCGTGGGCTGGAGGGTCGTGCCCGTCACGATTTTCTTGCGGGGCTTTCGGATGGGGACCTGCAGCCCACACTGCCGCCACACCCGGTGAAGGCGTTTGAGATTCACCCGCCAGCCCCGTTGCCGTAGAAACCCACCCGCTAATCGATAGCCCCAGTGGGGATAGCGCGTGGCCACCCCCCGTAGCGCCTGGGCGAGCCGGGCGTCCCGTTTCGGCCCCTTGGCCACATAGCCCATCCCGGAACGGGCGGTCATGCAGAGCCGAGCGGCCCGACGCGCACTGAGCCCACGAGCGCAGATCGTGTGGGCGACCTGCCGTCGTGCTCGTGGGCTTACCACTTTTTTGCTTGGAGTTCCTTCATCACTTCCACTTCCAGGTCCCGTTCCGCTAAAACTTTTTTCAAGCGGCCATTCTCTTGTCGGAGCCGACGGAGCTCCCGCACATCCGGGACGTCCATCTGGCCAAACTGTCGCTTCCACCGATAGATTGACTGCTCCGACACCCCATGTTGCCGGGCGGCGCCTTCAATCGTACTGGCTTCCGCATCCCGCACAATCCGGACAATGTGTTCTTCCGTAAACCGTTTCTTCTTCATCCAGGTCCTCCTCAGGTTGAGGAAAACCTAACATATTCGGTGGTCCAATTTTCGGGGGGCACTCCATACCAAACACGGTTTTCCCAGAGGCTTCAAAATGAGGAACACATACAATCCTAAATTGCCATTTTCTTCCCTGGAAAACTGCCGAGAGAAGATTCAAGGACGGATCAAATTTGAGGGTGTGCTCGGGGGTAGGAGAAAGGTCTTATGCGGTCACTAAATTAGCAGGGACGAACACATCAAACTGACAATGCAAGAATGCGGAATAAAGCCTTTCAGGTCTCCAACACCTCCCGCACCGTATCAACCAAGGCCTGCATATCGAATGGTTTTTGAATGATGCGAACCGCACCAAATTTCCTGGCCAAGTCCAACACGTCCACACCACCCCATTGAAGACCGGCAGAGATGGCAATGATCTTTGTGGAGGGAGCCTCCTGGCGAAGATCCCTGATCGTCTCAAGCCCTTCCCTGCCCGGCATTAAAATGTCTGTAATTACCAATTGGGCAGGGTCCTGACGGAAACGGTCCAAGCCCTCCGCAGCACTCTGGGTGGTCATCACAGTGTGGCCGGCATGTTCCAGAACTTCCTGAATTAGGAGGCAGATTTGAGGATCATCATCAATGACCAAAATCTGGGCCAAGGCAAACCCCTACCTTCAATTCCCTATTAAAATCTTTTTAAAAAAATTTGCATGACACATGCCAAAGCCAGGGTTGAGGTCATGATTTTTGGGACCGACTTCTTGTATTCTCCCTGATTCAATTTGAGGCTGATTCTGTTGAGGGTCGGCCATCCGAAGATATAATTCCTGCGTGATTCTCAGCTCCCGCTCAATTCGCTTTCGCTCGATGAAGGACC
>JACZVJ010000219.1 GCA_022572725.1 Nitrospinota bacterium | reverse complement strand
GGATTATCCGAGTCAAAATAGTCCAACCCTTTAATCCTTAGGTTCTCTCGATCCACGTCCTCCTTCGGAATATCAGTCCTGAGGGAGTTTGAGCCTGCCTTTTGAGCCAGGATCTGGCCTTCCCGAGAAAGTAACCAATTTATGAAGACTCTGGCAGCATTGGGATGAGGTGCACGGTTCATCAAATTAAGGGTGCCGCCGGCAGAGGTCATCCTAGCGGCTTCATCCATGGCCCGATAGACGGCTATGGGAAGACCCTGCTTTATGGCCCGTTCGATTTCATCAGAAGTGCAAGGCACACATAGGGCAAATTTACCCGTTGCCAACCAATTGACCGCCTGACGCCGATCCCGGGAGAATGTCACGTCCATCCCACCATAAAATTGCCTGATAAATTCCGGACCAAACTTCGGGTGATAATAGAAGAGCAGATTGGTGCTAAAAGAGCCTCGTACTCGAGGGTCCATTGATACGATTTTGCCTTTCCATTTCGGGTTGAGCAGGTTCCAGAGCGAGCTAAACTCCTTTGGATTTGCGAGCTTTGTATTGTAATTGACCGCAGTGGCTCCACCATTACCCATGAAGGCAAAAATATACTTTCCCTCCGGGTCTACATATTTGTGGCGACCGTCCCACCACCTGGATTGATCTGCAACCTCTGGCAAGATGAAGTGAGGCTCGATTGGATCTAAAGCCTTCCCTCTATAGAGAACGGAATAAACGCTGCTTTTGCCGCCGGTATAGACATCCGCCAAGTACTTCTCAGCTCGCCGTTCGGCCATCACTCTCAGCACAAGCTGAGATCCTCGACCCTTAACCGAGATGACCTTGATCTTGGGATACGCTTTCTGAAAGGCCTCTAGAGTCTCAAAAGTCACTGGACCTTCACTAAATACGTAAAGGTTAAGCCGACCCTCCTCCTCGGCCATCTTCACTGTTTTCTCCCAGGCCGATTTCCACCCCGGCCTTAACTCTTCGGCTAAAACGACCTCGCTGGCCAGGATCAAGACCAATTCAATAAAAATCAAAACACTCCAGCGATTCTTACGAATGAGCCACGTGAGTAAATTTTTCATTGGTACTTTTCCCTCACTCTCGAGGATGGTTCAAAATGATTCCTCATTGTACTCCTATCTTATGCTTATCTCTTACCGAGAGTGGTGAGTGTAGGGTCCAAAGAGACAATCTTTCCCTTCCATCGGGGGTTCAGAAAGTCCCTATAGGAGTTGAACTCCCTTGGATTAACAAGTTTGGAATTATAAGACATCTGTCCGCCTCTTGGGCGCGCCAGATAGGCAAAAATATATCTGTTCTCTTTGTCTACGTAGCGGTGCTTCCGGCCGTACCATTTGGATTCATCGACAACCTCAGGCAGAATGAGGGCATTCTTGATTGGATCCAAGGCCCCACCTTTATAAAGGACGTTGAAATTACTTTGGAAGCCTCCATTGAACACGTCGGGGATGTATTTCCCGGCTCTCCTTTCCGCCCTGATCCGGGCAGTTAACTGTGAGCCTGTTCCCGTCACGGACACGACCCTAATCTCAGGGTGTTCTTTCTCAAAAACCTTTAGGACGGCCCCGGATCGATAATACATGTAAATATTGATCCTTCCTTCTTCTTTGGCCGCTGCGAGGGTTTTGGCCCATTCTTTCTTCCAGCCCCCGCCCTGCGCCCAGGCATGCACAGTCACGGAAGCAAGCAACATTAATATTACGAGCACCCTGCATCTTTTGACTACAATCATACTAGACTTCCTCCGGAATGTACGCCGACGCCAGAATTCGAACCTAGTTTTTGTCAAGCTACTTTTGGGAATGTCATTTAGGATCGTAGGCTGCTGTCAGTTAGCGACGTCCCCCCACGCCCCTGGGCTTCTCTTCAAAAGTGCGCTGGGCCTACCTGGTCGCCTATCGTTTGACAAAAGAAAAAGCCAGCATACCCCGGCAATGAAATCGCAAAGAGCAACAGGCTTTGAACTTTTCTTTTCGTTTTCCACCCCGCCAAGGAACCGTTCTGGTTCGTCAGTTAGGCCTCTCATTTTACGGATGTCTTGGCAAAGCTGGACAATTGTTGGGCTCCAACTAGCTTCTATAATGATATTTCAAACCCTCAATATATTGGCCGTCATAACCCTAGTTCAGCCCTGGAACCACATCCCGAATATTCCCCAACCCAAAAATCAAATCCCCAAATTGACCATCAAACTACTC
>JACZVJ010000117.1 GCA_022572725.1 Nitrospinota bacterium | reverse complement strand
GGGAATGGTGGGGCCTATGGGACGAAAAGGAACGGAAGATCTGGCCAAATCCAGCGCAACCGTAGTAGATCAGTCTAATCTCGGACAGGCTCCTAGACAAGGACTCAAAAGGTGGGAGTCCTCATCGGCTCCGGTCGGGTCCTCACGCTACTGTTTAAACAGGGTAGTCGAAATGGCTAGGATTTTTACATATGGGGAGGATGGGGCGAGAAGGACCGCACATACATCAGGACCTGTCAGGCTTCTTCTGGAGAGAGCACTTAGGGAATGAATGGCGCCATGTCGGTCTCAGGACTTCCATTGTGAAGAATCCAATACAGCTCACCATCCGTCCGGGCAGCTTACCAGGTTGTATCCGTGAAATCCCGTTGAAGCATGCCTCTAAGGCCAGGGATTTTTCCGAGACCTTTTCCTCCTTCCCATGGTACGTCACACGGAGCACAGCAGCGCAATCCTCCTACCCGCCCGAATGCTTCACCTACTAACTGGAATCTGGGTCTCGATATCCCGTGTGTGCGGTTAAGCCACTTCAGCGGTGAGAGTCTTGCTGTGTTGATCCTGACTCTGACGATTCCGCAGGAGAATGGGATCAAGTGACTCCCCGCAGTTGACACATCGCCAGATTGGAAGCTCTAAAAATTCAGCCTCAAGATCAAACACCCGGTCATAGACCATCAACCCATGGCACCGTTGGCAAGTCATGATGACCTCCCGTTCCATGCCCTATTCTCCGGAACATTTTCCTGGTCCATATTCGATCCCCTTCCCAGAGCGGATTTTCCCATTCCCTGAGTTCCCCGATTAAAAGGAAGTTTGGCAAGGAGGATTGCCATCAAACAGGAATCCGTCAGGCCGGCGTGCACCAGTCCAGCCCCAACTGCACCGGGCAAGAGAAGATACCATGGGCTCACCACGGCCCCTAAAATCACGCCCACCACCACCAGACTGCCGACAGTCATGCGAACTTGCCGCTCCAGTGAGATCGCTTTTCGTCCTCGAACCACAGGATGCCCCGCGTCTTTCCACGCGGTAATTCCACCCTCGAGGATTTGGCAATTGATAATGCCCGCCTCCTGTAATTGGTCGTAGGCGACCTTCACACGGTTTTGTGTTCTACAGAGCAGCACCACGGTCTTCTCTTCAGCCTGAAATTTCAACTCTGGTAAATGGTGTGGAAGGTCGGCCAGGGGCACATTGGTGGAATTCGGGACATGGACCTCTCCGAACTCTCCAGGGGTCCGCACATCCAGCAACAGGAGGTCCTCCCGCATCCGCCCACCGGCGAAAAGGTCAACATCACGGATCCAGGGATAGGTCGTCTCATTCGCGGGTAACATCATCTGCATTGTCATCACCTCATTAACAGTTTGGAGCTGGAGGAACACGTTTCCACAGTCGGCTTCTCGTACTTTTGCCAGGTTTCCTGCCATGCCTCATAGCCACCAAGTAGGTCCATCACCTCGTTCACCCCGGCCCTCTTCAACAGACTGGCGGCAATCGAGGACCGATAACCACTCGCACAGTGGACGACAAGCGCGCCACCTCGTGGAACCTCCCCCATCCGCGTCTGTAACTGATTCAAGGGGATATGGAGGCTGTGATCAATCCGGCCCTCCTCTCGTTCCGGTTCGGTCCTGACATCCAACACCTGAGGGGCCTGATCATTGGCGATGTGTTCGGCTAATTCCGCTGCGGTGATACGCTCGGTTCTCCGAAGGAGGTCGGGCCTGGCCTCTAATGCCCGGATGCCCCTCATGAGGCATCCAGCCACATGATCGTACCCAATCCGGCCTAACTGCATCACCGCTTCCCACTCGCGACCGGGATCGGCAATCAGCACGATGGAGATTTCAGGGGCCAGAATGGTCCCGGTCCATGTCGCAAGGTTTCCGTTTAAGCCAATGTTGATACTTCCAGCCAAATGCTCACGCGCAAAATCCGCCGGGTCACGCACATCCAAAACCTGGGCACAATTCCGCTGGAAGACCAGCACCTCATTGAGGGACAGGGGAAGAAGCCCTCGCTGAATGATTGCATCCAAAGTCGGATGTTCTTGGCGATTCAACATCGCGTCGAAACCAAAGTACAGGGGCACCTCTGGCTGGTTGCTCGTCACCAATTCAACAAAATCTTCTTTTCTCATGGGCTGCAGGGCGTAGTTGTCCCGACGCTGGGTTCCCAGGGTGGAGAAAGTCTCAGGGCTAAGATGTTTCCCGCACATGGACCCCGCCCCATGAGCGGGATAGACCAGCGTATCATCGGGCAGAGGAAGCAGCTTGCTGTGGAGGGATTCGTACAACGCACCGGCCAATTCTTTTGCACTCATTCCGACAGAAGCAAAGAGGTCGGGCCGACCAACGTCCCCAATAAATAACGTATCCCCTGTCAACACCGCATGGGGGGCTGTCTCACTTTGGTCGAGGTCGAAGAGGAGAATCGAAATGGCCTCAGGCGTGTGCCCCGGCGTTTCCAATATTTTCAACCGCACCCGGCCAAACTCCACCACCTCTCCATCTTTCAATGGTCTAAAGGGATATTCCGCCTGAGCCTGGGCGCCAAGGCAGATTTCAGCGCCCGTTCGATTTCGCAACTCCAGATGCCCGGCCAAAAAGTCAGCGTGGAAATGGGTCAAAAACACGTACCTGATTATCCACCCATGGGATTCCGCCTCTTGGACGTACTGATCAATATCTCTTTGAGGATCAACCACTACAGCGGTTTTGGTTTGTTCATCTGCAATGAGGTAAGAGGCGTGAGCAAGGCAGCTAAGGTAATATTGTTTTAGAATCATGGTGTGCTCCACTTTCAGAATTTCCCGTCTAGGAGCGACCTCGGTTTGGATTCAGGGGCCTTTTCCTTGTGAGGAGTGTGATTCTACTCCTGTGATTAGCAAACAAGGTGCCAACATTGCCAGGATGAAATTATTTTAAAAATTAAATAAATTCAACAACTTAAATAATACGTGGCTAGAGAATGGCGGGAAAAATCGGTAGGGTAATGGGTAGGAGTTAACGTGTTAACTTAACAAGTTAACTTTGTTAATGGTTGATGGGATGGATTCCCAGCCGGTGGAGTTTTTTCCATAGCGTGACCCGGCTTATCCCGAGCAGCTTGGCCGTGTTGGTTTTACTTCCTTTGGCCTTTTGTAGGGCTTCGAGAATTCGGGTGCGTTCAGCTTCCTCCTCCGGCGTGATAAGTGAATCAGGTTTGCCACTTGGGGTCTGTGACGGAGGAAGCCTCACTTCAGGGGGAAGATCTAGGAGCGTGAGACAGTTCCCACTCACCGTAACAAAGGCATGGTCAATCGCATTCTTGAGTTCCCGGACATTGCCCGGCCACGAATAATTCATGAGGTGCTGCATGGCGTCTTTGGCGATGTCTTTGACTGGGTGCTTTTTAGCACCGGCAACCTCAGCAATAAAATGATTCACGAGGAGCGGGATATCCTCTCTCCGTTCCCGCAAGGGGGGGAGCGTAATTTCAAACACCCGGATTCGGTAATAAAAATCTTCCCGTATGTCCCCCGAGACAAGGAGGCTCTTTAAATCCTTGTTCGTGGCCGTGACAAGGCGCACATTCACTTTGATCCCCCGCTCATCCCCAACACGCCGAATTTCTCCCTCCTGAAGCACACGCAAAAGTTTGAGCTGGAGCAGTGGACTAGTATCGCCTATCTCATCCAAGAACAGGGTTCCTCCATGGGCAGCTTGAAAAATGCCGACCTTATCCCGGACCGCACCTGTGAAAGCGCCTTTCACATGGCCAAAGAACTCGCTCTCCAGAAGCGTTTCGGGAATAGCCGAGCAATTGATCCCAAAGAAGGATTGGTCCCTCCTTGGACTCAACGCATGGATGGCACGGGCCGCCAGTTCCTTCCCGGTGCCTGACTCTCCTGACAAAAGGACCGGCACCTCGCTCTGAGCCGCCAACCGCAGGCGGCGAAACACCTCTTGCATTGCGTGGCTTTTCCCAACCAATTGCTGGAAAGCGTCTCGGGATTTGGCCTGTTCCTCCAACACGGCAATTTTTTCGTTCGTCAGGATGAAGGACGTCAAATCAGCAAAACACCCGACGGCCCCGGCGACTTTTCCGTTTTCATCCATGAGCACCGAAATATTTCCGTACAGGTAGAGTTCGCGTCCATCCCGTGCCAAAACCTTGCATTCCTGATGACAAATCCCACCAGGCGGGGGGGTAGGAGAAGCTAACACATCAGCAAGGGTGCTAAATCCCTTGCAGTTTTTCCCTTCAAGAATATGGCACGGTTGGCCCACAACCTCTCCGCTTGAATACCCGGTGATCCTTTCCGCACCAGCACTCCAGGCCACGAAGACCCCATTGGCGTCCACCGTAAAGATGCCATCAGCCATGGAATCCACCATAGAGCCAAGAATGCTCGGGTTTTTCCGGAAATCAAGCTCCATCAATTCTCTTCCCCACCAAGACCCAAGCCACCTGGTTTAACCCTACTGAGCAACCCATTAAAAGGACCACTCCCAAGAGAGAGGACACCCTCCTTCTTGTTAAGAAACAACACCGACATCCCGAAAAGAAACCCCATAGGGACGAGCGCCTACCACTTCACGTGAGAATTCCCTGGTGGCCACCGCAACAAAAAGTCCCCATCGAAACAATCTCCCAAACTGGACAAGTACTGGGACCAAAGCCCGTCTGTGGCTGAGTTACTGGCCCGACGAGGAACCGGCCGTTCATACTTTAAAGCTGACAAACCTGACCATCCATCCCTTCGGCCTCCAATTCGAAGCCACTCAACCACTTGAACCAGAAACCCACCTGCACATCCGCCTGCTGCTCCCTCCCATGACGGCCATTGTCGCCCAGGCCCTTGTGACCCATTCAGACCCCGCCCCACCATCGGCTTCCGGGCATATGGTCTCCGCACGGTTTACCACCATTCGGGACACCGACCGAAGGCGACTGGCCGACTTTACCTCAAAACGTCCGATGGCACGACTCCGCGCTCGCTGCAGAACAACCAGACGAGGTGCAACTTCCCATTTATCCAAATAGGACTGGCCTCCTTCTCAGTCGAAGTGCCAACCAGCCTCGACGGGCAAGGGAGACCACCCCCTAAAACCATAAGACACCGGTGGTCGTGCAGGACCTTCAAGCGTGAGACCAGCCCACCCCAAAAGTTTCGAGCCGAGCTGTTCTACATGGTTGGCGAATAATTCATTCACACCGAATCACAGGAAAAATTTTGAAGCCATCACGTCAGGGGGCAAAAGGGGGAGCCTGGGCTGGATTGAATCCATCCAAGGAATGCCCCTCTTGGCAAGTCAATAGCCTGGGTTCACGGAACAGGGGAGTATTCCATGAAAGGCGATGCCTCGACCATGCCGCTCAAAGCCTCGCCCACGATCTCGCTAGAAATTCGATGCCAAAAGGGATTGAAACGCCGGATCGGTTTCCACCAGCCCTTTGAGGGTGTTGTTTTGAAGGAGATAGTTCCAGGATTGTTGGGTGGCCCCGGGGACTTGTTTGAACCAACGGCGAGCCTCAGTAAGGAGTGTCAACATTTCCTTGTTATCCCGCTGAGGGCGAAATGCAAGACTGTAAGCTTGGGCATAAGCGGCGGTGAACTTATCCAACGGATCGTCTGTTAGTTGGAAGGCTTCCTCAGCTTCCTCAAATCCCCTGACAATATCCGGATCGTCGAATTGCCGGTTCCAGGCCACCTTACTGATCCGTGACCAGGCTAACGTAAGGAGGATTCTGGCTCGGAGCCCTCTTTGCTCCGAGGGCACCTCGGTGAGCAGTTGCTGCGGAGTCATAATGGCCGTCAATTGATCATTGGTCCACCGATACGCCAGACTCAGGCGAAGCCGGTTCTGAAAGTCACCAGGTTGGAGATCCGCCAACCTCTCCATGGCGGGAATCATCGTGTAAAGATAATCGGCGGGGGTTGGCTCCGGCTTTCCGCCCATTTCCATCCCCAGGGAAATATCCATCCGATCCGTCTGGGACTGGACAGTCCAGTACAGTTCGTCGAACCGTTGGGCTAAGGGGGCCTGCGTCACTTCCACACCATGGAGCCGCGCACCGTAAGCCAAAAGCCCTTCATACAGTTCTTGGGAAATAGCTCGCACCGCCCGTTCGTGTTCTGGGTTCACGGCAAGTACGCGATTGAGCATCGAAATCCGCTGGCGGTGCTCCGAGAATGACCTGGCCTGTTCCATCCCGGCATCGAGCGCTTCTGGCGCATCGCCCGGCGCCCAAAATTCCGTTGACTTCGGCTCGTACCCCCCGGCTTCGACCACAAAGGGAATTGTAGTCCCAAAAGAACCTTCCTGTGGGATATTGAGGACGGCAATGTCGGTGGGAAATCCCAATGCCTGCAAACCCGACAGCACAACCCATTTGACGATCACTCCTCTGACCGGGTGAATAGGCTTTTTATAAGGAACGGCCCAGTCCTGTTGTCCAGGCGCATTCGCGACGGGTGAGGTGATCGGGTCAGGGTAATGGATCTTCACCCGGACCAGGGTCGTTGGAACCGCAACGACGGGATCCCCTTCATGAATGCGGAAGGAGGCATGGGGGAGTGGACCAGTCCCAAGGGGTTCCAGCGTAAATCCTGGCGCGCCGGCAATCGCTCCAATTGGGTTCATCACGAAAAACGATGGGGCTAACTGGCGGGACCCGGTTTCAGCAATAAGAAAGCGCTTAAAATCCGCAAAATTGACCAAGGTGCCTTTCCCAGGCCAAAGCTCATCGAGGCCCCGGTCCTTGCTCTCGATGACCTCGGAATGGACTTTGACGAGGCGCTCCCAACACCAGGAGTAAACTGGATTCGAAGGCGGAGGAAACGTTCCCTCCCCAACCGAGCGGTCCTGCACCATGTTCAACAAACATACGAAATCCTGTTGGGCGACACGCACGGGATCACCGGCGGCCACAGCTTCGGCATACTGCCGCACGGCCTGGATGGCAGCCTGTGCCTGCGGCCCAAGCACCTCGGTGGCGGAAGCCAAGGCCACGCCTCCAAACGACAACCAAATTGCCATACCCATGAAGCTTGAGAACCGAAACACCCATCCGCTCCCATATCGAGAACGCCAAGAGAAAAAATGGGAATGCCCATCTCGGTCAAGTTTCCAACGACAAGGGTCCTGCATTGACGTATGCTTCTCCAATTTCATGTGTATGGCATCGTAGTTTGGTAAAGCCCTGTCCAATGTAACATATTTTTTTATTCCTTCACCACGACGCTTCCACTCATCACATGGCCAGGCAGGTCACAGAAAAAGGGATACACGCCCGGCTGTCCAGGCACAAACAGGATGTCGGTTTGTCCTGAGGACGGAAGAAGAACCCGGCGAAGCCCTTTCAGGTTAAACTCCGGAGCCCCGGTTCCACTGACCTGGAAACTGATTCCGCTCAGCAGTCCACCCGGGACAAACGCATGCAGTTCAGCGTCCTGATTCTTAAAAATAAGCCTGGTTTTTTGGCCGACCCGAACCTGCAGCACACCCGGTTCAAACCTCCGATTCTGGATTTTGATAGTGATCTCAACCTCGGGGGTGGAATCAGAAGGGGCTAGGGTGGGCAGGGAAAGAGCTGAGCCAGTTTGGCAGGAAAGCCAGAATACCGCCATAAGGATGCCTGCGACCCCCCAAGTCGTCCATTTCCCGGTCTGTCTATTCACCTGAACCACTCTCCTATAGAGGAAGGAACCCCGCCTTGGGAGATTCTGTAACCCCAGCCCAACAGGGTCCTCCCCTGGTCTTTCCACCCCTTAGAACATTACAGGGAGCCAGCCAGTGGCCCATTACGGTATTGTACACACTTTCAAACCTGAGGAGAAATTTCTCCCCAGGATCTGATTCACTCTTTTTTTCAGAGGAGTCGCCAGGAACCGGCGCCCCGAGCTGGCATTAAAGTTTTTGGAGAGATTTCCGAAACAGGTGTATAGGAAGCAGTTCACGCAAAGTTCGACATCTTGCAGGTTGTTTTTCCGTGTTTTTGAATTATATCCTTCTCGCTCTGGTCCTTGGGGCCATTTCAGTCTTCGTCTGGTTTGAGTTCACCCAAAGAGCCAAGGTGGATTCCAACCTCGGCCTCTCACTCCTAAAGCAGCGCCTGAACACCGAAGGAGAGACCTCCTCATCAGTCCCCCCAGGCCAGGGTTCCGGGTCCTCCTCGAACAGGACCTAACAGTCTTCATCAGCTCCGCCAAGAGTTCCCGCTTCGTAGGTTGATCCCCATTGAGGGAAAGTGCCGCCGGGTCACAACCCAGGTGTTCTCCCTAGCAGTTTGTTGAAAAACCCTTTTGGCACAGGGGCAACACAGCACCGTAGGAGATCAGGGACAGCATCAGCGGCCCGCAGGATGGTCAAAAAGGCCGTCCAGCGCGGCCGCAGCAAGCGAGGAGGTGAGGCGTACTCTGTTCGGTACGTCGAGCCTCCAAGCGCCGCGAGAACAAAGCTGGCGGACTTTTTCAACATCCTGCTAAACAAACCGAGCCGGCCTGATACCATCAGGCCGGCTCGGTTTGTATGCTTACTTGAAAAAAAGTGAGCGCCTACCGTTTCTTCAGTCGCCAGGCTGCCAACCCCACCAAGCCTGTCCCTAGGAGCAGGGTAGTGGAGGGTTCGGGAATCACAGGACCGCCGACAGCGCCACCGATATCACCATCATGCACAGGCCAGGCGAAACGGCCACTGCCCTGAGTGATCGCACTCTGGACGCCGCTGTCGAAATTGAACATAAACGCATCGCCAATGAGAGGGGGGAAGGGGAGGGGAAGGACCTCTGTCCCAGACCAATAGAAAAAGGGGCTGATGGTCTGAATGTTGGTAAACAGCGCTAAGTCCGGATCCCCACTATCGAGGACTGAGGAAAATGCCATTCCACTCAGTTCGTCATAAAACAGATGCCCCATTTCACTGCCGGTGCAGCCAACAACGCCAATGGGTGGGTTTCC
>JACZVJ010000218.1 GCA_022572725.1 Nitrospinota bacterium | reverse complement strand
GGACCGACTTCTTGTATTCTCCCTGATTCAATTTGAGGCTGATTCTGTTGAGGGTCGGCCATCCGAAGATATAATTCCTGCGTGATTCTCAACTCCCGCTCAATTCGCTTTCGCTCGATGAAGGACCCGATTTGGATTCCAACGGACGAAATCAGTTGCAGCTGTCCGGGAGTTGGAGCAAGGGGTTTCTAGATCTTTAGATACTAAAAAAATGCTTCCAAAAAGCCCGAAGTCCGTGGATGCATTAGACCACCTCATTTCAGCTCATCTTGAATTTATTGGGGAAATGCTCTTTTAATCATATTGTTCTCTGTAGGAAAACCAAATTTAATCAATGGTACTGGATTAAATTCCCCGCAGCTTCCTGCGATTCCTTGCAAAAAACCATCTTGATCCCCCGTCTGCTTGCGGCGGGGTTCTTCATTAAAAGTCTACAAAAGGGGCTCTCCCAAAATCACCTGGCGGAATTACCAGGTGACATAGAATTAAAAACAAGACGAATATCAGCTCCTTTTAAGAAGCCGGGTACTTCTTAAGAAGCCGGGTACTTCATTCATGACTGAAAGGAATTCCTTTCCTTGCCCTGGGCTTGATCATTCAAGATGAAGATGGATCAGTTGAAGGAGTTTATTATCGACCAAAGGGGATCCCCAACCTTCGGGCCAAAACCATGTTGGGGGGTATGGACTTGGGAGAAGTATTTTTTGGCATCATCCACAAGGAACGTCTTTACTTCAAAACGGATGAGCAGACCCAACCAATTTTTACAGCCAAGGGGATGAAGCCGTTTCAACTCAATGGAAACAGACGCTCAAGTCCTATTACGAGGTTCCCATCGAGGTGATTGAAGACAACGAGCAGCTTGTGGATTGGGCCAAGAAAGCAGGAAGTATCTCATCACATTGATTGAGAGATTTAAAATGCCGCCCTCGAACTCCCCCCTCCTCTGGACCATTGGACATTCAACGAGGTCAATCGAAGAATTCATTGCCCTGCTTGAGGCTCATGGCATCCAGTTCGTGGCTGATGTCCGCACCGTTCCTTATTCCCGACGGAATCCCCAGTTCAATACGGGCGAGCTTTCCCAGCATTTGGGGAGCGTTGGGCTTCAGTATCAATCCCTGAAAATACTTGGAGGCCGCCGGAAACCCCAGGTAAACTCCACGAATGTGGGTTGGCGGAATACGAGTTTTCAGGGCTATGCCGATTACATGGAATCTCCTCCCTTCTGGCAGGGCCTTGAAACCCTCATGCCAATTGCCACCACCTCCCCTACTGTCATTCTGTGCGCCGAAGCCGTGCCCTGGCGATGCCACCGTTGGCTCATCGCCGATGCCATGGTCAGCCGAGGTTGGACGGTCCGGCACATTCTGGCCAAGCACCAGGTCAACTCCCACGAGCTTTCCTCTTTTGCGCAGGTGGAGAACGGCAAATTGCACTATCCACGGGAAACAAAACCACCTGTTACTCTCCGGTTGTTTTAACCGACGCCCAGCAATCCTTCACCCTAGCCATCCCTCCGTAATGACGCTTAGGTCGCACCCTAAAGGCTTTTCAGAAAGGCAAGAAGAGCCAGGCGGTCTCTCCTAGAAAGACCCAGAACATAAGTTCGTGAGGAGGCGGCTTCCCCTCCATGGTAAAGAATCGCCTGCTCGATATTGTTGGCCCGTCCATCGTGCATTAACAAATGCTGCCGGAAACGAAGCCCCCACAGAGCCGGAGTTTTAAATTCGGATGTTTTCGACGCCCCTAAGGCCACACCATCATCGAGCGCGGGACCCAGATCATGAAGGAGAAAGTCGGAATAGGGATGGACTTCCTGATTCACCAAGGCAGCCCAGACTTCGGGTGAAGGCCCGCTTGTCCCTGCTATGGGTTCTTCAAGGGTTCGATAGGATGGTACATGGCATTGAGCGCAGCCGGCTTCCCGGAATAGGTGTTCGCCATAAGTCACCCCGCCCTGATCCATCAACACTTCCCCCCGCGGAGGAGGAGCCAAAAGCGCGACGAAGTCCACGATTTTTTGCACCGTGACCATTGAGACATTGGGCTGTGGAATTTGAACTCTTTTCGGCAGAGCCGGATTTTCCGGCTCCGATTCGAACCCCGGTAAAGGCGAGGTCAATCCCAATTCTTCCCGAAGGGCCTCCACAACAAAATCAAACAAGCCTCCCACATGGGCCTGAGACCCGAAACGGAGAACCTTCCCATTTTGGATTGCAGCTCGCCCTCGAATCCCATCCCCATTGGTATCATCAGGATCAGCTTGG
>JACZVJ010000116.1 GCA_022572725.1 Nitrospinota bacterium | reverse complement strand
TCCATCTTCACTTTTACGCCTTCCGCTCCAGCTGAGATTTCGAGCCCGCTTACTTTCCAGAACCGGCTCGTATCCAGCACACGGAGATGATGCGGCGCATGAATAAATATGTCTACGAGCACGCTCTGGCCATCCTCGGCAAGCTCATAGTCCAAGACCTCACCAACGGCAATACCATGGAAGTAAACCGGCGATTGTGCACTCAGTGAGCCGAGCGTTTCCGCCCGCAAGGTGAAGTGACTGCCTTTTTCACGAGCTGTGACGCCCGGCGGCTTATCCAGCCCCTTAAACATCCTCGCCGGGGGTCCGGGTCTAGGGTCTACGGCAATATAGGCCCCGGACACCAACGTCTCGAGTCCAGTGATTCCACCAAGCCCAACCCGCGGACGGACCACCCAGAATTGCGTATTTTCCGTCAGGTGGGGTTCGGCACTCTTCCCCATCTTGGCCGTGACGATGACGTCACGGAGAGTTTCACCGAGTTCGATGGTCTCGACCACTCCTACCTCCACCGACTTGTATTTGATCTTGGTCTTTCCTGCCTCGAGCCCCGCACCATCTTCGAAGGAGATCGTGATGGTGGGTCCCATTTCGGTGAGGGTTTTGTAGGCCAGCCAAGCCCCGATGAGAGCCGCGACCAGTGGGATCAGCCACACAATCGAGAACCCGCTGCGCGTTTCCACCGCGACCTCCGGCAGGTCCTCGGCTCGGGGTTGGTTTGGGCTATCGTCACTCATCGTTTTTCCTCCATCGCATCCCAGATCAGCCTCGGGTCGAAGCTGTTTGCCGCAATCATCGTGATGACGACCACTGCGGCAAAGGATATAGCCCCGGGCCCGGGTTCGATCGTGGCGATGGCCTGGAGTTTGACCAGGGCCACTAAAATAGAAATCATGAAAATGTCGATCATGGACCAGCGCCCGATGACTTCCGTGACCCGGTACAGGACGGTCCGGTCCTTCGGTCGCCAATGGGACTTTCTTTGAACCGACAGCAGCAAGTAGATCATCCCGGTGAGCTTGGTCATGGGGACGGTGATGCTCGCGAAAAAGACCAACAATGCCAGCGGCCACATCCCATGTTCAAGCAAAGCCATCACCCCGCTCATGATGGTGTCTGGACTTCCTTTCCCAAATGAGATCACCGTCATGACCGGAAACACATTGGCGGGAATGTACAGGATGATTGCTGCCCAAATGAGTGCCCATGTCCGCGAAATGCTATTGGGCTTCCGAAGGTGTAATGAGGCCCCACACCGAGGACAAACCGCATGGCCTCCAGCAGGCAGTCGTCGTGCGTGGCTCAAAAGATGGCAGGAGTGACAGTTCAGGAGAGAGGCACGAGCGGCAGTCATGAGGTGGTTTCCAACCTCTCCCAAACCTCTTCAGGATCCAGAGTCATTCCTGCCGCGGCCACCAGCACGATAAGAGCCGCAAAGGAGTAAAGGGCTATCCCGAGCACGATCGTGGCCATGTCGACCAACTTGACGTACGCCACGATCACCCCAAGCAAGTACACTTCCATCATGACCCAAGGGCCCAGGGCCTCAATGAGCCGGAATATTTGCGGGGCTTTCCAGGGGCGGCGGTTTAATTTCAAGGGCAAGAGAATATAGAGCGTTCCCAAAATTTTCACCAGTGGCAACAGGATGCTCGTCAGGAGGACTAACACTGAAAGCTCCAGAAATCCCTGTGCATACAACTCCTCCACCCCGGTGATGAGGTGGCTCACTTGAACCCGACCACTAATCTTGAAGGTCATAAAGGGATAGACATTGGCCAGGACGAAGAGAATAAGGGCTGCAAGCGAGAGCATCAGTGTGCGATCAAGACTGTCCCGTTTCTTCTGGTACAGGAGCGCCCCGCATCGTGAGCAGGTTGCTCGTTCACCAAACTGCAACGGATGCTTGCGGTACAGGAAGTCGCAATCGTGGCAAGCAATTAAAGAATGTGTCGATGCTGTTGCCATTGAGGAATCTGTTTAATGGCCACCATTATAGAGGGACATAGATGTAGAAAAGCGCTTACACGATCGAGAAGCCTTGGGACCACCCTACCCGCTGGCCCCTTTCTTGTTCACGCTCAGGTAAGTTTTCTCCAACGTGGGTGCCCATATAGGGAAGAAAATCGCTGGTCAAGGTCTGGCGGGCTCGGAACCTGCAAAGTAACAGATGTAATGTAAAATAAGAAGAGGCCCTTACTCAACTGGCCAACGAAGCCATTTACCTTTGGTTGTTTGCCAGAAAAAGCTTCGTTCCTAGGCCGGTCAACAAATCCCGTTCCGAAATGCCGTTTCCGCCAAACTTCCTTGACCAACCAATTGAACAAAACCCACACCTAAATGTTCATTTGGAATGAGACCACAAAATTTTTCAAACGTTTTTATGGGATAAAAAATTCTTTTTTGGCCATGAGAAAATCCCGCTTTTCCAAGGTTTCTGAAACCTAGTGTGTTTCCCTTAATCCATCATTTGGATGCGGGTATCGACATTCTGAACTACCGTAATTCCCCGCGCTTTGAACTTCTGTAGCGCCAGAGGGGACGCTGTGCCAGTCATCCAGAGTGTCATGTTGCCGGCTGAATCCGGCGTCGGTTGTATCGCCATCAACTCCCGCGTGAGTTGGTCGATCGGTTTTCTCCACACGCCACGATCCAATGGGTGTGCAATGACCATCGTGCCATTCTTGTCTTTGGCCATCAGGTAATTCGACACGATACGCAGTTCCCGAATCGGGGCCTCCGTCTGGTGATAACCCCGGAACATCTCCGCTTTGTGTTGGAAAAAGTTCGCGCTTTCCTCGTCGTCAGCGTAAATCGCCATCTGGAAAAATAATTCCACTCCCTTCGTACCTCGTAACGCCTCGAGGCTATTGACGATGATCGCATCATGCCGGGGTGTGAAGTGAGGGTGATCGAGATATTGTTTGGCCAGGTCGGCGGGAATTCCCATTTTGGCCAGCTTCTCCTCATTCGTGAGGCGCATACGTGAGGGGGGCAACGTTTCGACCATTTTGTTGATGTGCTCGCCAAATTCGTTGCGTTGCTCCGCAATCTCTGTCATTTGGTCGGAGAGCCGCGCCATTTTGAGTGCGGTTATGACCGTTGACTGGGCCGGGAAAGTCACAGCTGTGACGCTCAAACTCCCTAACGCGCCGGCCCACCCCACGCTGTTCAAGTCCTTCTGTAAGACCTTATTGCTCGAGTACGGATCCACCCCCAACTTATTGGCCCACTCGCGTTTGTATGCGGACATTTGGAGGGCCTGTTCCGCGCGATTGTCTTCACTCGGGTCGTTTGTCCCACTCACGGTGCCCTTTATTCCTTTGGCAATGTTGCCAAAGAGCGTGCCCACCCCTTTGGGGATGCCCGTCAGGGTATCGACCGGATGGAGGATCATATTCTTACCCACATTCACCGGTCGTTTGGCCGCCAGGACGAGCGAGTCCAAAAAAACTTTGCTCTTTTTGACTTCCTTGAGTTCTGCAATAGCATGGATCTCCAGAATGAGTTTGCGTAAGGCGGCATCCCCAGTGACCTCGAACATTCCGTAATCCGAAGCTACGGTATAATGATTCATATACCCATCGTACGTCACCATGGTATCCTCGATATGATAGTGTGGGCCCTGAATGACGTCGGGGCGCAGAATCTCCTTCACATGGACATTGTGGGGAATCTCGTAGTCCGCAGCCTGAACTTGCCCTCCCAACGCGATCACCAGGGCCATGGCTATTGGCGCCGTGGCTACGAATAAGCATTGTGTTGTCCACTCCCTGTCTAACTGCTTTCCCATAGTGGTCCTCCCCTCTGTGTTTTTCTAGCGAGCTTTCTTGCTCTGAGTATTTACCTAAAAAACAGACGCTCCCCTGTCTTTCGGGGAAGCCCGGGCAATGAATGTGCGGCCATCGTTCAGCTTACCGATAAGCCGATTTGAGATTCTGAACGTTCTGATGCATGACGCTGAGAAAATCGCCATTATCCGGTACGTTGCCCGCGGGGTCAAACACCACGCTGCCGATTCCCAATGATTCGAGTCGCGCAATAGAGTCGGGATGTGGATCGCCTTCCCAGATCATCCATTTGGCGGGGTGTTCTTTTATGATGTTCTCCAGCTCTGCCCACTGCCGGGCGTTGGGTACGATTTCCGGCTCCCAGAGAACACTTCGGATATTCAAGCCATAGCGTCTAGCAAAATAGTTGTATACAGGATGAGAGGCGAGTAGTGGCCGTGCGCGCCTGCGGTTCACGATTTCCTCAATGCGTCGATCTAAATTCAACAAATCAGTTTTGAGGGCCAAGAAATTGGTACCGAAATGTTTCTCCTGCTCGGGTAAAAGTTTTGTTACGGCGTTGCGTATAGCCTCGGCCTGCTGGATGGCCTGTTGAAAATCAATCCAGGTCGTGAAGGCCAACCCGGCATGGGCATGCTTACCCTGAGGCCCGTGGCGGTGGGTGGTGAATTCCTGTATCTGGATGTACTGCTCCTGGAACCCCTCCGAGGTGTTCACCATCTTTCTTCGAAGGAGCGTCACCTTGTCGAGCCACTTGCTGTAGGTAGCACCGTTCAACAAGATCACATCTGCCGATTGAAAAGCGAGCACGCCGTTCGGTTCGGGAATCCAAAACGCCGGATCGATATCCGATGGTATGGGAAAAATCACCTCGACATGGTTACCAACGATCCGTTCAGTAAAGTACTTGAGCGGGTAGTTGGCAACGGCAACAGTTGGTTTATCACGTTTCGAACCACTTTCTGCGCTCGTCACAACCCCGAATATCCCAAAAATTAAACAAAGGCCGAGGTAGCAATACTTAAAATTCACCATCCCGTGAGAGTTCCTCCAACAGTCTTCAACGAATAAACGCTATCCGGACCAGGTCATTTTTGAAATGGTCCACCACGGTCATCATCCCGACACACAGGACTGAGCTGAACACAAGGATGATCAAAATTTCCGCGGCCATAAGCCGGACGATGGTTAGGCGACTACAGCCCAGCTTGAAAATCGTTTGGATCTCTCGTTGGCGTAACCTCAGAGAGAGAGCGAACACCAGAAGGATGGCGAGAATCGTTGCTATGCCAACCACCATGATGATGGCATCAATCACGTTTTTGATCCGAAAAATGTTCTGAAGCAGTCCGTCAATGACCTCAACAGGTTGTACGATTTGGGTGGCGGCAGCGGGAGAGACATACCGTCCCCGCAAAAGGGTGCCGGATTTTGAGTCATGGGGTACGGTAATAAGAGCCGTTAAACGGTACTGAGAGCGGTCGCCGTGAAAGTGGAAGGCGTCAAGATTGATCTCGCTGATCTCCGTATACAAACGAAGCTTGGCGTTCGCTGTGACATTCTTTTCGTTGCGTTCAAGAACGAGACTGGCGTCCTTGTTTTTGATCAGGTCCTGGTGTCCATGACCGAGCCCTTCAATGATCCATGCCGTCTTCAGATCAACAAAAACGGCAAGGTCATCAGAGGTGTGCGATTCCGCTAGAATACCCACCACGTTCATCTTCAAAGGATACACTCCAGCCAAGTCGAACGGGGTTTCCGGCGATGAAACCAAAAAGTCTCCAGGGCCCAATCCAAGAGCTTCGGCAGCCTTGGCCCCCAATACCGTTTCGCCAATGATTGCCAGTTGTCGTCCATCAGCAATCTCCAACCCTCGAAAGGCAAAGTAATCCAAAGTGGTTCCGACAATGGGAAACCCTCGGGCTTGAAATCGGGCATAGACAGGTATGGGCAAGGCGAGACCCGAGTCTTCGATCCGGTCAGTTTCTGCCATTGTCATCAGTTCAGGAACCGCGTCATCGAAATACAAGGTGCTCATTACAAGATCAAGGGCGCTCCCCTTGACTCCCACGACCAGCGGGGTTGAAACCGCACGGGACATAAGCTGACGCTCACTTTCATCGAGTAATAATTGCAAGGCAAGCGGAAGGAAGGCGATGAGCGTAATGCAGGCAATCAGCGTTCCGGTCTTGATCCTATTGAAGCTGATATATCTCCACGCAATGTAGAGGCTGTCAATCAGACTGATGCTCCATTTCGAAAGTGTTGAAAGTCGATCACGCGATCAAAATGCTTGAGGAGTTCATGGTCGTGGGTCACCGCCAGTAAGGTGGCATCATGGTTCCTGACGCTGTCAAACAAAAGATCCAGAATGACCTGCTTATTGTCCGGATCCAGGTTGCCCGTAGCTTCGTCGGCCAAGATCAGTTTCGGTTGGGGCAACAGTGCGCGGCAGATGGCTGCGCGTTGCTTTTCCCCATGAGACAAGCCATCGGGGTAACGCTGCAGCTTGTCAGCAATGTCCATATTTTCTGCCAGTGCTCTGGCTCGATCGCGTACCTCCTTATTGAGCAAGAGGGCCCGCGTAATTCGGTAAGGATGGAGAATGTTGTCCAGCACGTTGAGATAGTCCAGCAGTTCGAAATCCTGAAACACAAACCCTATATTGGCAATGCGAAAGTCCCGTCTTTCGGCATCGGGGAGACTGCTCACCTGTGTATGGTTCACACTGACTGTGCCGGTTTTGGGTGTCAGGATTCCCGCAATCAAGTTCAGCAGCGTGGTTTTTCCCGATCCACTAGGCCCGATGACCGCGACCTTCTCGTATTCCGCCACAGTGAATTCAGGAACACGTAGATGAAACTCACCTGTGCCATGTTGAAACTCGAGGGATGAGATGCTGATCATTTACCCTGCTTTGTCGTCTGACTGTTGCGGTTGTGGATAGGGGTCTACACGTGTTTCATTGAACAACTCCATGCCGATAATCTTCCAGGCCCCATTCACGGGTTCGACCGTGATCGCCGCGTCATATTTGTTCTTGCGCACGTGCACGTGCCCCCAGTGCCCCACGGTGCCCATGGCCGTCCACTGTGATGTGATGGCAAACGCACGCGGGTGATCTTTCAGACGCTCACCATGCGCTTCAAGGATCTCGACTTCTTTGACCTTGGCCTGAGCCCCTCCAGCTTTTTTCACCGCAAAGGATTTTCTGTTCTGTAAATACAGGTCGGCCAAGAGATTGCCCTCAACGCTCAGCGCGAGCTTGTCGTACACATCGCTCTCGTTCCGAAAATCAAACGCGCGATACACATTCTTGAGCAAGCTGCTCACAATCACGGTGGCTTCCTTGTCATTGAGGTTGTTCACCAAAGCAGCCGGTTTGGCAACGGATACCTGAAGAACGGGCAAAAGGGCGACACCTGCAGCAATGACCACAAACCCAGTCATAAGGTGAAACCGAAAGGATTGGCCCCTCTTCACCCGTCCACGAATCTGCCACCCTAAGGGAACCAAAGCGGCAAAACACAGGATGGTCCCCACTGGAACGGCGAGGTCCGTCACCGTATCGGAGACAGACACAGACTGAACAGTGGGAATGGTGTAGTTTTTTAAAAAATTTGTCCATGTCAAAACAGGATCATCAGGTGTGATGAAGGATGGGAAAGGTCCGGCAGGGTCTACCGCCGTGGCAGGCACCTGTTGGATCTGGTCCGTGAACAATTCCCAATCGACCGTGACCTGATTGGGCATCCCATTCGTGATATACGCGATTATCACGCCCACGATGGCTGTTGAGATTTCAAGGCGTTCGGGTTGCTCCAGCAACTGGATGCCGGTCAACGCCACCTTCACATAATTCGTCCGATCAAGAATGGGACGAACCGGTCTTCCATCAACTAGGACAGCATTTTTTTGTAAAAGAAATTCCCCAATGCGTTGTTTCAGGGGTTCGAGTTCATCAACCTCGATGTATTCCTGACCACGCAACTCTAGATCCATCCATTCTTCAATATCCTTGACCCGCGTCAAAATCTCATGTCGGACTTCATAGGGCTCGACGTACAGAAATGACATAAGCGCCGATTTATGATGGCGCTTCAGGTTGGGATTATCGAACTTGGTGTACCAGGGATCTTCCCAATCAAGTACTAGGCGTGCAGGAGCGCCCAGATACCGAAAATCGATAATGGGTACGGCCTTGTGGTAGGCAATAAAGCCGATGGTGACCAATGCCCGTCCCTCTTCATCGAGAGGGGGAACGATGGTGAGTTCTTTTGGTTTATTCTTGAACGGATAGATCAGCTCGGCGTAGAGCACGCGTTTATCTGACGGGGCTTCTGGGACAGGTTGCCGGGTATAGGGATTGATCATGCCGGCAAAGGGTGACTGGCGATCTTTACGCTCCCGGGGTTCAACCAATTTCAGTTCAGCTTGTAGCTTTTCTCCTTTCCCGGTGACGAATTGAACCGTTGCGGAGGAAAAGTGCTGGAGCCGCTTCTGAATGGAAGGGCGTTGGATGTTAAGAGTTTTGATCCAATCATCTGGTACGAGATCATCAAAAGTTGCCAGGTCCTCAATATAGATTTCAAGCACGAGCTTGACGTGATCATCAAGAACATAGATCTCTGCGATATTGGGCGCGGTCTCGGCGCCAGTCAGATTGATCCAATCTGCTTTTGCGGGGAGGCCCACGACGAAGCCAACCATCAGGAAAAGCACAAAGCAGAGGGCCGTTCGGTTTGAGGTTGTTCGGTTCATGAAATGACGCCATGTTATCATGAAATACCGTCGTCAAAAAAAAGGCCGGGGAAAGGTCCCCGGCCTGTCTCGTTACTATTCCATCGTTATCGCTTCTTTTTCATCATCTGCTTGCGCCAGTCCTGGTCCTGCAGGTTGTACTTCTCCATAAATTCATCGAGCATCTTCTTCTGCACTGGCTGCACGCCTGCATCCCAGCGACCCTGAAGGATGTATTTTGAAAAGGCCGGTGGTTGCCCCTTTGGGCGCGGCGGTAGTCTTTTGCCGCTGGGCACGGGCCAGGCGTCGTCGGTCATCACCGCCATCCGCTCCGTGATCTTGTCCTTCGTGATGTTCCAGACCATCCGATCGGTGGCCATCGACAGCGGCCCGTCGTAGGTCTCGCGAATGTTCCCATACAGCGAGTAGCGGGTGGCCTCCTCGTTGAAGAAATGATATGCCACCGCATGGCGCGGGTTCACCTCGCTCATGACCTTGCCGAACGCCTGACCCGAGGTATG
>JACZVJ010000115.1:8248-9067 GCA_022572725.1 Nitrospinota bacterium | reverse complement strand
ACAGCGTTAATTTGCTCGTGGGGGACCTGCTGTTTTCAACCCAAGATAACGAGACCATGACCAGCCTCAATACGCTCTCCTTTAACGATGAGGACCTCGTGGTCTTTCGTCCCCAATCCCCCGGTGACTACACCGCAGGAACCTTCATTTTTCTTCTGGATATGGGTGCGTATATCACGGGGACCGGTAATGACCTCCGGGCCATTTCCCTCGTCGAGAACGATACGGTGGTGGGCGATGTGATTCTGCGGGCGGGGACATTCATTTATATGGCAAAGAGTACGGGGCAGGATCAGGTGGACCTTCAGCACTTCACGGCCGCCGACGTCGGTGTCGGAACCACCAGCGGGACCGTCTCACTGTTGATCGATGGAAGTGAGATCAATTTCGATGATACTAAAAAAACCATTGGAGTGGAGCTGGTCGAAAACACGGTTTCAATCGGGGGGACGGTGCTCTCGCCGGGTTCCATCCTGGTCACCACCAATTACCTTGACCCCGCGATTGGAGACAACAACATATCGGTTGATAGGCAGGACATTTTTTATTTGACCGTCACGACCACCGAGATGGGGCCCTCCGGGTCGACGGCGGCCAATGCGACACTGTTTCTGGATGGCTCGGATGTGGGGCTCAACACCAACCCCGAAAACCTGAGTGGCCTCACGTTGGTCGGCACAGGTTTTCAGGCGAGTGCCCTGACCGTCGTCAACCCTGATTTTGAAACGGGTGATATTACGGGGTGGACCAAGACCGGGGACTTGTTCGGGGCGGGCGGTACGAATCAGTGGGGCGCCGTGACCTCCGCCACTCGAATGT
>JACZVJ010000115.1:0-8239 GCA_022572725.1 Nitrospinota bacterium | reverse complement strand
CTTCTGGCCGGGCTGGCGGCGATACTGGCCCTGGAGCACACCTTACCGGGATTTTCCAGCGTTTGGACGTGAGTGCGTTCACCACCCAAATCGATACCGGCACCGCGTTGGCCAGTGTGACCGGGTATGGGCATGGAGAAACCGCCACAATTGACCGTTCCTGGTTGCGAATAGCATTTTACGATGCCGTTTCCGGCGGGACCCAACTGGGTGTAAACATTGACAGTAATCAGGCGACTCAATCGGAAACCTGGACACTGTTAGCCATTACCGAGGCTGCGGTTCCTATCGGGACCAGAAGCATTGAGTTTACCCTGTTAGGGGAAGTGGACTCGAGCGGTACCCAAACCGACGCCGGGATCGACGATGTCGGCGCCAGGCTCATCCTTCCCTGGTGACCGTGGTTGGTGGGACCAGGAGCCTTCCCCGTTTCCCTTTTCTTCCCCTCCCACCCTGATCCGAGCTATTCGCTACTAACCGTCAAGAATCACACCCTTTATTCCGAAACAGAGAATGTAGAAGTAGGGGAGGGTGTGTCCGGAGCACCGGCTTATGTGGGAAAAACTGCTGGGGAGTGGTGTCTTCGCGCGAGGATCCAACCCCTTAACCAAAACTATTTTAGGCGTCAGTCTTATTTACGGCCAGTTTCGGGCCATGGCGGTGGTGAAAGGTCACATCGCAGGGAGTTGGGTGTTCCCTGGCCTTGTCAACACGGCCGACGACCTGCGAACGGCCTTGCAGGAGGCCATTCGCGCCACGAACTTTCCCGGGCAGTTGGTCAGTTTTCTGGTCGAGGATACTCGGCTCATGCACAATTACCATTTGGTTCCGCAGATGAAACAAGCTGATTTGGACCGGTTCTTGGAGCGGATCGCGATTCAGGAAAAAGCCACTGAGGGCCCTGTGGTGTGGCGGTACCGCCGAGCTCATCAGGCCAAGGAACGGATAGGGCTCCTGTTGGATATCTGGCCCCAATCGCTGGTGAATGAATTTATCACCGTGTGTGAGGATCTTTCCCTGAGGCCCGTTCACTTGCTGCCTTTATCGGCGGTCTTTGTCGATCAGGTCAGGATGCTTGCGACCAGCACCAAAAAAGTTCTCCTCCTCGTGACCCAGATGGCCGGAAAAGTCGTGTTTGTCGTGGCGACGGGCGATGGGAAACCACTGTTTGATCGGTTTCTGAGTTCTCCCAAAGACGAGGTGCTGGACCCTGAGCGAATCGGGCGGGAAATTATTCGATCTGTCTTGTTTGCACAACAGCAACTGGGAAAACAAATCACTCAGGTGTGGGTCATGGGAGAAACCGAAGAGTTGTCGGCTGAGCGGCTGCAGCCTTACGTGGAATTGCCCATATTGCCGAGTCCCATGAAGCCGGACCCCTCTTATTGGATCTGGGTTGGGGTGATGCTCCCTGCCACCCATTCCTCGAACTTTATTCCGTGGGAAGTTCGGACGGCGCCGATTCGAAGGGTGGTGTCAAAGTTCGTGGTGGGAATGGTCGTGGGATTGGGATGTGCGTCTATCACGACGGGTGGTCTGATCGAAGGACTGCTGGTTCGAGAGCGAGGTATAAGCTCGGCCCTTTCGCCGGAAACCCAGGCCTTGGTCCAGGAAAAGAGGGACTGGAATCTTCGTTACCAGACCTTGGCGGACAAGCAAGTCTGGGTAAAGGGCGTCATGGACGAAGAGCCTTCGCCGGTCATCGGATGGTTCCTGGGATATCTTCCCGATATTCTTCCCCGCGGGGTCACGCTGACCAAGGTCTCGCTGGCCGTCCAAGAGCAAGGTTGGGGCCTAGAGCTCCGCGGCGAGGCTTCCAAAGATCTCAGGCTGAGCGCCAAGGCGCTGGCGGTGTTTGAGCAACGCCTCATGGAAAGCCCTTACCGAGTCAATATCACGAAAAGTTGGCGAGACACCTGGGTTGAGCAGTTACGACAGGGTGCGACATCCTCTGATGACCAGCAGGGAAGGCCATTTCTCATCGAGGGCCAAATTTTATGAACCTGGACTTTTTACAAAAATTGAAAGCTCTTTCCTGGGCGAGCCCTCGAACGATCGCGATGGGCGTGACGGTAGTCTGTTCGGTCGTTTTGCTCTGGTGGTCCTTGGATCTGCGGTTGTCATTGATCGCGGAGGCGCAATCTGAAATGCATTCCCTCTTTCACCTGGACCAGGAAATCGCCTTCCTGCGTTCGGGCTGGCCGGAGGCCGATGCCGCAATCGTGGACCAACGGGTCAAACAGGCGGAGGGCCGGCTCCTTGATGGGTACGACCACCTGGGCCGCTGGCTGATGAAACTCACGGAAGAAGGCGGGGCTTTGGGTTTCAACACGAAATATAGGGTTGAGGAGAAGGTTTCTGGTTCGGATAAGGGGGGTTCCGGTTCACAAGACTTGAAAGGGGTCCAGATCGTGCCCGTGCACCTGGCTCTCCAAGTTCCCAAGATCCCGGTTCGAAGCTTTGAGAAGTATATGCGTTTTCTCCGGGGTTTGGGAGAGGACCCGATCCGTGTGGATATTCAACAGGTCACGATTTCAGGGGCCGGCAACGGGGCTCAAACGATGGATTTGCGTCTTCACGTGTTTATGCGCGAGGAAGGATGAAAAAAGCATTCAATAATCCCTGGGTGGTTGGAGGCCTGGGCCTGACCGCGTTGGGGGCAGTCTATTCCAACGTGATGGTCCCGGATATGGAGACCTTGATCAGGCCTCCAAGGGCGCCGGTTCCACCGGCTGAAGGGGCCAGGTCCTCGGCAGGACCAGTGGCTGGCCTCCCTCTTCCTGGGTACGGAGAATCGGGTCAACAACCTCTTAGGGCACAGATCGATCAGATGGGCTGGCCCGATCACATCAGGCGGGATCCCTTCAAACTGGTTTCACTCGCCGCTTCCTCCGAAGAAGCCGAAGAAGCCAACGACGACTACGACGATGAAGACTTTCTTTCATCGGCTCAGGAACTCAATCAGAGGGGGCTTGCGCTTGAACTTCAAGCGATTGCTTCGGGGGAAGAAGGGAAAATCGCCGTGATTAATCGGATCATGGTCCAGGAGGGAGAAAAGATAGGTGAGTATCTCGTGCTCCACATTCGATCCGATGCGGTGGCGCTGGAAGGGCCTGAGGGCCTTGAATGGCTAGAATTTCTGGGGAAGCGGCGTGTTTCTGAAGAATCTGAAGAGCCTGATGAGTCAGAAGAATCATAAAAACGGGTGGCCGTGGAGCTGTGGTTGGGAAGGCGTGCGTGATGGAATACCCCTGCCGTCTTTCATCAAGGCTCGCGTGATTTCCGCATGGCTCCTGAAAAGCGTCGCCATACCGCTTTACCTGCTCATCATCCTGAGTGTGCTGATCGGGTGTGCCACGGTTGTTGATCAGGGCCCACAACTCGCTGAGGGGGAGAGTGCTGAGGAGAGTGTTAAGGAGGGTCCTTCCGAGTCCCCCCCGATCCCAAGTAAACCTAAGGCTGCTCCTCCCTCGATTGCCCGGAAGGACCAAGCCCTCTTTTCCCTCGAAGAGCGCATGTCGGTCACGAATGTGCTTGAAAGTTCGGCGACCGTGGAAGCCCCCGAGGCTACGTATAGTTTCCGCGCTCAGGACTTGCCATTGCCCGATGCTATCGCCCTGTTTTCCCGCGTCAATGAACTCAACATCGTTGTGGGACCCGAGGTGGAGGGTGCGGTGACGGTCGATTTTAAAGGGCTGTCCCTTGAGAGGGCGATGATGGCTCTTTTGGATGCGCATGGGTATTACTGGGACAAGAAAGGAGATCTCATCATCGTCCGTCGACTGGAAACCCGCACCTTTGTCTTGGACTACATCCGTTTGGAGCGGAGTGGAACGGGGCGGAACAAAGCCAATGTGTCATCAGGCGGTCAAGATGCCGGGGAAGTCACCCTCAGTCAGAAAGACGAAATCAAGTTTTGGGAAGAAATCGAGGGCCAGATCCAGAACCTGTTGTCTGAGGAAGGACGACTGGTGGTTAACAGGCTTTCTGGAACGATTCAGGTCACCGACTTACATCGCCGGGTGGAAGAAGTGGCCACGTTTCTGGCCAGTGTGCGGCGATCCCTTTATCGGCAGGTGGAAATCCAAGCTCGGATTTATGAGGTCACGCTCCGTGACGACTACAGCCTGGGCATTAATTGGGACAAGATAGCTTTACAAGGCGGAAAGGGATCTCTCCAACTTGCCAATATCATCGCCAGTCCCATTGGTGGAATCATCGCCAAAGCAGCAACCACCAGTCTCTCCTGGGATGAGGGGGATTTTGAGGGAGTGCTTCAGGCTTTGAGTGAGCAAGGGGAAGTGAAGGTCATCTCTCAACCACGCCTGCTCACGCTCAACAACCAGCCGGCACTTATTAAAGTCGGGACGGATCAGTCGTTTTTTACCTCAACCGTCACCCAGGGGACTGGGGGGACCGGCAACATTGTGACTGAGCAAGTCACGACCATCACTTCGGGGCTCGTTCTCGCAGTCACTCCGCAAATCTCGGAGGATGGGTGGATTATGTTGGATGTGGCTCCCATCATTACACGGCTGACCGATACGGTCACTTCCGCCAACGGATCTACCGCGCCGGTCCTGGATGTGAAGCAATCCGGAAGCCTTGTGCGTTTGCGCGATGGGGAGATGGTGGTCATTGCAGGGTTGATCCAGGAGCAGATGTCCGAGACCGAGCGTAAAGTTCCCATTCTGGGGGACATTCCTTTCTTGGGTCGCCTGTTCAGAGGGACCTATCAAGCTAAAACCATATCCGAGTTGGTAATTTTCATCACCCCTCGAATCGTGAAGGCCGGGTCATGACAAACGTGGACATGGCCCTATGTTACCAGCAGCTTGGGTTTGCTGAGTCTCCCTTCAGCATCACTCCCGATACGGACTATTTTTTCCCGGGAAGCCAGCACCTGGAGGCGTTGGATCACCTCCGGTTCGGAGTGGCAAGTGGGGGACTGACGCTGCTGACTGGGGAAGTGGGTGTTGGCAAAACCTTACTGTGCCGTTACTTACTCCGCCATCCTCCGCCAGGGGTCCGGTTTGCCTATCTTCTCAATCCTGATCAATCCCATGCCGACCTTCTTGCCTCAATTTATCAGGACCTTATGGGAACGATTCCCGAGGACCGATCCCTTGGAGCCCTTCAGCGGGAATTACCGCAGGCGCTACTCCGATTGGCCAAAGAAGGGGAGCGGGTGGCAGTCCTGGTGGATGAAGCTCACCGGTTGAGCGGCAAGGTCTTAGAGGGGCTCCGGCTTTTGTCCAACCTGGATACTGAGAAAGAAAAGTTGATGTGTTTGCTTTTTGTGGGACAACCGGAGCTTGAACGGACCCTGGCCGCTCGGGAGCTCCGGCCTTTGGCCCAGCGGATCAGTGTCCGATATCGCCTGATGCCCTTCGCGTGGCAAGAGACCTTGCAGTATATCCATCATCGTCTTCGAGTTGCCGGGCGATACCACCGCTTCCAATTTCCCACCAAGGCGAAGATGCTCACGCATTATCTCAGTGACGGGGTTCCCCGGCGCATCAACCAACTGTGTGACCGTGCCCTCCTCGCCGCCTATGCCAAACACCGGTATGACGTCAGCTCCTGGATGTTGTGGAGGGCACAGCGAGAGATTTCGGGAATGCCTTAGCTCCTTATGAGTATTGTTACTGATGCACTGAACCGCCTTCAGTCCGAACGGTCTCGGCCGGCTAGTGGACAGGAAGGGGGTCCTTCCACTCCCGGGATCCCCATCCCTGAGCCCCCCATTGATGTGAAGCCGGACCCTTTCTCTGCTGGGTCCGCCTTGATGCGGGCTCGGGCTGGGATTCGAGCAATTGGGATTGTCTTTGTCTTGGCCGTGATCGGTGCCGGCACCTATTTTTGGGGCATGGCCATGGGCCCTGACATGCCTCCTGTCAGGATTATGGCCTCCAGCTCAATGCCTCCGGCCCCCGATCGTGCCATTGCCCCCGTAGAGGTACTCGCTGAAGGCCTCCTTGAGCCTGGTTCCGACACCTCCCTGTCCCCGACTGAAGCCGGCGATGCGCCCCTCAAAGAATTGGATCAACCGGAAGAGGCAGCCGGGCCGGAGACTGGTCCGCAGGTAGCCTCCCTGGTTCCTCCCCTTGACCAGGACCTTTCGGAACCGGAACCCACCACTCAAAAGGCGGAGGAAACCACGTCAGAATCCACCCCTTCAAAAGACCAAGTTACCCCATCTCAGGCATCTGCCCAATCGGCTTCCCCGGAGAAACAGGCCGAGAGCGGAACCGCAGTAAACAAAACCCCGGTTCTGCCCCAAACGGCCCCTGCTTCTCCGTCGAATAAGGGAAGTGAGAAGGAATCTGATTCGAGCCAGGTAGCCGAAGCTCCACCCGAAGTTTCGGAGGAATCTGCGGAATTCGAACCGGAAAGTAACACGGGCGAGGAGGAGACTCCTCAAGAAACGATGGTCAAAGAAACACCGATTGTACCCAAAAAGGCGGCTTTATCGTTTGAGGAACGACTTGCCCGCGCTCAGCAGTTGATAAAGAAGCGGCGCTACAGCCAGGCTCTGACCGTGTTGCAGCCGGCGTTTAAAAAACCACCCGAGCGTTGGGAAGCTTGGTTCTGGATGGGAACGGCTCAATTAGGTTTGGGTCACTTGGATGAGGCGGAGCGCTCGTTCATGGAGGGTTTAGCGCGGGACGCGACAATTCCTCACTTATGGGTGCAACGTGCCCTGGTTGGCCAACAGCGGGGCCAATTTGGTGAGGCCATGGAAGCCCTGCGCCAGGCTGAATTACTGGCCCCTGAGCTCCCTGAGGTCCAGTTGAACTTGGCTTTCACTCTTGAAACTCGAGGCAACAAAAAGTTGGCCATTGAACATTACCATACATTTTTGGCTTTGACCGAAGGCCGGCCCGGCTATCGCACCGCCCGGAAGAAAGTTCTCGACCGGGTGATCCGGTTGAAAAAAACCTAGCCCTTCCGCGCCTTCCTTCCTGAGCATTCTCCTTACGCCCTTTCCGGCAGGGGAAATGGGAAACGTTCCCCCCTAGGCGCCCCTCTAAAACCTAGTTGAAAAACTGTTTACAGAGGTCCGTGCGGGCCACCGACGGCCTTAGTGAGTGGAGCCAAAGTGCCCCATAGGGGTGGGTGGCCTTTCTTTATTTTCGTTCTTCTTTGTCCGAAAGGGTTCGTGTGGGCTCATTGCCACTTTTCCATTCAGCCGGCTGAAAAATTTTGCTGGTACGGGATCCTATTGAGAAAACCGTGATCCGACGTAATCACCATCAGACTCGTTTGCCGGTCCCATTTATTTGGGCCACCGTAGGGATCTGCTGTTTCCCGTTCCTCCTCAACCTCCTGGGATTCGACTTCGGTTCTCAAAAACCCGCCTTTCCTTTTTCCCCTGCCTCCCAAATGGGCGCACCTGAGCGAGTGGATGCCATGTTCCGCACGCTTGCCGGGAGCTTTACTCACACCATCCTGGAATGGACCGCCTTTTGTACGGCGATCTTCACGGTTTTGCTGGCCTTTCTCCATTTCTCTATCAAGCGCGATATCATGACGCCCATTCTTGGAATGGCCCTGTTTTGTGCCGGGGTCATGGATGCCTTTCATACCCTTGCAGCGGACCGACTGATTGAAGCCACGGCGGATAACCGGAACCTGATCCCTTTCACCTGGGCAATTTCCCGTTTGTTTAACGCCTTGATTCTCATTGCAGGGGTCAGCCTCTTTCTGATGAAAGGCGTAAGAAATCTCAAAGGCGATATTCGGTTTGTCCTGCTCACGAGTCTCGGGTTTGGCGTGATGGCCTATGGGATTATTCATTACTGTGCCAACACCGCCCAGCTCCCCCAAACCATGTATCCCGATTCCCTCATTACCCGTCCGTACGATGTCGTTCCGCTCGTTTTGTATGTCCTGGCGGGGCTCACTCTCTTTCGGTGGTTCTATGAACGCAATCCTGGGTTGTTCACCCATGGCTTGCTTTTGGCCATGGTCCCGGAAGCGGCGGTAGAACTGCACATGGCGTTTGGCTCGACGGCCCTGTTTGATAACCATTTTAATATCGCCCACTTCCTGAAAATCTTCGCCTATTTGGTCCCCCTTGGGGGGTTAGCCTTGGATTACGTTCAGACCTATGCTGAGCTCGGGAACGAGGTCGAGGAACGAAAACAGGCTGAACACCGGTTGGCTGCCCAGCATGGGGTCACCCGTGTGTTGGCAGATGCTTCATCCCTTGAAGAGGCCACCCCAAGGATTCTTG
>JACZVJ010000114.1 GCA_022572725.1 Nitrospinota bacterium | reverse complement strand
AATCCGAGGACGCAGGCCTGCGCGCCTTGTCGATCTTTACCATTGAACAGGAAGGAACCCTGCCTCTTTCGGCGTGGCATTCCAATGGGATATCTTCTAAAATGTCATTTGTTCAACTGTGGATCTTTTTGAACATTCCGAAATGCTTCGACCCCTTTGACCAGCCCACCGTCTTTCCCACACCCTCCCTTGCTTTCAACTTTGCGGCAATGTCATGTCGCGCCTTCTGAACATGGGATTTCAATTAGGTTGACATAGCCGTCACTGATCCCATTCAATCGAATCCGCACTGTCCTGGATGAGAGCTTTACAGCGTAGAGTTCGCCTATCCTGTACGATTAGCCACACTTCCCTTCCTGTCTATATCCAAGGGCGAGCGAGAGACTTGGACTATGGTGTACCGTCTTCTTGCAGATTTAGTTGTCCTTGTGCACTTCGGTTTCGTCTTGTTCGTCATCCTCGGTGGGATGCTCGTTTTGAGATGGAAAAGCGTGGCATGGGTTCATCTCCCTGCGGCGACTTGGGGGGCCATTGTCGAATTCATGGGTTGGATCTGTCCTCTCACGCCTCTTGAAATTTGGTTGCGGGTGATGGCGGGTCAATCGGGTTATCAGACGGGTTTCATTGACCATTACCTGTTACCCGTTCTGTACCCCCAGAATCTCACCCGTGACACTCAAATATGGTTAGGGGTTCTGGTTCTCTGTCTCAATTTGGCTATTTATGGATGGCTTATTCGCCGCTGGATGAAGGCAGAGAAAGAAGGACCCCTCACAACGGAATGATCCCGCCTTGACCTTTGCCACCTTGACCACTCACTTTTTTACAAGGTATAGTCTTTGAAAAGAGTTCCTACTTTGGATACTTCCCTTTTGAGCTAACATTTGGGACCCCAGCTATGGCTAAGAAAAAATTAGGACTTCTTCTCTCCACTCCCCCCTCAAACCCCAACGCGGAAACGGTCATTCGCCTCAGCGAGGAAGCTCTTCGCTCCGAGGTGGATTTGTACCTCTATTTAATTGATGAGGGGGTAAAAAATTTGGAAAACCCTCGAATCTTGAACCTGGCTTCTTCCGGTGCCAAACTGAACGTTTGTGCGTATGGATGCCAGCAACACCATGTCTCCACGGATGGGTATGGGACAGAGGTGGCTTTTTGTGGCTTGGTCGTCTTGTCACAAATCATCAACGGGTGTGACCAGTTCGTGGCTTTCAATTAATTCCTCCCCCTGCAGCGGTTTCCCTGTTTCCCGACCCCTCCCCCACTGATTCTTGTACCAGCCCCATTGGTTTTCCGGGAAGAGCTCCTCCTCAAGCAAAAAGAATGAACAAATCCAACAAAGAAGGAGAAATAGTTGAAACCGAAAAGAGAGCCGAGGAGGGCCCCATGGTCAAGAAGAAAGTACGTGGTTTTTCGATCGGCGCCCGTAGAGCATCGTGACGTTGATTCTTCGACACTCATATTGGTCGCGGAAAACACAGCGGTCAGACTCATGAAACAAATCGGAGTTGAAGATCACCGCACGATTTTCGCGAAAGGGAACCCTCACGGGCTCTGCCGCGTTCTGCTTCAAAAACTCATAGATTTTCGGCTTGAATTGAGTCCCGTTGTAAATTTTAAAGTCCCAATCTTTCGGCGCTTCCTTATCCCACACGATCAACCCACCGCTTGACGCTTCCAGATTCGCCTCATTTTCGGTGATCCAGAAGTTCACGTTGACCGCCGCGGCATCGGCATGAATATTGAGTGGGCGTAATTGATTATCCTGCTTAAAGGCCCAAGCCTGAACGAGCCGGTGGTTATGAAAAATCTCTGGAAACCGTAATCGAAGTTCCTCCGCAATTTGAAACAACAACGGTGAGGAAAACCCCTCGCCTAAAAACGCCCCGACATAGCCATTTTCATAGTCCTTTTTCCATATGGTGGACGCCAAACAAAACTGGCGAAGTGATCGTAAGGCTTCCTCCGTGAGGAGGGAATCCACAGAGATGATTTCCGGTTTCTTGGCGTTATATCGGTTTTGAATCTCCTCGACATCCAGATGAGGATTTAACGCCCCCTGGGACAACGCCGGACTGTCCGCGTAGTAGAGAATTCGGTTAAAGGAGGGAGCCAAACGCACGGTCTCTTCTTGACTCAGCCGGATCTGCTGATTCGATTGCCCGTTCGGGGAAATCCTCTCCCGTAATTCCTCAAGTGCCTTACCATACCCTGTCACATCTGACCCAACCAGACCCCGCTGGGTGAGGTATTGCAACTGTTCGGCATCATGCTTCACTCTCGATGAGTATACGTATTGAGGGCTGAGAGGTCGTCCATGGTTTTGGGTGAGTTCCGCGGACTTCCTGAATGAGGATAAAGCGACTTCAAACTGTTGCTTCCACATGAGCGCCAGCCCAAGGTTATGATGAGCTTTGGCATAGTGGGGGTTCATGTGAATCGCAGTTTCGAAGGCGGCGATGGCCTCTTCAGGCTGATCCCACTCCATAAAGACCATCCCGAGGTTGTAATGCGATTCGGCATTCTCGGGATTAATCCGTAACGCGTGCTGATAGGCCTCCACGGCCTGGGTCAATTTCCCTTGCTCTTTGAACGCCACACCGAGGTTGTTGTACCCTCCAGCATAATTGGGTCTACATTGCAAAGCCTTCTGATACGCAGCGACGGCAGCCGCCAGGTTCCCCTTGTCCCGGAATACATTACCCAAATTACCATGGGCCTCTACGTAGTCAGGCTTGATTTGAATGGACCTCTGGTACGAGATCTCTGCTGCTTCAAGCTTCCCCATTCGGTGATACACCAGGCCTTGATTGAAGAAAAAATTGGATTTCCCACCATCTTTTTGAATGGCTTGTGAGATGAGGTCGATGGCCTGGTCGTAACGCCCATCCCGGTAGGCGATCACACCCACGAGGTGAAGGGCCTCGGCATGATTCGGATCCTCCTCAAGAATTTGGCGATACACCTGCTCAGCCTGTTGGAGACGTCCAGCTTGATGATGCGCGACGCCTTCATCAAACAATGTCTTCACGTGCAGATTTCGCGAGGCCAGTCCCGCCTTGGCTAATTGGCGTTCTTGACGTCTTCGTTCCTCTCGGTTCATCAGCCGAGTCCTTTCATTTCAGGTAAGACAGAAGACCCACTCAACTCAACCTAATTAAACCCTTTCCCTCAAGAACAGGGTTTCATGGACAAAAGAGTAATTCCCACCCATTCAAAAAGTAAAGAGTAGCCTTTCCGACCGACCTGTGAATGGAAAGCCCGGGATATCCCCATCCCATCTTTGACCTTACCTCTGTGAGGACACCGGCTGCAAAGCTTGAATCCGCGTTTTGAGCACGTGGGGATTCCTCACCCCTTTTATCAGAAGGACTTGGTCTTCATGATCACCATGGACTTCAAGGGTTCCAATTTCAAAAAAACTAGCTATGGGCCCCTGCAGGATTCTGATCTGCTGGATTCGGTCAAGATCCAAGCCAGCTATGACCCGATCGCTGTACCCATTTTTAATCGACAAACGCCTCGGAGTCAGGACATAGTACACCCATCGCCGGAGGAGCCCGGCACATGCAATCAGGGCCAGCGATGCCCCAATCCAATTTTCCCACCCCGGCAAGTCCAACCGAATCAACACCCCACCCCGAATCCCTGCCAAAAAGCTCATAAGAAAGAGCCACCCAAACTGGAACCAGGAAGGAAATGCTTCCCAAACGATCCGGCCTTCCTCGACTCTCTCATCCGCCCCCATTGGCATGCTTGCTCACCGTTCCTAAGATTCTGCCAAGACTCTCTTTGAGGCCTAGGAGGCTGTCCGAGATTAGTGATCGTCACGAGGTTGTGTCGGGTTGAGTCAGGTTTTTCGATCGTTTGAGGCGAATAGTGGGGCCTATTTAATGAAAAGGATCGGAGAATCTGGCCAAATCCGACGCACCCGCAGTAGATCAATCTAATCTCGGACAGCCTCCTAGTCAAAAAAGATCGCCTCAGTGATTCATGGCCTTTTCCCTGCCTATGCTGCCCGGTCGGGTCGCCAGAGCAGTCCAATATTAATGATGCGCTGCAGCAGCGCATCATAGGGCAAGCCTGCTTGTTGGGCCGAATCCGCCAAGTCCTCTCCGTAGGCCAGTTGGGCGTTGGGATTAACTTCCAATACATACACCTTTCCGTTGGGATCGAGCCGAAAATCAATGCGCGCATATCCACTCAATCCCAGAATGCGGTACACACGTTTTGCTAATCGGCGAATTTTCTCCGGCATCCCATTGGAGAGTCCCTTCGCCTCACGAGACCGGATACGGTATTTTTTCTGATATTTAGGGCTCCACTTGACACGGGCCGTCGCGATCCGACGGGCCTCTTCGGGCAAGTTGTCCAAGACCAGTTCCCAGACGGGAAGAACCTGCAACCGTTTTATGCCAAGAACTCCCACGTACAACTCCCGGCCTTCGATATATCGCTCGACGATCGCGCTGGTCCCCACAGTGCTACTACGGTGAATAAAGTCAACCCGTTCTTGAAGCTTATCGTCATCCTCCACGATCGAAGCCTGCGAGATTCCAAGCGATGCTTCTTCCGAGATGGACTTGACGATCAGAGGAAAGGTCAACCGTTTGGGACGCCTCACCTTTCGGCCGACGGGAAATACCGCAAATTCCGGGCTGGGAATGCGATGATAGGATAAGATCTTTTTAGTCCAACCCTTATCCCGCGTTAGCATCAACCCGCGTGGATTACATCCCGTGTAAGGAACACGCAAGAGCTCAAGGTACGACACCACGTTTTGGTCATACATGGAAACACTATCGAACTCTTCCAGGAGATTGAAGGCAATATGAGGCTTCCATTTTTCGATCGCCTCGCGAATCACTGCAAGCTCATCTCGAACCCCGAGCGGGTAGACCTCATGCCCCATTTCCCGTAACGTGGAAACGACGTCAAATTCCGTTTTCCATTCGACCGTGGCCAGATCCACACCGGTGGGATTCTCAGGAGGGAGAAGGTCTTCGTGCATGAGTGCTAGGATTCGTAGTTTTCTCATAGGACCACCCGATGACCTCCGCTGTGCAAGTAGTTCATCGTGTGCACAGTCAAGAGAATCGTAAAATCTAACCTCGCCTGCTCTTCTGGCACCGCCAGTCTCAATTTTTCCTGTCGGCAATACAACATCATATCTTTTAGCACCTGGTCGATTGTGTATTGGTACTCTCCAGTCCAAGCAGCAACCTTCCGGCGTACTTCTTTCCTGATCCGCCCTAAAAAACTGGCTGCCGTTTGACTTTTTTGACCTGCGGGATCAGCGGAAAAAAGGCGCCGCAAGTCACGTTCATAAAAATTCTGATAGTCCAGGCCGTATCGCTCTCGTTTTTCCTTGTAATGGTCGCGAAGACTTTTTCGCAGGTGATGTAGTGGATCTACCCGATTTTTTGATTTTACCAAAGGCGGAGATCCGGCAAGTTCTTGGATGAGACTATCCATATACTGAAGCTTCTTCAGAGCCGGCCAACCCGTATACTGCTCTTTCCAATTCGACCCTGGCTCCAGCCACACAGCAAAGGTTTCCGCAAAATCCTCATCGGGATGACTTTGGGCATACCACATATCAAGGTGAAGGACGAAACGTTTACTGTAGGGCTTGGGCGTGTAACATTCCGGATAGGGTTTCGAAGACTTTCCGAAGACCTGTTGCCGACGACGTCGGAGGCGGAGACGGTAAGCATTCTCTATAGCGTGCCCGGCCTCGTGACGGAGGATGCGCATACACCAATCCGGGGTTCCGCCTTCCACTTCGAGCATCTGATTGAGTTCAAGCCGCGCGAGCCGAGGATGGGCCATGTAAAAGGGAACGGCAATGCCAGGAACTCCATCCGGGGTATACCAGTCGTCGGCCAACCAAAAGTGCGGACGAAAGAGGAGGTGATGCGACTCAAGCTCCGTGTACAAATGCTTAATGTACTTGGAGACCTGACTTCCTTTGATCCTCACCTGGAGGTCACACATCCGTAGGTTGAGGAGCTGCTCATCAGACCAATGCACCCATTCGGGTTCCTTGGCTGAAGACTGTTGACTGGGACTGCCTTTTGGCTCCATTTCAGTTATCCTCAATACTCCCCAGACCTCCGTGAAACCTCCCAGATTCCGCGCATGTCAGTCCTCCCCTCCAGAAACAACTCATCAGCAAAATATCTTTTCAACCCTATGAGGACTTTGCAAGGAGTATCGGCCCTCTCCCATTACAGACTCATCTGCAAAAATCCCCTTCTTGAATAGCTATACCGTCACTACTGTGATAGGGTTGAGATCTGGCCTAGGGCGAGAGCCACGGACCCCTTTTGATCAAGGCTAGGCCTCCCGCAAGGCTGCTAGGGTTTCCGAAAAAACCATATGGAACTGAAAGAGTACTTTCCCAATGATCAGAAGATTACCTGAACGTGACCTTGCCCTTTCCCCAGGAAATCATCCCAAATGAGAAAGAAGAAATCCCTCAAGGGCCTTGATGGTATTTACGTTGTAGTGGAGGACTTGGGTCCAGAGGTGAAAGGCGCCGTAACTCGCCGGCAATTACGAGAAAATGTTGAAGCACGCCTTCAGATGGCAGGCATTCGGATTCTGAAAGAAAAAGAGGCTGCCAAGTCGATTGGCAAACCCTACCTCTATGTCAATGTGGGCGCTCTCCCCATGGGAGAAAAACGGTTCGCGTGCAGGGTCGACATTGAGTTCCATCAACTCGTGACCTTAATTGGTGATTCCAGCAAAGGCCATGCGATTACATGGGATGAAGGGATCATTGCTGTCGGTGATATCAACACGATTTATGACCATGTGAATGACCTGGTTTTTGACTTTATCTACGACTATCTCGCCGTGAATCCTAGCCGCCGAAAGCCCAAGTCGCCCAAAAGCGTTACTCCGAAAAGAGGACCTTCATCACCTCCAGGGAAGCCATAAGATTTTTAAAAATGGCCTCTTCCTGTCACCGAGGCGGTCTGCCATTAGATCCAGGAAGCGCAACAAAAATGACTCTATCTTTTCTCCGAAATACAGTATGAAAAGGACAACCCTCGCCTGTAGGAGGACAGGTCGGAACTCAGGAACCCAACTTCCTTAAATCCTGACCAAGGGACAAGTATTACTTGGCAACGGGTTGGGGGTCCTTTTGAGCAGGAACCCGACAACCACAATTTAAACAGGCATACACAAAAATAGCCAAACCGACCTGGAAATCAACCGCTCGCTCTAGCACCATCGAACCCTGACATTTCTGACAAACCCGCATGAAACCAACCTCCAGATTAAGGACCAAAGACTGATGAATATTTCACATCCATGCACAACAAAAAGAACTCGACAATTTTTCCTCTTCACCCACCGGGACTTCGCGCATTCGCGAAAAGCCCCATGATGGTTCTTCATAATTTTTAGTCTTTATTTGCCGAAAAAATAGCCTAGCCATTCTATTGGCTAGGCCAGAGTTTCCTAGAGAAGGATAAAGGGCTTTTCAGTGGGGTTTTTTGGAAACCGAAACTCCCTTCTCATGCAACCTAAAGAATGACGTTGTTACTGCTTAGACATTTTTTTAACCCGGACTCCAAACCACGCTCAAAAAACAATAACTCTTCTCCCTGGGAAGGCCCTCAAAATCCCTCCGCAAAACTCCGGAGTTTTTTGCTTTGGTGGGGATGACGTAATTTTCGAAGCGCCTTCGCCTCAATCTGCCGGATCCGCTCCCGCGTCACATCAAAATCCTGCCCCACCTCCTCCAACGTATGATCCGTACTCTCCCCAATCCCAAACCGCTTCCGAATGATCTTCTCTTCCCGCGGGGTGAGCGTCCCCAACACCATCGAGATCTGCCGCTGCAAATCATACCGCACCGCCGCCTCCACCGGCGATACCGCCTTCCTATCCTCGATGAAGTCCCCTAAATGACTGTCCTCCTCCCCGATCGGCGTCTCCAACGAGATCGGCTCCTTCGCAATCTTTAAAATCTTCCGCACCTTCTCCAACGACATGTCCATCCGCACCCCAATCTCCTCCGGCGTCGGCTCCCGCCCCAACTGCTGCACCAAATGCCGCGTCGTCCGCACCAGCTTGTTGATCGCCTCAATCATATGGACCGGAATCCGTATCGTCCGCGCCTGATCCGCAATCGCCCGCGTGATCGCTTGCCGAATCCACCACGTCGCATACGTGCTGAACTTATACCCCCGCTGGTACTCAAACTTGTCCACCGCCTTCATCAACCCAATGTTGCCCTCTTGAATTAAATCCAAAAACTGTAACCCCCGATTCGTGTACTTCTTCGCAATACTCACCACTAACCGTAAATTCGCCTCCACCAACTCCGCCTTCCCCCGCTTCATCTTCTCTTCCGCTCGCTCCACCGTCCGCAACGCCACCTTAAACTCCCCCACCGGCAGCAACACCGCCTCCCGCTCCAGCCGCCGCACCGTCGCCTGCGCCCCCTGAAACGCCCGCAGCAGCTTCTCCAACGCCTCCTCCCCATACCCCAGCCGCCGCCGCACCGCCACATACGTCGCCCGATCCCGCTCCATCTGCCGGATCAGCTTCGCCCCCTCCCGCCGCGACCGCCCCAGCCGCCGACAACAGTCCTCCACCACCCGCTCCGCGCCACAGACCTCCGCCCCCACCTCCTTGATCCGTGCCAGCAGCCGCTCCCGTAACTCCGGTTGCAGATTCACCCCCTCCAGCCGCTCCACAAGCTGCTGTCGCACCGCCTGTACCTGCTTGGCCACCCGCTGTTGCACCGTCTCCCCCACACCCCGCCCCCGCTCATAGAGCCGCAACAGCGTCTGGCCCAACCGGTGGATCTTCCCAAGCTCCCCCAGCGTCTGCTGCAGCAACTCCGCCTCATCCACCTCATCCACTTCCTCGTCCAGCCCCTCCTCCTCAGCCGCTTCAGGCAGCAGCACCAAATCCCGCACCGATAGCTCGCCCTTTTTCAGCGCCACCCGCAGCCCCTCCAGGTAGTCCAAGGTCATGGGCATCCCAACCACTACCAGGGCCAACTCTTGCTTGCCCTCTTCAATCCGCTTGGCCAGCCCAATCTCCCCTTCTCGG
>JACZVJ010000217.1 GCA_022572725.1 Nitrospinota bacterium | reverse complement strand
TCAATGCCACCTCATGCCCGCGCTCCTGGCATTTCTTCACCATGAACCGCGCGGCCTTAATCCCCTGCCGATCCGATCGAACCGAACCATAGAAGACGACGATCTTTAAGGCCATAACGCCCTCCTTGGGCTGAAAGATTCAATTTCTCCAAGTATCGCCAACCGAGCCTGGACCCACAGGGACCACACCCCTATACCGCCTCTGTCCAGGTCACTCCGGGTACCCCCTCCCGCAATAGCAATGTCAGCCTTTTCTGAGAGACTGTCGTAGCCTCTTGCACGTCGGTCAATGCTGCGACCTTTTGCCGGGTGCGGCACCGCAAAGAGGGGTTGACCTCAGGCTGAATTTCCCCTATTCATGGGGCGACGGAAAGGGAACCCCTCAGCGCCAATCACTCTGTAACGAGAGGGTCGTCCAAAGTCAAGAAATGAGATGCCTTCAAATTCAGTGACCGGAAATTCTGCAAGACGGGACCAAGGAAACTAATCCCAGCCAGAGAGGGGGGCTCTTATGACGGCCCAAAGAATCATCATTATCGGCGGGGGATTTGCCGGGGTAGCTTGTGCCAAAACCTTGCGCAAAAGACTTTCGCGGGATCAATGGAACGCGAGCGTCCGGGCGCGCACTCCAGTGGAAGTCGTCGTGATGGGCCGAAACGTGTTCTCACAACTATCCCGGTCCTTGACCCCGCTACGCAATATCCTCATCGACACCGTTACCCGCCGAAAGGCGGCGCAGTAAGAAAAGATTCTTATACTTAGGGACTGTTGAATAATTCAAAATTTTCAGAGCGCCAACTCCATCTGACCAATACCCTGAATCATCACAAGCAAGGGGCCTGTTCAAAAAGGCCCGCTCGCCTGCGCGAAGCCGCTTCGGCGGAGCCAGGTCCAGCAAGGCCGCAGGGGCTTTGGCGCCCGGAGCGTACACGGAGTACGTGAGGACGACAAAGACCCGAGAACGCCGCTGGCGGACTTTTTCAACAGGCCCCAGATACAATCCGCACACCCATGTTCACCAATCTGCAATCCCTCAATTGGCCAGCCATCGAGGACAGCTTGACTTCGCGTGGCTACGCCCACGTCCCCCATCTAGTCCAGCCGAAGACTTGCCGAACCCTCACGAAAATCTATGACGACGACAAAGCCTTCCGTAGCCGCATTGTCATGGAGCGCTTCAATTTCGGAGTTGGGGATTATGCTTACTTTTCTGAACCACTCCCCAAACTGGTATCCGAATTGAGGTTGGGCCTGTACGAGCGGCTGGCTCCCATCGCCAACCGCATGATGGAAGCCATGCGACTCAATCATCGGTATCCCAAAACCCTGAGTGAGTTTCGACAGGTGTGCCGAAAAGCCGGCCAGACTAAGCCCACGCCACTTATGCTTCGGTATGAGGTTGGCGGATTCAATTGCTTGCACCGGGACATCTACGGCAAAACGCTGTTCCCCCTTCAAGCCATGGTGATGCTCAGTCAAAAGGGTGAAGATTTCGAAGGAGGAGAATTTATCCTGGTGGAAAACCGGCCCCGTCAGCAATCACGGGCTGTGGTCCTCACCCCCGATCTGGGAGACTTGATCATTTTTCCAGTGTTTGAACGCCCCGTTCGTGGACGACGAAACATTCTCCGGGCTTCCATGCGGCATGGGGTGAGCCCCATCACCTCCGGCCACCGGTGGGCTCTCGGAATCATTTTTCACGATGCAAAATGAAACCCGTGTGAAGTCTGGGTCACCATGCTTTGACCGGTTATTCAAAATCCTTTCACAGTGATGACTGAAGATTTAATGTACGACTTGCACCCTCTCACCCTACCCTCTCCGCCTGCGAGGGGAAGAGGAGAAAGGAAAGGGGGTTAGGAGAAAGAAGGACATTTAAAATGCAGGTTTCATAAGTGGAGTTGTCAATGATCACCCACCTGGGCAGCATTGCACGTTTGCCAAGGCCCTGCCATCTAGTAGAATAAACACCACCACCGGAGTTCAGTTCGGGGCCTTGGCCCATGTCAATGTCTCCCCGACACAGCCCTCCCAACCATGGCCACCCCTACTGAAGTGATTCCGCGTTTTTCGGAGGAGGAGGCTCAGCTTTTCGTAGGTGACCTGTTTGGTGTCAAGGCCACGGCCACCCCCCTTCCAAGCGAGTGCGATCAAAATTTTCTGCTCGATACGGATACAGGCCCGGAATTTGTCCTCAAAATCGCCAACTCGGCTCAAACCCGCCAGACCCTCGAAGCCCAGAACGCTGCTCTCAGACACCTGGCTCTTTGTGATTTTTCCTTGCATTGCCC
>JACZVJ010000113.1 GCA_022572725.1 Nitrospinota bacterium | reverse complement strand
ATCCCGCCTTTCCAAGTACTGGCAAGGCTGGAAGCATAACACAAATGGTTGTTTGGTTTTTGGGAATAGGCAAATTAAACGGGCTTTTGGGGCGAGCAGAAAAGTAGCAAAGGAGCAGCACGGTGTCAATTACGCCAACCAGCGGTTTCAAAATGGGGGATTTTCAGTCTGCGATGAGGGCATCACCGGTCTCTGCGCCAATGTTTGCGAGACCTTGGCATGACAGTCTCGAGACTATAGAAGAACGAGTAAGTCGTTGAATAGAGGTTGGCAAGGTCACGTTCAGCTACAATCAAATTTTCGTGGTAAGACATTGGGGACAATCGCCTAAGAGCACGTCCCTTCTGTAATAGCGGATTCTCCTTAATAAACCAGGGGGACCTCAGCAGCCAATCCAAATTTAACCAATGCGCGAATCTTGTTTTCAATTTGAAGATAGCGCATGACTTTTTTGGCGGGCAGCACCTTCGCTAATTTTTTCACAGTGGCCACCCGAAGCTTCATTTCATCAGCTTCCACATGGAGCCACTCCTTGATCAGTTTCCCCGCGGTTTCATCGGAGATGGAACCACTGTTGTAGGCATCCGCATAATCGGAGATAAGCCGACCAAGCCGCTGGTTCACGTGTTCAAGATCGACCTGATAGGAATTGTACACCGGCCAAAAGCCTTTAGACTCTGCATCACTCAGATTCATATTCATGGCGACGACAAGCTTTTTGTCGGCTTTGATCTTTTGCGCCAAAATTTCCATGTTGGCGTTCGAAGCCTCTTGAGCCAGAACGGGCGAGGTAAGCAACAGGATCGTTGCGGTGACCAGGGGAATCATTTTGCAAAATAATGGCATGGTAAAATCTCCTTTGTTCAGTGGGCCTTGCTGTAAATTGCTGTAAGAAATTTCTTTTGGGAAGCGGGCATTTCTTTGGCTGTGATGCGCATCAATGTTCCTGGATCTCTCTTTCACCGAGAGGTTGGAGCGCGCGCGCATTGGGGCCAATGGTCGTGATGAACCGATCAGCTTGAACCTTCGAGATTTCGATGGGAGTCTTCAGGACAATCCATTGAACACCTTCAGAACAGGGTGGAGTGGTCAGTGAGCCATGGTAAGAGAAATGATGCGTATCGTGTGGCAGGACATCCATAAGATTAAACGTCAAATCAGGGGTCACTTCCTGACCTTTAGAAGGAAGACGATGCCCTGTATGCTGTTGCATCCAATCTCCCACGCGAGAAAAGACCCGATTCTCTTCACCAAGCGCCAAGAGGATTCCCACCACCAGGATATGACCACCGTCATCCTGATGCACTAAGTGCATCTACCATGGGGTACGCCTTTCCGTCAATAGGGTGCTCACTAGGATCATGGAAATGAAATTGCCGTAATTTGTAGGACTTCCCATTCAGTCGCAGATAGCTCCCTTCCTGATAGTTCACCTGGATGGTATGCCCGTTATTTCTTAAAGTGAGCGGTGTAGGTTGATAGTGAAACGTGAGATTTTCTTGGCCCTCCCCATGTCGAGCCATCACAATGTTGATGGGAGATTGTTGCCTTCCGGTTTCGCACGTCATATACGAAGGATTGAGCATCGCCCAATGGTCTGGACCCTCCACCCCGCGGTAGCCCCAATGAATTTGTTCATGCTCCTGATTTTTCTCTGAAGATAGGCCCTTTCGTTCTTGGGCGTCATGGGTACCAACCTTGGCCATCCCACTGTGCACGAAACCAAAAGAAAAGAGAAAGATGATGATTGGAGTAAAAGTTCTCACATGTCCTCTTTGTAATTTAGGAGTAGTCCTTCATTAACTGACACTGCTTCCCTACATGCAAAAGCAGAATGTGGCGGACATCCTCAATCGTATGGGGATTAGATTGGTTTGAGTGACCCGAACGCACCATCAATTCCGAATCCCGCAACCAACCACCGCCTAGGTGAGCCGACAAAGGCGCCAATGGAAATCAACCCTATGACGGCGTAGACGATTGCCACCCCAAGGCGAAAATCCTCGAAACCAGGGCCATCAATATACCAGGCTAGGGAACCCCAGCCAGCCATATACACGAGCAAAAAGGTTCCCAACAACAGAACCGATTGCCTCCATAAGCCCATCAGCGAGGAGCGCATGGTGTTGGCAGATTGCATGATGCCGACATCAGCTTAGCGTGGGAGCCACCCATGACGGTGGTAGGAACACACAAGACACTTCCTCACTCCACTGTATGATCCCGAATCAAAAAAGAACCTTCGGATTTAGTGAGTCAATCCGACCCAGTTTTTTGGGTCAACCAGAAAAGTACCGACGAGGCAACGAGGTGTCAATTGGTACGTGATCAAAGGTGAGTATCCTGGCCTGGCTTGGCGTGGGGAAGGGTAACCTGCACAAGTTGCCTCGCCATGAAAGCCAACTCATCAGGTTCATTTTCCTGTATTTCTAAGGCTCCTTCGATGAGTTTCAGATTGGCTTTGCTGATCATGGTTGTATTAGATGATTTTTTGGAAAAAAAGGCAAGAACACCTCATACAGAAACGAGAGCGTCCTTGTGTGCTCTTCGACGTGAACGGCCGGGTATTTTTTCAAACTTCGGCTTCATCCGGAGATTTAACTTCTCCAGCATTCTTACCATTTTATCGAGTGTGATCCCTTTGAAGTCCGCATTCCGAATGCGAGAAAAGTCCCCAGCGTCAAAACCAGTTTCCTTTTGAGCCTGTCTGACCGACCAACCATTATCATCGAGCACACCGATGATTTCCGCCGCCAACTGGCATTTGAGATGACGCAACTCTCCATCGCCATGGCCAAAGTCATGAAAAATATTGCCACTGCCTCGTATGACTTCTAACTTTTCTTCTTTCTGTTTCATTTCAACATCTCCTTTAATCGTTTCAGGCGTTCCTTCACGAGATCGATGTCCTGCTTTGGTGTTATGATGCCGGTTTTCGATTTCTTCTGAAAGGCATGAAGCACCCAAATATCCTCATCGAGTTGCACAGCATAAATCGCTCGGTATGCATTTGTTTGGTAAGGTAGGGCAATTTCAAAGATGCCTGACCCGAACCCTTCCAACGGTTTTGCAATATCCGCTTTCCTGCCGAATGCGGCAATGTCCAGGGCATTCTTCATTTGATCCTGAACATTAATCGGGAACTTCTTAAAGTCCTTTTCAGCCGCCCGTATCCATGAAATGCGTCTCGTCATATCCTTTCTTGTATGTTGGTTGATTTACCAACAGTTGTCAACAAAAACTTTTCCTGCATTTGCAGGTGATGGAAAGATACGGGTGATCGGAGTCTTAGAAATCTGTATTTTTTATGGGAGAGGTGATGAAGTGTTAACAGTGAGTAGAGAAAATCATACCGCCTCACGCTGCCGGTGAGCGACGCGCGACAGAAAAAAACGCACACATGGCTAAAAACCTACGCGGTCGCCCGTCGGCTCCAGTCGGTGGTTAGCCCAAGCCACGAATTAACGTTGCCTTGACCCGATTCATGGTTATATCTGGCGGCTGGCCCAGGCGCTACGGGCGACGACGAGCAACCAGGTGGACGGCGTGTAGACGTCATCGAAGTGAGATGTTGCCCGAGTTTCAAATAAGGATGGGATTGACTCGATTTAGTGAGTCAATCCGACCCAGCTCGCTTGCCAACCACTTCCCGCATTCCCCCACCTGATCAAAAAAATGAGTCTTCTCCAAATCGTGTGGGTGAAATTGAATAGCTGATTGCGCGAAATCTTTGCTGGACAAGGGTTGTGTGAGTTTTCTCCTCTGAGAAAATGTGCCATGATTGACGGATGCGAACAGTACGACGGCTTGCTGATGCGTATCGCTTCCCTGGGTTTCGCCCACGGGCCACGGTACGGGGCGTCTTTGGTGATCCGAAGGCCCGTGTCCTCCGGCTCCAGCGTCGGGGGAAAAAACGGCGTGCGGCACCTGCGGCCGAGTGCCCTGGGTGTTCTACGCCCACAAGGTCCGCTGGATTCGGGACCTGCCGTGTGGCGACACCCGCGTCTACCTGGAGGTGGCCATCCGCCGGGTGTTCTGCCAAACCTGTCGGAGTGTGAAACAGGAGCAACTCACATGGCTGGCCCACAGCCCGTTGTACACGAAGCGGTTTGCGTTCTTTGTCGGGCGGCGCTGCCGGGTTTCGCCCATTCGGTGGGGATCTTTATTGTCCAACAACTTAATGCCAGTTGGCCCCCTCTCCAACACAGAGGCCGCTATCCCACCTTATACCCTTTTGCCTCAAGGCACACACCGTACGCTCGGTTAAAGCTCTGACCGCTTTGTTGCTGTTGTGCAGCCGCTTGTTGGCGGCGATCCTCGGATGCGATACGATTCCGTCTATTGCGTAATAAGCCAGCACCACCCCCAACGGCGGCTCCAATAGCGGCCCCTTTCCCCGCGTCACCCGCGATGGCCCCACCAATCGCTCCAAGCGCCGCGCCGCCCATCGCGCTTCCGAGGATGCCGCCGCCTCTCCGCCTGCTCGTGGAAGAGGCTGTCGCTTGAGCAGGCTGATTGGGATCAACTCCCGTTCGGTTTTTAGCCCACTTATAGCACGTAAACTCATCCAGTTCTTGTTGCTCTGCACTCTGTCCGTCTGTAGGAAAAATGAACATTTCGCTTTGGGAAGGCGCAATAAAAAGTACCAAATTCAGGAAGACACTGATGAAAATACCGAATAACCAGTGCATAATTTACCTCCTATTAGTTTTTCAATTTCCAACTAAGACATTTCAAAACTCCCTCGCCCTTGAGGGAGAGGGTTGGGGTGAGGGTGAAGGCTCATTCGATAGTTAAAGCACTATATGACCTGTGGCATATGATTGAGATTATTGTGTGTCAGGAATGTGATACGTGAGCCGAGGCCACACAGCGACCCCTTCGCCATGTTGACGAGCGGATTCAAAACCATCGACAACCAATAAGGCCCGCGCTTGGAGTTGCGAAATCATCTCCCCCTCGCCTGTGATGCCAGTAAATTTTCCCGTGCCGCCGACGAGCGTAAAGGGCCCCGCGCATCCCCTGAGATCCCCCGTACACGTATAGTCTGCATAGACGCGATCGCCATCTTGATTAGTAATGACGCAGTGGCCTTGGCCGGATTTCTTCCCGGTTATGAGATCCACTTCTACGGTCGCGGGACACACAATCGACGCTGAATGCAACACCCCTTCTCCCTTGTCCACGAATATCGTCCCACTATACACCGCCACCATATACACGCGATCGTTGCCAATGGGAAACGCATGGCCCTCTCCCTTCCAGGGTGCCATGGCCTTAATCTCACCTTCCTCCGCCACCGCGAAGGTGCCAAAACCGAGCAGACCGAATCCTAAGATCATGGTTATCATGATGACTCGCAGTGCATACGTCATAACAAAACCTCCTATCCATGAAATGGAATGATCAAGTACCAGATTGTCACTCACGACTTGTGCCCTTCTCATCAGAACCCCGTTAACAGGTCGATAAACCAAAAAGACGCCAAGCTGCCAATCGCATAGACGGCTCCAATTCGAGACCAGTTCACAACTGGAGCACTCACGAAACGCCCTTGCATGGCAGCCCAGGCAAAACTCAAGACCAATACCACTCAATCCGCAGATTGAGGTACCTGCCTAAGATTAAGCAAAAAAAAACGAAGGGGGGTTGGAAAATCCCACCCGATTCGTCGCTCAGGCCATGATCCGTTAATCAAACCCTTTATTCTTTTTTACGTTCTCTTCCCTGTCAGGCCAGAAAATAATGTATTCGGTTTTATTTAGAGGTCTTCCCGCGAGCCTGATCGATGCCTTTCTTCAGGTCTTTAGCCCAACCCTCCATCACGGCTTGTGCATGGCCAAACCATTTCACACCAGCCACAAGGCTCAATCGGGACCCCTTCTGATTGTCAATGAAAGCGGCAATGGTTTGACCGGTTACCGAATCAACCAATTCCCCTTCCATTCCCGCACCGCCTAATCCAGCTCCAGTCAATTTGAGTGCTGGATGGATATTTAACAGGGGGTTGGTCTTCTCCACATCGGTGATGGCGACACGTACACGTGCCACACCTTTCCCCGGGCTGCTCACGACTCGGTAGCCTTGTTCGAGGTTGTGCACAATTTGTTGATGGAAAAACGTCACCTGCTCATTCAGATCTTCTTGATCAACTCCGCGCTCTTTCCCCGTTTTAGATAAACTGAGGACAACAGGGTCAACAATAAATTTGGAATAGTCACGGATATTCATATTGGGATTGAGATAAACATGACGACCGTCAATGTCGGGATGGGGTGTCAGCTTCGAGTAATCTTTCAGAAATCCTGTTTTGGCTGCCTGAGTCGCGCCGCAACCGGAAAGCAACACAGGCATGAGACCAATAAGCAGGCATGCCATGGCAATTTTGATGTTCCTAATCATGAAAACCTCCTTCTGAAGATGAAAGGCTCGTGTGCGTTTACGCTCTGCCAAAACTTGGCGAAGGCCATGCTCGATCAGGGCCCGCACGGTTGTCTTATCCTGAGAAACCACGCATTTTGCCTCCCCTGTGTATTATTAAATCCTTGAGATGTCAAGGAAAGGAAAATAGAGATGGGACTCGATTCATCTCAAAACAAGAGAATAACCCGCGTTACGGTGTTTCACTGCCACCTTCTACGGCCGGTCGGTCAACCTCAAGCCAGGCCAGGAAGAGTTTATAGCCCAGTGCAAGGATCACGGCCCCAATAAACAAGCCAATGATTCCAGAAAGCAGCATCCCCCCAATGGCGCCCATGAAAATCACCACCATGGGCACGTCGAGGCCTCGCCCCAGAAACAGGGGCTTGAGAATGTTATCGATGATACTCACGAAGATGCTCCACACGAGGAACAGAATTCCCGTCACCGTATCACTGGTCGTGAAAATGTAGATTGCCGCTGGCACCGTGACCGGAAGGACCCCAATCTGCACCACCCCGAGTACCAGACACAAAAACGCCCAGAAACCAGCTGCGGGCAGCCCCACTACCACGAAACCAAGCCCGACAAACAGCGATTGAATCAGCGCCACACCAAGGACTCCACGGGCCACGCTTCGTACGGTCGCTTCCGCAAGGTCCGCGAAACCCGTGCCTCTCTCCCCGGCGAGCCGTTTTGCAATGTCGTGCGTAAGGCGATGACCTGCGGTGGCGTATGCAAGGAGCACGCCGGCTATAATGACCGCCACGACGAATTGCAAGATCGCGAGTCCGGCCCCTGCAGCGGCGGTAATTAGCCAGCTTGCGACCGCCATGATGTGGGGTTCGAGCTGTTGCACCGCGGCTTCGAGGTTGATTGAGGCCAAGCTCCAGAATTCCGTCAGCGGCTGACCGATGAACGGCCATTCCTCGACCCCTGGTGGGGGCGGGGGAACGGTGAGCCCTCCGTTGCGTATGTGGTTCACGAGCCCTCGCACATTTGTAGCGAGGACGCCGCCGAGGAGCACGGCAGGCCAGACAAGGATAACCAGCATCGCCAGAGTGACCAGTATCGCGGCGAGCCTGTGGCGCTCTCTCAACACAACCCGCACGTGGAAATAAGCCGGATAGACCGCGACGGCGATGATGATGCCCCACACAATCGGGATCACAAAAGGGCGAATGATTTGGAAGCACCACGAGGCCAACAGCACCACCACGCCGATCCGAATAACGGCCTCCAACGCGTTCTTTGTAAAATCGCTACTGCTCGTCTCAAGCGAGTTGTTCGCCATGTCTGGATAGCCTTTCTCCTGGCTAGAACGTGTTCGTGTAGATCACGCCGTCTTTCATGTGCAGGTACAGGTTGTCCGCGCTCTCAATCGTCGTGCTGAGCGGAACTCTGGTCTAAATGGGTCAATTCCGTGGGCATGATGGGCTGACATTTTGTGGCCCTCCCCACCTGTCGTCGATCAGCACCGGCGTTTCACTCGCGGACGGGGCCATATGAACGGCCTAGAGGGATTTGGGATTGAGGCCTCAGGAAAATGGGTAAAGCATCATGGCGTATCGCCGGCTACGTTCCTGCTCTATCTCCATGAAATGCAGGAGCGGTCTACCAATCGGCCCATGAACGTATTCGATCTGTTCCTCAATGGTTTGGTTCACTCGGTCCCGGATGTCCTATATTCCCACAAATTTTTCCCCAAGACTATAGTCATCAGAAGGAGAGAATTATGAAGAAACTTTTCATCCTCGGCTTTTTGAGCTTATTTTTCGCCGCTTGTGGTGGCCCTCCCCAGTACGTCAAGCCGGGTGCTACTGAGGCCGATCTCGAAGCGGCGAAATCGGAATGCCAAAAGGAAATCCTGATGGGCAGGGGAGGAAGGGAGTTGGCTTTGGCTGGAGTATCGTCATCTCCGAGAGGCCGCCATGCGAGAACCAGTACGGCTATGTCGATGGCCAGGCATGACATGGGCAGTTGCTTGCAAGGAAAAGGCTGGACCCCGGAGAAGAACCCTTGAAGGGGAATACATTCGGTCTTTGGGGGATTCTGAAATAGTGAAGGACACGTCTCTAGGATTTGAACCTAGGTGGGTTGGTCAAGGATAAAGGATATTTTGGATACCGTGCTCCCCAGTGCTCTAAAGAATGAACTACTCCGCCGCAAACAGCCGGGTATCGCAGTGGTTATTCCCGCGTAGGCGGGAATCCAGACATGAGAACTGGATACCCGCTTTCGCGGGTATGACAAACGTAGCAAGCTGCGGGGAATCTCACCCAAAGCGATTGAAAAATTTAAGACCCGAATGAAGAAGATAGGGCAGAGGAAACTTCTGAAAAATATCCTTGGAGGCCCAAGACCACGAGGTGAATCATGAGTCGTGATGCGCGCAAGCCAGACAAGCTGAAGAGGAAAGTCTACGAGAAAATGCTCTTCGAGCTGCAAGTACAGCTCTGCCACCTGCAGGATTGGGCCAAGCACTCGGGACTGCGGGCTATTGTGCTCTTCGAAGGGAGAGACGCTGCAGGCAAGGGAGGTGTCATCAAGCGCATTACCGAACTTGTCAGCCCGAGGGTCTTTCGCGTGGTGGCTCTACCGGCACCCTCGGATCGCGAGAAACCCCAGTACTACGCACAGCGCTACTTTGAACACTTCCCAG
>JACZVJ010000112.1 GCA_022572725.1 Nitrospinota bacterium | reverse complement strand
CCGGATTTGGCCAGATTCTCCGATCCTTTTCGTTCAATAGGCCCCACTATTCGCCTCAAACGATCGAAAAATCTGACTCAACCCGACACAACCTCGTGACGATCACTAATCTCGGACAGCCTCCTAGCAAGTCTTATTGCGGCTGGATGTTAAACACCAATGTCACCGTGGCCGCAACTTGCATTTCCCCCGGAGACAATGGAACAGAGCTGCTGGCTGACTCTGCCATTGCCAACCCAGTTCTCGTAAACGACCGAGGAGCTGGAAGAACTTGAGGCGCTCCCTCCTGTACCCTTTGGAGTCGGACTAATTTCACGTCCAGGGACTTGGCCAGGGCCCCTGCTTTTTCCCGTGCGTTCCTGGCCGCAATCCCGAGGGCCCGAAGATAGACCTGGTGCCGGTCTCGAAGCCTCCAATGAATTCCAGAGAACCGGTTAGCCCCAGCGCCCAGAGCCGAATCCACCACCCGTCCCACCGTATCGAGTTGACGCACTTCCACCTTGAGGGTGTTTCGTGCAGTATACCCTATTATATTGGGCGGCTTTGGCTCCACGATTTCACCAGGACGCCGCCGCGGGGGAGGGGCGTATCGGGGCGTAATCTCAAAAGACGTGGTTTGGATCCGTTCTTCCGCAATCCCCATTCGTAAAAGGCGGTCAATCACGCGCTCCATACGACTTCGATTCTCACCCAACACGGCTTCGAAAGATTCTCCCGCCGTTTCCACCGCCAGATTGACTATGGCTGTATCCGGCGCCAACTGAATCAGGCCTTGCGCTGAGACAGTCAAGGTGGCTGAATCCGTCTTTTTCTCCGCCGCCCAGGCGGCAGGCACCACAAACATCAGGATGAGAAAGGCGACAAGAACAGGCACAAGACCTCCTCGAGACCAATTATATATGTGGTACACCCTCGGCAGTTTTCATCCTCCCATCGTGATTTGACAAAAATGGACTTCTTTCACCAGAATGCCGACCATGGAACCCTCTCCGGAAAATAACACTCACGCTCCACTCTCTGAATCCGACATCCCGGATCGCATGTGCACCTGGTGCAAAGTCCCAATGACGAAGCGCATTGTGGGCCAAGGGCGGTTTATCCATTACACCTGCCCCAAGTGTATCTTTCAACACACCGCAAAGCGAGCCGTTGCTCCGGCCTAACCCTGCCCACACCTTCTTCCTGCTTATTGGCCCCAAACTCCCAATACGCGAAACCCTCAAAACAAATTCGACACGATTCTGGTCCCTCCCACCCAAGTTCCGATGATGCTCCCAATGGTGGGAAAGAGAAAAGCTAAAAAAACTCGAAGGAGGCGGCTTCGCCACCACCGCAGGGGAATGGCGATGTCCTCGGCAACGGTTTGAAACTCCCGTACAACCGGCGGCTGGAAATAGGTCTGGACAAAGGCTGTCACGTAGCCTGCCCCGATCACCGGGGTGAGGCTGGTGAATGGAGCCGCCACAAAGGCAGCGAGAATAGTCAAGGGGTGGGCAAAGGCCATGAGGGCGCCAAGCGCACTCGGTATCCCGTTGGCTAAAATCCAGAACAGGGCATTTTCTCCCGCCGCAACCGCCCCCTTCTGAATTCCAATTATGGCAATTGACCCAAGAATGATAACCGGAATGCTCCATCCCGCCCATTTCCAGGCCCGACGGACGGGAGGGATCACATCCAACCCTTCAAGATTACAGCGTTGACCCCTCCTTAGAATTCCCAGAATCCCTTCAACGTGACCGGCACCCACCACTGCCACAATTCGGGATCCCGGAGTCTCCATGATTTTCTCCGCCAGGTACTGATCCCGCTCATCGATGAGCACGGTTTTCAGGGTTGGCACTTCGGCCCCTAGTTCCCGAATCATGTCGGATAGCACATCCTGCTTGCGGAGATCTTTAAGAGAATCTTCAGAGAGTTGGGTGGTATCAAAGATACTAAACAACAGGGAGGACACCAGCACGCTCTTTTTTAGAAACGGCGTCGAGCGCCAAGCCCTCCGCATGGTGATTCGAATATCCCGATCGCACAGGGAAATGGGAATATCATGCTTCTTGCACACCTTGATCGCTTCCAGCATTTCTGTGCCCGGCAGGACACCCAGTTGGTCTCCCAGCCGCTTTTGGAAAGAGGCGAGCAATAGATTCGCCAGCAGGACGGTTAATTGTCTCTTTCGAATAATGTCTTTGAGGTCTAACGATTCCCACTTGTGTGGCTGGGAAAGAGCCTCAAAGCGCCTAGGGTCGAGTTCAACACAGACGTGATCGGGTTTTTCCCCCTCAATCACATTTCGAACGAGGTCAGCCGACTCCCGCGAGACATGGAGCGTCCCCACCAAGATAATCTCTTTGCCCTGGACGGAGACCACATGCACATCAGACGAAGACTCACTGGCCGGTGAGGAGGGCGTAGACTGGATGGGAGGCATCTCTGGCGATTCAAAATTCTGCACGGAAGGACCATGACGAGAAAAGCAAGGACTTGTCAAGGAAAGGAAGTAAAGCCGGTTTCAGGATTCTGTGGTACAATCCGTCAAGTGGACTTGCCATAATGCGAGCCTCTCGAAAAGGGAGAGCGGCGGGATTCCTACCATGAGCGAACCTCAAGTGGCTAGGCGGATGTGGGTCTGGGTCAGTGAGGACGGAAACCGCTGGAAAATAGCCAAAACAGACGATGGATTTTGGCACTGTTCGATTGGCCTAGGGGGAAAACGAAGGGGTCCGTGGGAACCCGGATTCCCACCTGGGTTGGAGGATTTGCCTAAAATAGGGCGATAAACCTTAGGTCAGAGAAAGGCTGGACTTCCCCTCCCCTCTCTGGACCGCTGCTTGATTACAGGTCATAGGCGTATATCACATTATCACCACCAAAAGGCTTGGCTTTCCCTTCAATCACTTTCTCTTTATTACAATAAACCCTGACGGTCACATCCGATAATCCGGAAAGCTTCCTCATACTTTCCATCAGGGTCAATACGATCTTCCTGCCCCGTTCCCGGTCCATGGCCAGTCTATTGTAAAAAGGTTCAGTGACATGAATCTGTAACAGATCCCCTTTGACCACGACCTGGTCTACATCCGTCGTCCCGCCGAGTTGGGATCGAATGGCCTCAGCGATCTCGTTATCTTCAGGTTGTTTATCCATACTCGACGCCATCCTACCAAAATTCTTCTGCCAAAAGTGGCTGTCTTTAGGAAAAAAATACAACGGGAGAAGCCCCAAAAGGGTGTTGAAAAACTCAATACTTCCCCAATGGGTGACCTAGTAGCAAAGAATTCCTGCATATAAAATGCGAGGCAGGATGTTCAAAAAGGCCCGTCCAGCAAGGCCGCAGGAAGCGAGGAGGCCGAGGCGTGCAAGAGAGTACGTTGAGGCCTACGAGCGACGAGAACGCCGCTGGCGGACTTTTTCAACATCCTGCTAAATATCAAATAGGGGCGGTTTCGCTTTGCAGCCAGGACGCGGTGTCTGCATCCACCAAAGGCGTCACGGTTTCGCGCACGCGTACATGGTAGGCATTAACCCATTCAATCTCAGATGGGGTGAGCAGAGAGGCCTCAATCAGGCTCAAATCGAATGGGGCCAGGGTGAGGGTTTCAAAGGCCAACAAGGTTCGTTCCATCCCGACTACGTCTGTGCAAGGGATCACCACTAACAGATTTTCAATCCGAATCCCGTATTCCCCAGCCTTATAATATCCAGGCTCATTCGAAAGAATCATTCCGGGCTCGAGTGCCACTGAGTTGGGGGTTTTAGAAATTCGTTGCGGCCCCTCATGGACACCCAAATAACTGCCAACGCCATGTCCGGTGCCATGGTCATAATCCAGCCCAATGTCCCAGAGAGGTTTCCGCGCCAAGGCATCAAGCTGCCCCCCAGAGGTCCCTTTGGGGAATCGAGCCGTCGCCAAGGTAATATGACCTTTTAGGACACGGGTGTAGCGATCTCGGTGTTCAGATGTGGGAGTCCCAATGGCAACGGTCCTGGTAATGTCGGTGGTCCCATCAAGATATTGAGCCCCGGAGTCCACGAGGTACAACGAGCCTGGTTCAATGCGACGATTCGTCGCCTCGGTCGCCCTGTAATGCACAATGGCCCCATTGGGTCCCGCCGCGGAAATGGTAGGAAAGCTCACATCCCTCCACAGCGTATTTTCCTGCCGTCTGGCATCAAGGTAGTCTTGTGCATCCATTTCAGTCAGACGGCCCTTGGGAGCCTCGCGAGCCATCCAGGCCAAAAACCGGCAGACCGCGGCCCCATCTCTCTTGTGGGCCTCCCGAGCACCTGCAATTTCAATAGGATTTTTACAAGCCTTTGGAAGAGCACACGGGTCCTCACCATTGATGACCTCCGCACCAGCCTGAGCCAGTCGATCAAAAATCCAGGAGGCGGATCTTTCAGAATGACAGACAACCCGCCAACGCTGGCCCCCCAATTCGTCAAGCCCGTGTCCGAATTCCTCAAGGGGATGAATGGTCACACCGGGGCCAAGGTAATCCACTAATCCTGTGGCCAGCTTCCGATCATCCATAAACAACACCACCGATGCATCCCGTCGAAGAAACGCGAAACCCAACGGAAGGGGCGTATGGGGCACATCGTTCCCCCGTATATTGAGCAACCATGCAATAGAGTCGGGTGCGGTCAGAATGGCCACATCCACTCGATCAGACTTGAGTTTTCTGGCAAGGTCCTCCCGTTTTTCCGCAGAAGCTTTACCTGCGTAGCCGAGGTAATGGGGAATCGCGAGAGCAGAGGGGGGATCAGGCCGGTTAACCCACACAGCATCCAAGGGGTTGGACACACATGTGACTAACTCCGCACCGGACCGTTCGCATGCCGTACGAAACTGGTCAACTTCCTTCGGAGTATGGAGCCATGGATCGTACCCCACCTTGCCGTCCTTTTTGAGCACCGAGGCCAACCATTCATGTACCGGCCACTCGGCCACGTTGTGGGAAACGAACAACTTGGGATCAACCTGGTTTTGCACCTGAAGGATGTATCGACCATCCACAAAAATGGCGGCTTCATCCTGCAGCACCACCGCCGTCCCTGCGGATCCCGAAAACCCTGTCAACCAGGCCAGCCGCTCCGCACAGGGTGGGAGGTACTCATTTTGATATTCATCGGCATGCGGGATGATAAAGCCGGACAAGCCCTGCCGTTGGAGCTCAGCCCTCAAGGCTTTCATCCGTTCAGAGGAGTCTGTCAGTCTCTGGCTCACGTGAGAAACCAAGGAAATCACTCCACCCTTTCAAAAGGGCCAATTCACCGAGGGGTCTTGGGGATGGTGCCAAAGTATTATAGGGGACAATGGGATCCTAAGCACAGGAGCATAATACACTTCATTCAAATTGGAAATGCCAAAAAGGACCGGCATGCCAGGTCTTTTGGGCTTGTACACAAATTTCCTTCACGATCTGATAGAACAAGCGCCGAAGGGGCGTGCAAAGAAAACCTCTGGAGAGGGTATTCAACAAGGGCTTGGAGAGAAAAAAGGAGGAGGCAGGCAGGCTTTCCCAAGTGTGGCCTAGACCGCAACTGGAAGATTAATCGCTTCTTCTTCGCTCGAATAAACAGGGATGAGCTTCGGGATATTGGCCATGTCTAAGATTTCCTTGACCGGTCCCCTAGGACCGACCAAGCTCATTTCAATCCCCTTGAGGGACAGGTTGGCCTGCGACAAGACCAACAGGCCAAGTGCCACACTGTCCAAATATTCTACCGCTTCAAGGTTCACGATAACATGATTGCGTTTGGTATTCGCAGCGTTCTTCATCACCGCTTGGAAAACCTTCCTGGAATAGAAATTGAGCCGACCGGACACCGCCAACACCAAGACACCATCATGAGCATATTCGGTAATCTGCATAGAAATACCAGCTCTTCCTTAAATATTTATCGACAATTTATCGACAATCCGGAGTAACCTCTTGCAAAGAACTTACGAACAGCCACCATTAACATAGAAAAAGAATAAACCAAACCCTGAGACCTTTCAGTCCATTCAATCAACCATTGACAAAGTAAGGGATCGGCCCCAAGTGGTTGAATTAGCGGTTGAATTAAGCCACCCCAGTAGTCTTGCATGTCCTCAGCGGGGTGTTTATTCAGCTTCCAGACAAAAACTGGTAAAATTGCCCCCCTCATTTCACCAGGGTAGCAAGCTCACATGACCAAAACCATGAACACGTTTTTCCAAAAGTTATTATCTGCCCTCCTGCTGGCCTGCTGTGTGGCGCTGGGAGCAGGAACTCCAGGCTGCCAAAATGTGGAAGGAGATTACGAGGAAGGTGTGACAGCGCTCGAAGCAGACGACTATGAAACCGCCTTGAAAAAGTTTCGTTCCGCCGCCCAAGGAAATCACCCCGGAGCCCAAGCGGCCCTCGGCGAACTGTATTTCCATGGGAAGGGCATACAACGCAATGCTCCGGAAGCGGCAAAGTGGTACCAGCTAGCTGCCGAGCAAGGGAACACGGACGCGCAAGTGACTCTAGGATGGATGTACAACGTCGGCACCGGGGTTGCCCAAGATGTCGTCGAAGCCATCAAGTGGTTTCGGCTAGCCGCGGACCAGGGGCACCCGGGCGCACAAAACAATTTGGGAATGATGTATCGCGAGGGCAGGGGTACAGAAAAGGACGAAGAGAAGGCAGTGGTCTGGTTCCGGATGGCCGCAGAGCAAGGGATAGCCCCGGCCCAATACGCCCTCGGACAAATGTACCTCAACGGGGAAGGAGTAAAACCACGTGTTGAAAAGGCTGTCCTGTGGTATACGCGCGCAGCGACACAGGGGCTTGTAGAGGCCCAGGCTGACCTAGGATACTTGTATGCAACAAGGAAAAATGTGATTCCCCAAGATACCCTCAATGCCTACAAATGGCTGGCTTTGGCCGCACAACACGATGGTAAAATTGCCAAAAGGGATCTTGCGAACGTGATGGCAAACATGAGCCCCGACCAAATCAAAGAAGGAGACCAGCTCGTCCAGGAATGGAAACAGGAACACCCAGGGAAGCAGGACCCGTGATAAGCCCAACTTGAATCCAGAAAGACCACACTCAAAAGAGCGTGGATACCTATTGCCAAAGTAAAGACCTGGCTTTATTTCTTTTTCTTTGAACACCTATAGGAGGACATCATGAAAAAAGTAGCGGTTATTCTCTCAGGCTGTGGCTATTTAGATGGAACCGAAATCACGGAAGCCATTAGTACCTTAATTGCGATTGGGCAAAATGGAGCCGAGTACAAAGTCTTTGCCCCGAACAAGGAGGTTCCCGAAACCAATCACCTGACAAGCCAACCAACGGGTCAACAGAGAAATGTGATGCAGGAAACGGCCCGCATTGCTCGAGGAGACGTTCAGCCGGTGGAGAATCTCAATGCCCAGGATTTTGACGCGCTGGCGTTTCCTGGTGGGTTTGGCGCCGCGCTGCACCTCTGCAATTTTGCGGAAAAGGGAAGTACAGGGGAAATCGATGCCCAAGTCCAACGAGTGGTGAAGGAGTTTCACGACAGCGGCAAACCCATCGCCGCCATTTGCATTGCCCCGGCCATCATGGCGTTAGCCTTTGGCAATAAAGGGGTGAATATCACCATAGGGGATGATACAGGCACCGCATCAGAGCTAGAAAAAACCGGCGCCAAACACTCCAATTGTGCCGTTGAGCGTTATGTCGTTGATACGGGAAACAAAATCATCACCACACCGGCCTATATGTACGGAACCGCGAAGCCCCATCAGATCTTCGAGGGAGTGAGTGGCGCGATAAAGGAACTTCTACAGATGGCTTAAAAGATAGGGGCCAGGCACCAAGGACGCCAGATATACAACAAAAGATTTGACCCCATTTTTTCGCTAGTCAGGACAAACGGCCCCGCTACCTAGCAACCTTTCATTTTTCCAAGGGTCTGGGTAGCATAAACGGCAACAGGCTAAGACACACAGGTTTTAGCATTCCCGCCTGGGAAAGAAGGAGGAAAGTCATGCAAAAAAGCTCGCAAGCTATACTCGAACAGGCCTTAAAGCTTCCGTCAAATGAACGTGCTGCAGTGGCAGAGCAACTGATTCAAAGCCTCGATCCAATCCAAGAGACTGATGTCGAGCAAGCCTGGCAACAGGAAGTCCAACGAAGATTGACTGAATTTGAAAATGGCGAGGCCACGACAATTCCGTGGGAAGAGGTCCAACGCCGTTTAAAGCATGGCAACTGATCTCCCCATAAGCTTTCACTACGAGGCGTTTTCGGAACTCGAACATGCTAAAAACTGGTATAACGAACAGGCTGAAAGATTAGGCGAAACGTTTTTTCAAGAAATCCAATCTGCGGTTGCCCACATTCAAAAAGCCCCGCACACATGGCCAAAATATACCAAAGGAACCCGCCGGTTTCTCGTGCATCGTTTTCCCTATGCCATTGTGTATTACCCTACCCCATCAACAATTCACATCATGGCCGTCATGCACCTCAAACGAAAACCAGACTATTGGAAAAACCGACGTTTGTAGAGACTCCCGCGCCACCCTTCCTTAATCTGTCATTCCCGACATTGTTAATCGGGAATCCATCCCCTCTTGGTCATTCCCGACATTGTTAATCGGGAATCCATCTTCTAAATTCCCCTCTTTTGCAAGGAGGCTTGCCTGCGCGAAGCCGCGGCGGCGAAGGCAGGGGAGAAGGGGAAGTAGAGAAAGTTCTCATAACCCCCTCCTGTCCCTTCAATAAATTCATCCCCATTGAAAAACTTGAGTGTTGCAGAGACCGCAAGGCTGGATGAGGGTTTTGACCATACGACGATATCCCCCTCTTGATTGAGAATGCAGAGAGACAGAGAACGAGCGTACCGGTCGAGGCCGCAGTAAAATCGGGGTTGGTTGGTGTAGAATCGCATGAGGTTGCCTCCTTTGTAGGTGTGGGGTTCTGGGATCCCACAATGGAATCCTCAGGAAGGAGGCCTCAATACGGATCAAGCATATGCAGTTGATGGCCTGACGCCACTCTCCAGGCCACAACTGATAGAGAGGGGGTATCGGCTGAAAAGGAAATGGGAGAGATCATGGACAAGGTAGCCGTATTCGCAGACGTGCAAAACATCTATTACACAGTGAAGCAAAGGTATCATTGCCATTTTGATTACGGGGCATTTTGGGAGCACGCGACGCCCG
>JACZVJ010000027.1 GCA_022572725.1 Nitrospinota bacterium | reverse complement strand
GACTGAATCGGCTCATTTTGGCAATGATTGTCAACCAAACAACTTTTCATGATTTGTCATTAGGCTGCATACCGATCCGATCCAATTCAGGCCTGTTTGACCAAGTCGTGCTTTGATTCTTAATTCAAAATTTCCGCCTCACAGTTCCACCCGTCGCCGGAAAGACCATCAACAGCACTTACTACTTGGCCAACATTCAGGGTTCCGTCTGTCGTCACAAGGGCCTGGCCTTTTTGGCTCCGGAGGTCGACTGCTTGAACTCCTTTGACTTTCTTCAGGGCATCTTCAACAGCCCCCAAGTAGAATTCACAATTTTCCCCTCCCAATTTCAGGGTCATTTTGGTTGGGTTGGTTTCTGTGGTTTCTCCACATCCCTGCATGGAGAAAATTGCTACCCCTATGAGAATCACCAGGGCAAAGTATGATCGATTATGCATAGCTCTTCTCCTTGAATTATCCCCTCACCTTCACCCCCAAGGGGGCGAGAAAAATTGTTGGTGCTTTTGGGAAAGTAGTCGACCCATCCGGGTCCCCTCACCCTCCCCTCTCCCCAAAGGGGCGAGGGATTTTGGGAGCGGAAAATCGGTATCCCCTTTGGGAAAGTAGTCGGCCCATCCGGGTCCCCTCACCCTCCCCTCTCCCCAAAGGGGCGAGGGCTCACATTACCTCAGTGAACTTGGTGGGTTTTTTCTCCAGGTCTGGAGCCCGAGAAATTGTACTCCTGGCATAAAAGAAAGGCGAATCTGGATTCCCACCCCCGTTTTCACGAGGGCAGGCCTTTTGTGGAAATGACGGAAGGAAACTCCTGGATTCCCACTTCCGTGGGAATGACCGAAGGAAACCAACTCACCCTTTCGTCTGCTGATCCTCTTTCTTGCTCCAAAATCCCATTCATGCGACACTGAGGCCATGCATACTCATCCCCTATCGTACCAGGGGCTCAAGAAGAGACTGTACATAGGGCTGACCATCAACGCCGTCTTTATCGTGGTGGAATTTGTGGCGGGCTACCTGGTGAACAGCGTGGGGTTGATGAGTGATGCCGGGCACAATCTCATCGATCAAGGCTCCTTGTTCCTCGCCTTGTATGCCCACGTTCTTGCCGCTCGCCCGGCTAATGAAAATCGTACCTTTGGCTATCACCGAGCCGGTATCATCGCGGCTTTTGCGAATGGGTTGGTGCTCTTGGTGACCGCTGTCTTCCTGGGATATCTCGGCATCAGTCGCATTCTCACTCCTGTAGAAGTCCCTGGGGGTTGGGTCATTGGCATTGCTCTCGTGAGTTTTGTGGCCAACCTGTCTGTGGCCCTTCTGCTTCAACGGGGAGCAGAACAGGACCTGAACATTCGAGGGGCGTTTTGGCACATGCTTGCCGACGCGTGGGTTTCCCTTGGTGTCGTGGCCTGTGGGGTGGGTATTCTCTTGACGGACTGGATGATTCTTGACCCGCTGATAAGCCTGGTGATTGTCGTCGTTATCGTGAGGGGGGCATGGCCCATTTTCCGGGAATCACTGGATGTGTTGCTTGAATCCACACCTCCGGGGATTAAAACGGCGCATGTGGTTGAGGCGATTGAGCAGATCCATGGCGTGAAAAACGTCCACGACCTTCACATTTGGGCGGTCGAGCCACGTTTGGTGATGCTCATCTGCCATGTCATGGTGGAGGAGGAAAACGGACATCTTAAGGATGAACTGCTCACCACCATTCGATCCAAAGTCGAGTCAGAATTCGGCATCCGCCATCTGACCATTCAACTGGAAACCCAATGTGCCCAACCCGACGGAACGCATTGTGATCTGAACCAACTGACTGGGGTGCCGTCTCCTCTTGACTCAACGATTTCCCACTCACATTAATCATCTCCAGGGAAGCATTTAGCACACCACCACTCCCAAAAATGGAGGTGGAGCTTTTCCCATCATTGAACCATCTTAGCCGGAGTAGGCCGAAACCAGTGCCATCCAAGTAACAAGCGTGCCACCCCTACCCCTAACATCCAACCCAGGACCCAACCGGCAATCACATCAGTCACATAGTGGGCGCCCATGTAGACCCGTGAGAACCCAATCATGCCAACTAAGGGCCAGGCCACCCAGCGTGTCTTGGGAAACATCGTTGCAATAAAGGCGGCTATTGTCGCGGAATTCAACGCATGATTAGAAGGCATGCTAAACGTGCCGCCGCACCCCACCAATTCATTGAGATTGAGGAACACCTGGCACGGACGTGGCCGCTCAAGGAAGAGTTTAACTTGTCCTCCCAGGAAGTCACTCAACCCAATGAGCAGGCCCAGACCGGGCAAACCCACAACCGCCTCACGCCAACTGGTCCAGACCCAATAGCCGGCCAAAAGGAGGAATGGAAAAAGAAAATTCCCTTCCTGGGAAACCTCGAACATCAGCCAGTCCAAGCCCTTCGATTGCCCGGCCAAGCCATTGATTTGGAAAAAGAGCCAATTATCCCAATCCACAACACACCCTTGCGCTCATTGCTTCTCCACTTCTTTTCGATATGTTAGGATGACCCTGATGGCAAAGCACAACTCAGGGAGAAGGTTTCATGCTGATCGATAGTCATGTTCATTTGGATGACAAGAGGTACGATCCAGATCGTTCGGCTGTATTTGCTCGAGCACATGAGGCGGGCATTGAGACCTTTGTGACGATCGGGTGTGACCTGGAGACCAGCCGTGCAGCGGTGCAACTAGCCGAGACCCACTCCGAGGTCTATGCCACCGTGGGCGTCCACCCCCATGAAGTAAAACACATCCAAGAGGATTGGTACGAGGAGCTCAAGCAACTCACCACCCATCCCAAAGTCATCGCCTATGGAGAGATCGGCCTGGACTACCACTATGACCATTCCCCGCGGGATATTCAGCGGGAACGGTTCCGCGAACAAATCCGGCTTGCTCGGGACCTTAAGTTACCCATCATCATTCACACCAGGGAAGCCCAGGAGGACACCATCACCATTCTGCGCGAGGAGCAAGCCTCTGACGTCGGCGGGGTATTTCATTGTTTTTCAGGCGATGCGTGGCTTGCCAAGGACGCCTTGGACCTTGGGTTTTATCTTTCCTTTTCGGGCGTGATCACCTTTCAAAATGCCACCATGCTGCGAGAGATCGTCCGAACGGTCCCACTGGATCGCATTCTGGTTGAGACGGACGGTCCGTATCTGACTCCGGTCCCCTATCGAGGGAAACGGAACGAACCGGCTCACGTGAGGTTGGTGGCTGAACAGGTTGCAAAAATCATGGGAAACGGCGAGGCCACCACGTTTGAGGACATTGCTCACATTACCCATGCCAATACCAAACGGTTGTTTAAAATCCCTTAAGCCGCCGGTTTCGATTTCGAATGGCTTTGGGAAGCTTCCGAGGGTTTCCTTTTTTATCAGGACGTTTTGGAAGGGGCTCCTCTTCCTGTTTCAACATGAGACTCGCGCTTCGCAATTTCGGACCGGCAGGCTGAGTCCTTCCTTTCCTGGCACCTTGAAGCTTGACTTGAAATTCTTGAGATTTCATGACAAACGCCCCGTGAGATCGAGCGGTACTGACAATCTCGAGGTCAGAAGAAACCACCGCACAATCACGTCCGTATTGCCTGGCAAGGCGTTGAATGACTTGATCCGCCTTTTCTCCGCCTTTGGTATACACGACTTCAACTCCGGCCAAAAACTCACGATGCTCGGTTCCAGTCTTTTCTCGCCAAGCATCGAACACGACGGTAATGGGATGGCCTTTTCGTTGCCGGTACACGGATAAATCTCGCAGCAGACTGTCTCGAAACCTCTCTCCATCATCCGTGGTTCCAACGTGACCAAGGACACCCAGCAGATTGTATCCATCAATGATTAAATGAATGGCCATTTTTGCCGAAAAGTATCGTATACTCTGAATGCTGTCAATGTTGTCACCCTTTTCCTTTTCATATCTTGACAAGTCCTCCTTCCTCTGAGAAAAACTCTATGGAGTTCGGTCCTCTATGATCGTGCCCCTCCGAATCGGTCTTCTCTGGATATCACTTTTTCTGCTTGGCCCCTTTCCTGTCTTTGGCACTCCTCACCAGGCCCATACCGCCATTCTTGAGACAATCGGCATGGAGTCTTTGGTCCATTTAGTGGCCACAAAACCAAAGAAAACCTCGGCCCGTTCATCTGCCCTCGTCACAAACTTGCGATTTCACAAACACCCCGAATTTACGCGGTTGGTCCTCGATTTACCCTCTCCCATCAAATTCATCGAAAGGCACCACAAGAAAGCCAAGCGGGTGACGATTCAGTTGAAAGGTTCCACTCTGAGCAAAAAAGCCCGGGCTAAACTCAAAGAGAAAAAATTCCCTCGCGGCGTTCGATTTACCCAAAGCCGGACTGGCTCCCTCACCGTCACCCTCGACCTGAGAACCTGGACTACTTACAGGGTTAATTTTTTACGGGATCCCCACCGATTGGTGCTGGATTTATATTACTCTCCCAACGGCAAAGGCCCCCCGAGCCAAGGGGGGAAAGCCCCTTCAGACCAAGTGCTCCCCCCACCGGCGCAAACGGAACCGAGGGTGAAAGCCCCTCAAGACCTGATCGTGGTCATTGATCCAGGGCATGGGGGAAGGGACCCGGGCGCGATCGGGCGGAAAGGGACCAAGGAAAAGGACCTCACCTTGAAAATCGCCAAAAACCTCAGAGACCTCATTCGAAAGCGTCTGGGGGCTACGGTCTTTTTGACCAGGAGCAAAGACGTCTTTCTTAACCTTGAACGTCGAGCGGAATTTGCTAACAACAAAAAGGCGGATTTATTCATTTCCATTCATGCCAATTCGCATACCCAGAAACGGATAAGGGGGTTGGAGCTCTACCATTTTGGGAAAGCCAGCGATCCGCGGGCGCTTGAAGTGGCTGCACGCGAAAACGGAATGCCATTAGATGACAATGCCCCTGCGTGGCAATTTATTCTCGCAGACAAGTTGAATGATCAGAAGATTGACCAATCCATGAATTTTGCTTATGCCACCCGGGAAGCCCTCGTACAGACACTCAGACGGGACTACAGGGTGAAGGATCATGGCGTGAAAACTGCCCCGTTTTACGTATTACGGTACACTACCATGCCAAGCCTGCTGGCAGAAGTGGCCTTTCTCTCAAACTCAACCGATGAGAATCGATTGCGTAGCAGCTCGTTTCGACATCGGCTTGCCGAGGGCATTTTTCACGGGATTCAAACCTATTTCAAAAACCACCCTCCTCTCCTTCCCTAACAGCAAACACAAGCGCATTTCGCTATAATTGAGCCTGCGAGATCCTTCGGTTTCCCCGTCGGAATCGAGGATGCCAATGTTACGCATGTCGAGACTCTCCGTTCGTGCCATGCCTGGCAACGCTCAAAAGCCTTTTGCCCTCCCTATCCATCAGTTGTCACAAAGTTTCCGCCTGTCTTCCGCTCCATGACCACTTTTAAACTTACCCTCGAATATGACGGCATGGCCTATGCGGGCTGGCAACGGCAGCCGGATCAGCCGACGATTCAAGCGGCTGTGGAAAGGGCCCTCGCCCAAATCATCCAACGCCCGGTTGCCGCAGTCGCTGCTGGACGAACAGATGCCGGAGTCCACGCCCTCGGGCAGGTCGTGAGCTTTCGCTCCGACAAACTCCTCGCCCCTCAGGAGTGGACCCGCGCGTTAAATGGATTGCTGCCACCTGACATCAGCGTGAGAGACACAGAAGTTATGGATGAGAAATTTCACGCCCGGTACAGCGCACGCGAGAAAGTGTATGAATATCGAATCTTGAATCAACGCACAAGGCCGGCCTTGGATCGGTTACGATCCTGGCATATCCCCAAACCACTGAATATTCTTTCGATCCGTGAGGCCATACACCCATTGGTCGGCCGCAATGATTTTTCTTCCTTCCAAGGCTCGCCTACCGACAACCAAAATCCAACGTGCCACCTCGTAAGCTTGGATGTGCTCCAGGAGGGGCCCTCCATTCGGGTGATTGTCCGGGCCGACCGATTTTTAAAACACATGGTCCGATCCATCGTGGGCACTCTCGTCGAGATTGGGCACCTCAAACGAGACCCCTCAAATATGAAACAGGTATTAGAAGCAAGGGACAGGCGTGTTGCCGGAAAAACGGCCCCGCCCCGGGGGCTCTATCTCGTACAAGTTTTATACGAGGGAGATGAACCCTGGAATGGTGATACCCTACAGTTCAGTTGAGAATTCCTGTGGGCGTTTCTTGACCACAACCATGCCCCGCATGAAAGGGTGAATATTACAGTGGTAGGGGTAATCCCCTGGGAGAAGGTGAGAAGCCGCGAACCGCTCATCGGGATGAATGGGCCCGGATTCAAAGGCACAGAATTCTCCTCGTAAGCAACCATCATGAGTAATCGTATGGGGTACATTGGATTGGTTATGCCATTGAACCGACTGCCCAGCCACAACGGTGACCCTGGAGGGATTGTAAAAGGGGTCATGGTCTTGCATGGCGATGCTGGACACTGAAGAGACGGCAGGCCCCAACGCCGGAGCAAAAAGAAGACTCCCAACTATGGCGAAGTTCTGGAACATGCCTTTCATGAAGGACCTTCTCATCTCACCATCCAACAAACTTCTCATGGGTCTCACAATTTGAATCATACAAACCGATGGAGTCCATGGTAAAAGGTTTTACCTGCTACTTTTTTCGTGAGTCTTTGGGTCGCGTGTTACAATTGCCTCATCGGAGAAACTGGACTTAAACCTGATCCGTTAACCTTGCTCCGAAGGGCCATGGTCAAAACGGGGAAGGAACTCTCTCCCTGACGCCAAAATGGAAAGGAGCCGCTTTCTATGATTCCGGAATTCGACCATCCGACGTTTCACCTAGCGGTGGCTCAGTTTGATCAAGCCGCGGATGCCATGAATCTGCATCATGACCTCCGTGAACGCCTGAAGATCCCTCAACGCGCGCTGACCGTCAGCTTGCCGATTCGTATGGACGATGACACCGTCAAGGTTTTCATGGGCTATCGGGTCCAACATGACTCGGCTCGTGGCCCTTCCAAGGGAGGAATTCGTTACCACCCAAATGTGAATCTCGGCGAGGTGGCCGCCCTGGCCATGTGGATGACCTGGAAAACGGCATTGGCGGGTGTGCCGTTTGGAGGAGCCAAGGGTGGAGTTACGGTAGCCCCCAACACCCTTTCCCACAAGGAGCTGGAACGGCTGACGCGTCGGTATGCCGCAGAAATCTTTCCCCTGCTTGGCCCGGACAAGGACATCCCGGCAACCGATATTGGGACGAACCAACAGGTGATGGCCTGGATCATGGACACGTACAGCCAGCAAGTGGGGTATGCCGTGCCTGGTGCCGTAACCGGCAAACCGTTGTCCATCGGGGGAAGCTTAGGACGTGAAGAGGCCACGGGACGTGGAGTTTTCGATGTGACGTTGGAGGCCCTGCGCCACCTGGGAATTCCCCTAGAGAAAACAACCGTGGCGGTCCAAGGATTCGGCAATGTGGGATCACACACGGCCAGGATTATGGGGGAGGCTGGGGCGCGAGTGATCGCGGTCAGTGATTTGTCAGGTGGCCTGCACAACCCGCAGGGGTTGAATATTCAGGAAATTCTTCGACTACGTCAGAGCGGTGAACCCCTACTAGACATGAAACTGGGAGACCAGATTACTAATGAGGAACTCTTGACACTCGAGTGCACCGTCCTGATTCCCGCTGCCGTTTCCGAACAGATTACCATCAAGAATGCAGCGGACCTCCGGTGCCGGATTTTAACGGAAGCGGCCAACGGCCCGACGACCCTCGAAGCCGATGCGATCCTGGCCGATCATGGCATCTTCACCATCCCCGACATTCTGGCCAACTCCGGGGGCGTCATTGTCTCCTATTTCGAATGGGTCCAGGACATCCAACGGTTTTTTTGGAAGGAGTCTGACATTCAACAACGCTTGCACAAAATCATCTGCTCCGCATTTCACCGCACATTGGCCTTTGCCACAGAAAAGAAAATACCCATGAGGACAGCGGCCCTCATGAGTGGAATCGACCAAGTCGCCCAAGCCCACACGGTGAGAGGCCTATATCCCTAGGAGCCTGTCCGAGATTAGCGATCGTCGCGAGGGTGTGCTGGTTTGAGTCAGATTTTTCGATCGTTTGAGGCGAATAGTGGGGCCTATTTAACGAAAAGGATCGGAGAATCTGGCCAAATCCGGCGCAACCGTAGTAGATCAATCTAATCTCGGAGAGCCTCCTAGGCTTCCTCCCCGGCATAAATCCTCATCACCGTACCCAAGAATTCCAGGGCTTGGGCTTTCGGGCGCTGGAAGGAGTTCCGTCCGATAATCGAGCCGAATCCTCCCCCATCTCGAATGGCCCGCACTTCATCGAAAATCTTCTTATCGTCTTCCTTAGCCCCGCCGGAGAAAATCACGATCCTGCGACCATCAAATGTGCTCTGCACCACATGACGGATACGCTCCGTTTGAGTACTAATCGGAATCTTTTCTGCTTCGTATACCTTTTTAGCAGCCGCCTGCTCAATATGATCGGAAGGCACTTTCACCTTTATGATGTGCGCTCCAAGTTGTGCCGCGATCTGAGCCGCATAGCAAGCCACGTCGATTCCAGTCTCCCCTGCTTTGCTTAGATTTCCTCCTCTAGGATAGGACCACACGACGACAGCTAGCCCTACTGATTTAGCTTCCAGGGCGATCTCTCCAAGGTTTTGATACATCTCCTGGCTGTGAGCCGACCCCGGGTAAATCGTATAGCCCACGGCGCAACATCCCAACCGTAAAGCATCCTCCACGCTACCCGTAATGGCCTGGTTAGGGTCTTTGGTCTCATAGAGAGAGTCATTATTGTTCAACTTGAGAATCAGGGGAATGTGGCCGGCAAATTCGGCAGCCCCCGCCTCTAGAAACCCTAACGGCGCCGCATAGGCATTGCATCCCGCCTCGATCGCCAATTCGAAATGGTAATGGGGATTGTAGGCAGGTGGGTTTGAGGCAAAACTCCGAACAGGGCCATGTTCAAACCCTTGATCGACGGGAAGAATGACCAGGCGGCCAGTTCCTGCAAGGCGACCGCTCATCATCAGCCTGGCAAGATTGGCTCGAATACCCGGGGCATCACTTTGATAAAAGCCTAGAATTTCCTGAACTCGCTTGCTGATTCTGGTCCATCCACTCACGAGTGCTCACCCCTTTCCAAAAGTGTTTGGGAGAACTGAATAGCCCTTACTTTGACGTATCCCTAAAACTTACCTTGTCGATTGAGTGAACTGTACACTCCCATCAGGAAAAGAAATTTTCTATTCGGTGCAGTATAGGATTGATGGAACTTTGATTCAACACTATTTACATCGGGAATCCCCAACCCCACCAGATCTACCTTGCTTTTGGTTCATCGGGATTTTCTACCCGCTTCCGCAATTCAATGATTTCCCGTTCCATGGCCTCGAAACGCTCGGCGATTGGGTCCGGAATATTAGTGTGATCCATTGTCTCCTCTGGCAAACTCATCCCGACTGTCTTAATGATCTTACCGGGTACGCCGATCACCGTAGAGTTCGAGGGCACGGATCTCAAAACAACGGAATTCGCCCCTATCTTCACAAAGTCCCCGACTTTGATGTTCCCCAAAATTTTTGCCCCCGTCCCCACGACCACGTGACTTCCTATGGTCGGGTGACGTTTTCCACGCTCCTTGCCGGTTCCCCCCAAGGTCACCCCTTGAAACAACGTGACAAAATCCCCGATCTCCGCGGTTTCTCCCACGACCACGCCCATGCCATGGTCAATAAAAAATCCGTGTCCGATCTTGGCGCCGGGATGAATCTCGACCCCCGTCAACCAACGAGCCAACTGTGAAATCATTCGAGGGAGGAGCGGAACTCCGGCCCTCCAAAATTTATGAGCTACCCGGTGAGCGAGCAAGGCGTGAAACCCAGAATAGGTCAAAAAAACTTCCAGCTTATTAGTCGCAGCAGGGTCACGCTCAAATACCGCCTGCAAATCTTGCCGTATCGTCTTGAACATAATCAAAGAATTTCAGGGCAATTTGGGCGAGAAAGTTAAAGGGACTCAATCAGGCAGACAGCTTGAGCCCCAATACCCTCTTTTCTCCCAATCACGCCTAACTGATCCCCGCTTTTGACCTTCACATTCACCAATGATGGGTCTACTCCCAAGACCTCAGCCATTCGAATTTCCATTTCCGCCAGGTAAGGCCCCATCCGAGGGGCCTCGGCTAAAATCACGCTATCTAGATTAACCAGACGAAACCCCCTTTGTGCAAGCTTCGCCCCAACCGCCTTGAGCATCGAGAGGCTATTCATATCCTTGAAGCGCGAATCACTACTGGGGTACTGCGCCCCCAAATCTCCCTCCCCCATGGCCCCTAACAGGGCATCGCACACGGCATGAACTAAGGCATCCGCATCTGAATGGCCCTCTAACCCTTGAGGATGGGCAATCATGACACCCCCAAGGATGAGGGGCCTTCCAGGACGAACGGGATGAATATCGTATCCTAACCCAACCCGCATGCTTTCTCTCGTGCTTCAGTGAGATTTGGAAAGATCAAGACGGCAGGAAGAATACAGGAAAGGAATCTTCTGTTGAAAGAGGACTCTCCCCTCAAATAGACATGCGGTTAGCTCTGGCGGCTAAAATAGCCTCACCCATCAGCCGATCCTCTGGCTTGGTGATCTTGATGTTTTCTAAACTGCCCGGCACCACCCAAACACGGTAGCCCAAACGTTCCACGAGGAAAGCGTCATCAGTCGCCTCAACGCCATCCTTCTCCCCTTTTTGATGGGCCTCCACCAGCAGTCCAATGCGAAAAACCTGTGGAGTCTGAGCCAGCCACAAGCCCTCTCGATCAAGGGTGGATTGAATCACGGCATCAGGTGTAACTCGTTTGACCGTATCCCGCATGGGTATGGCGACGATGGAGGCCCCATGGACCTTTGCTGCATCCACGGCTTGCTCCACCATCTCCACGGTCACAAAGGGCCTGGCGGCGTCATGGACTAAGACGAAATCCATGTCCGGCGACACGGCCTGAAGCCCAAGGCGCACCGAATCCTGACGCCGGGCACCTCCCATCACCACTTTGATTGGTTTTTCTAATCCGAGGGAGGGGAGGAGTTCTTGCTGGCAATATCCGTAGTCGGCTTTTGGAACAACCAGGATAATTTCCGTAACCACATCGGCTGCACCCAAAATCCGAAGGGCATGAACCAGGAGGGGTGCCCCACCAAGGGTCAAAAACTGTTTGGGGACTTCTGTTCCCATCCGAGCCCCTTGGCCCGCCGCTGGGACCAGTGCCGCCACTCGACTACCCACGTGCAAGGCTCAGGTCGTCTCGCTCCGTCTCTTCCCTCAGCCGGGTAAAAATCATGCGACCGGCACTCGTTTGGAGCACACTGGTGACCACCACATCGATATTTTTCCCAATGCACCGTTTGGCATTATCAACCACCACCATAGTCCCGTCATCCAAATAGGCCACACCCTGCCCGGCCTCTTTCCCTTCTTTTAAGACAAATACGCGCACTGTCTCCCCTGGCAAAACCACTGGTTTGATCGCATTCGAAAGATCGTTAATATTCAGAACCCGGACACCTTGGAGCTCAGCCACTTTGTTCAGGTTTAAATCATTCGTAATAATCTTGGCGTCTAGTTTTTTGGCCAATTCAACCAGCTTGGCATCCACCTCTTTAATATGGGGAAAATCATCCTCAATCACACGCACCCCTACTTCTATGGTTTTTTGAATATGATTCAAAATATCCAGTCCTCTCCTCCCCCGGGCCCGCTTCAACCCATCTGAGGAATCCGATATATGTTGCAACTCCTGAAGAATAAACTGGGGAATGATAAAATCACCTTCCAAAAACCCCGTTTCACAGAGGTCGGCAATACGTCCGTCAATGATAACGCTTGTATCTAATAGCTTAGACTTTGTCATTGGACCCTTTTGGGGATTCTCGGCTTTGGCCAGAATGCTCCACTCACCTTCCTTCCCAACCCTAGCCCCAAGGACAATCCCCAGGTAAGGCAGGACCACCAAAATGGCAAGCGCCCCAACCCGAGTCATCAAGGAATGATTCGTAAAAACCTGACTCCCCACCAAGGTGAATACTCCCGCCAGGAGAACTCCCAAGGTGAACCCGATGACACTCCCCATCGTCATGGGAAGGGGCACCCGCCGAAGAGGATGTTCTAATCCGATAATGGCACCGCTCAGCGCGGCTCCTATCCCAGCACCAACTAACGGATGGACAATCCCCTGGAACTCGGCTGTTAGCACGATCCCTATGCCCAACCCCGTGCTGACTATGACAAACAAAGCTCGGAGAGCCATCTTTCCCCAATTATTTGTTCCGCTCGCAGGCATTGCTCTTTAGGGGACCGTCAAGCGGAGGACGGTTAGAAATACTGGCCTATAATCCTCTGGGCCAGCGGAATTATGTGACTTCTTTTGGAGATTCCCCTGGTGCCCAACTGATACACCCCTCTTTACGAAGGTCGCTATTCTTTCATGAATTTCTCTACCATCTCGACATCCTCACGGCTCCCAATCACAAGAGGAACACGTTGATGGGGAGTCTTGGGTTGAATCGCATTGATTCGCTCGGCCCCGGTGCTTCCTAACCCCCCGGCCTGTTCAACGACAAAGCTCAAGGGGGCGGCCTCGTACATTAATCGAAGCTTCCCTTCCGGCTCTTTGATCTCGCCAGGATAAAGATAGAGCCCGCCTTTCAGGAGAATGCGGTGAACATCGGCAGCCAGACAACCCGTGTAGCGGGTGGAATAGGGACGTCCTGTTGCAGAATCAGATTCTTTCAGGTAATCGATGAATTTCTGCATACCGGTTGGCCATTTCCGATAATTCCCTTCATTGACGCTGTACACCTTTCCCCGAGAGGGCATCTGAATATCAGAGGCCGACAACAAAAATTCACTACTTCCAGGTTCCAGGGTGAATTGGTGGACTCCCTTCCCCGAGGTGTAAACAAGAATAGTGCTTGGCCCGAACAGGATATAGCCGGCTGCGACCTGCTCAGCACCAGGTTTTAAAAAATCCGGTTCTTTTCCTCCAGATGTTAATGGAAGAACACGGTGAATAGAAAAAATCGACCCCAATGGGGCGTTCACATCAATATTGGACGAACCATCCAGGGGATCGAAAAAGAGAGCATACTTTCCCGTTCGTTCGGCAGGGACGATATGTAAGGGTTTCTCCATTTCTTCGGAAATCAACGTCCGAACGACCTCACTAGACTCAAACGCCCGTACAAAAGATTCATTGGCTTTTTGATCCAGTTTCTGGACCTCTTCACCCTGGACATTCACTTGACCCGTAGACCCTAAAAGGTCAATAAGGCCGGACTGGCTGAGATCACGGGCAATAGTCTGACCCACCAGGGCAATCTGGGTCATAATTCCCGAAATTTCTCCCGTTTCCTGGGGAGCCTGGCGTTCCCCTTGCAAGATGTGTTGTGTCAGAGAAATAGCACCCGCCATGAAGGAGATCTTCCCCTCCTAAAGGATTTTCATTATAGGCTTTTTCTCAAAAAAGTCGAGCGACGTAAAGGTGTAAAAAAGGTTCATCCCCCGGGTTGATGAGGCCACCCTTGCAAGACCGCCTCGATTGAACCAATGGTCATTTCGGCCTTCATCTTCATCGGCATCCGATGAAGGTCGTTTGTCATCCAAATTCGAATATTCCCCTTATTCAGAAAAATTCCTCGAAAAGGCATCACCACCAACACTCGGATGGTCTCCACTTCCCCCCAGGGTCCCGATAAGGGCTCAATCGCTTCAACCTTGACCTCAACATGATAATTTTTTTTGTCATGATGGATGTTCAAAAAGACCGACGAGCCAGGAGCCAAGGAAGGATTTTTTCTCAAGGAGTACAAGCAGGAAAGTGGGCCATGTGTGATAGGGGGAATGGCAAGCTTGCTGATCTTCCCATTTTTCACGGTGGTGACCACCATGTTTTCATAGTCAAAGGTAACGTCATACTCATCGTGTCGTCTCCCCTCACGTCGATGAAAAATGAAATGAAAAGGCAGAAGCGTCTCGGGGTGAATCATCTCATCCACTAAATTGTTGACCGGGTAAAAGAGCGAGACAAAATCATTGGATTTTGCGTTAGTGCGCAGCCGAAGAGTTGGTTGGCCGTGAAAGGAACCAGAATCATCCACCCGCATGGTGGCGGATCCCGCTGGAAATCCCCACACGTAAATCGAATATCGCAAGGATTCCCCTATCTGAAACGGCAGAATTCCCGAATCTTGTGGTGGGACCCCCGGATACGCCAGAGCGGAGATGAGCGTCAGCCCACTCACCGTGACGAGAGGCAGCAGAACACGAGCGATAAGCGACCACCCTGGAATCATGACCGAGATCTTATCCTAATGAACAAGAGAAAGTCAGGAAGATAGTAAAAAAGAAACGTTGGCTTTGGAAGGAGGCTGGAAACCCTTCAGAAGACGAGGAGGCCCGAGTGACTGCTCCCCTAAAGCGCTCCCCTGCCTACGGGGTGGACAAAAGAATTGAGGTACAGGTGAAAAGGAATTACGGTGCGAGTAAGCCCCGGCACGCCTCCAACTCAGATTCCAGAAATGACCGAATGGTATCCAAGTATTCCGGGGAGTTGGCTTCGAACCGCAGGACCAGTGCCGGTTGAGTATTGGAAGCCCGAATAAGCCCCCAGCCGTCATCAAAGCAAACCCGAACCCCGTCGATTGTAATCACATCACGAATAACCAGCTGAGGATTTTCTTGTTTGGGGTTCCGCGCAAGCTCCAGTAACCTTTCCCGAACCTTCTCAGTCAGGCGAAACTTTAGGTCATCCGGGCAATCTACTCGGATCTCAGGGGTGACGGACGTTGAGGGTAAATCCGCCAAAAGCGAAGAAAGCGGCTGACGAGTTTTGACGAGAATTTCCACGAGTCGACACGAAGCGTAAATGGCATCGTCATATCCAAAATACCGATCGGCAAAGAACACATGACCGGACATTTCTCCCGCCAGAACGGCCGATTCTTCCTTCATCTTAGCCTTGAGAACCGAGTGTCCCGTTTTCCACATAATCCCACGACCCCCGCGTTTTTGAATGTCATCATAGAGGATCTGAGAGGCTTTGACTTCTGAAATGATCGTGCTCCCCGGCCGCACGGCGAGAAGGTCCCGGGCAAAGATCAGCAGGAGCCGGTCCCCCCATAAAATATTTCCTTTCTCATCAATAGCCCCAATCCTGTCGGCATCCCCATCGTAACCAATTCCCAAATCCGCACCCGTCCGCTTAACCGTATCGATCAGGTCCTGAAGATTTTCGACAACAGTAGGGTCTGGGTGGTGATGGGGAAAGCGCCCGTCGAGTTCACAGTACAAGCCCGTCACCCGACAGCCCATTTGCTCAAGAGCCTGTTTGGCCACCAAACTGGCAGCGCCATTCCCACAGTCTATGACCACATGAAGAAAATCCGCTTTGACGGACGAAAAGCCTTCCTTCAAATACGTCAAATACATGGGGATGATCGGGGTTTCGATCACCTTCCCATGCCCAGAAGAAAACTGGCCCGAATCGAAAATTTCCGCGACTTGCTGAATGCCGGCCCCATACAGGGCCTCTTTACCGATACACAGCTTGAATCCGTTATATTCGGCAGCGTTATGGCTCCCGGTGATCATCACGCCGCCATCCACGTTGAGCTGAAATAATGAAAAATACAGCACCGGTGTGGCACAGATTCCAATATCGATGACATCAATCCCCCCGGCCGTCAGTCCTGCTACAAACCGGTCTCGTAAGCTCGGCGACGTGAGACGCCCATCCCGCCCAAGAGCCACCGTGGCACATCCCCGCTCCTTCGCCACCGTGGCATAGGCGCGCCCAATGGACTCCGCCACATCAAGAGTGAGGTCTTTACCAACAATCCCTCGAATGTCGTACTCCCGAAAAATGCTCATGGGCAATTTCTCCTCATCTTAACCCGTGGGGTGCTTTTGCGCTCTTCCATAATCATCATGATATCGCACAATGTCGTCTTCACCTAGGTACGGGCCGTTTTGAACCTCAATGATCTCCAATACCTCCTTCTTGGGATTCTCCAGGCGATGCTGTGTTTCTTTGGGAATCCCCGTGCTTTCCCCGGGACGCAGATCAAAGACTTCCGACCCACGAGTAACCCGCGCGGTGCCAGCGATCACCACCCATTGCTCACTTCTCCGATGATGCAATTGCAAGGAAAGCCGCCCTCCCGGCAAAACGGTGATCCGCTTAACTTTGTACCCTGGCCCTTGCTCCAAAACAGTATAAGACCCCCAGGGCCGGAATACCGTCACATGCTCAAGATGCTCGGGAGCGCCACGCCGCTTCAGGATTTCGACCAACTTCTTCACGTCCTGGGACCGGGACTTGGGACAGACGAGGGTGGCATCGGGAGTATCCACAACCACCATACCAGTAAGGCCAATAGTCGCGACGAGACGGCGATCAGCAAAAACGATAGAATCCCGGCTCTCAAGGTCAACCACATTCCCCGTTTTGACATTGCCCTTCTTATCTCGAGGAACGACCTCGTCGAGGCTTCCCCAGCTACCGATATCTGACCATGAAAAGTCCACAGGCACAACTGCGGAACGTGAAGACCGTTCCATGACCCCATAATCAATGGACACAGACTTCAACTTTTTGTATTGGGTAGCGAATTGCCTCGCAGCATCACCCGACTGATCCATACCGTTCAAAGCCTTTAAACCACGAAGCAGCGCGGGTAGATGCTTGGCAAACTCCTCCAGAATGGTAGAGGCTCGCCACAGAAAAATTCCACTGTTCCAGTAATAATTCCCCTTCCGAAGGTACAGCCGAGCCTTCGCCAGGTTGGGCTTTTCAACAAACCGGGCCACCTTATACCCACATAACCCCCTGCGTTTCCCCAATCGGGCTCGGAGGTCGGGGTGAATATAGCCATAACCGGTCTCCGGCCTCGTCGGCCGGATCCCAAAAGTCACCAGGTACCCGTCCTGAGCCAATCGGCACCCGACCGAAATGGCTGCCTTGAATTTGACATCCCCTTGAATAACATGATCAGCCGGCATGACTGCCATCAGGGCATCCGGGTCACGCCGCACCAAGCGTAAGGCTGCTATCCCAATGGCCGGAGCCGTGTTCCGTCCTTCAGGTTCAAGAATAAATCCGTCTTTCAACTCTTCTTTCCATTCAACCAATTGGAGTTGAATGGAATCAGCCTGAAACTGATTCGTGACAATACAAATCCGATTCGCCGGGACCACCCTCAAAACCCGACGAACGGTCTGTTGGATTAGGGTATCTTCCCCAATGATTTGAAGAAGCTGTTTTGGAAATCGCTCCCGGCTCAGCGGCCAAAACCGCGTTCCACTGCCACCAGCCAGAATGACCGCATACAGATGGGGGTTCGTCACTACTCTCACTGCTTCTAACAACTCCCAATAAGGGTCTTCAATTCAAAGAAAGCTCAAGCAAGAATATGCATCGTTCCAAACAGTTTTCGGTTTATTCTAAAAACATCTGAAGTACCTCTGTCCCCCCAACGCCTTCCGGTGAAATTGACCTGGGGAGTCCCCACGTCCCAAAACAGCAAAGTGGTTTGTACAAAAAGGGAAATCCCACTAGTTTGAGTCACCGGACCCGTGGGGGGGACGATTGGGCTGCGAGAATCAGGTCCACGACCTCACGGACAGCCCCCTCCCCACCTTTGGCCTGACATACGTAACGAACCACTTTTCGCAGGCCAGCCACTCCATCAGCCGGCGTGGCTGAAAACCCCACGCCTTGTAAAGCCGCCAGGTCGTTCACATCGTCCCCTATAAAGGCGACTTCATCCATGGTTAATCCATACCGTCCTGCCAGATCCTGAAGGACCCCCAACTTATTCCTGACTCCCTGATGGACTTCAGGGATTCCCAATTTAGCACCCCGGCGTGCGACCAATTTGGTTTTCTCCATGGTAACAATGCTGGTGATCAACCCAGCAGCCTGGAGCAACTTGATCCCCATCCCATCACGGGCATGAAACTTTTTTAATTCTTCCCCAGACTCCCCTAAATACATTCCTCCGTCTGTCAGGACTCCATCCACATCCATTGCGAAAAGCCGAATCTTGCGAAGTCGCGCACGGTTCGGCCTGGCGGATGGCCCTCGACCGACCGGATCCTGTTTGGCTTGTCCCATGGATGCGAAGAGGTGACGAGAAGGTGTGCGATCTTAGCAAAGGGCCACAAGGGGAACAAGGAATGACCCTAATTCATGGCAACAGTTTACAGAATCTTCCACTTTCGATTATGATTTCCTGCCACCCATTCCCAGCTAGGTATCCTTGTCAAAAATCCTCGATCGCTACATTTTCGTTGAACTTCTCTCCCCTTTCCTGGTCAGCCTCTCGGCCTTGTGCTTTATTATCTTCACCAAGGAGATGCTCCGGTTGGTGGAGCTCCTGGTGTCCAAGGGAATCGGAATCCTTCCCGTCCTCAAGATCATTGCCCATCTTATGCCATCTTTTCTGGTCCTGACACTCCCTATTGCCTGTCTCATCGCTTCCATCACCACCTTTAGCCAGCTCTCCTATGACAAAGAACTCGTAGCCATTCGATCCGCGGGATGGAGTTTGCTTCGCATTTCAAGACCAGTGGTCTTCTTTTCTTGTTTGGTTTTTGTGTTGACCCTGTTTCTATCCCAATGGGGCCAGCCGTGGTCCAATATTTCTTTAAAAAAGCTTGCCCTAAGCCTTATTCAAAACCAATTGACGCTCGCCCTGGAAACCGGAGTCTTTAACGAGCCAATACCAGGGTTGATGGTATATGTCCCAGGGCCGGCAGATGGAGAAAAACCCAGAGGGATCTTTATCTCAGACCAGCGAAACCCCGAGAATCCCTTTATCATCACCGCCGAGACCTTTCACATCTTGAAAGACCCCCAGCACAACAAGTTGGGAATCCGACTGCTTAAGGGCACCATTCATCAAACACCCAATGATGTAGACCAGCACCACCAAGTCACCTTCTCCGTCTATGACCTCAAAATAGACCTATCAAGGACCCTGAATATCTCCAGTCCGCAACGTCCCAGTTACGAGGAAATCCACCGGAAGCTCAATCAAACAGGGTGGAAAGACACCGGCGCCCTACGGCGGCTCATGGAGTATTACAAGGATTTGGGATTTCCTATCGCTGTACTTTTACTCGGGGTGCTGGGCTTGCCGGTGGGAATGGTGTCTCAACGTCCGGGTCGGATCGGCGGATTCGCGATTGGCATCCTCATCATGGTGAGCTATTACCTTCTCAATGTCCTGGGAGAATTTTTTGTCACGACCCTCGTCCTCCATCCATTTGCCGGAGCATGGTTGCCCAATGGGATTCTGTTGGCAACCACCATTATTCTTTTTTATCGGGTAAGCAGATACTAGGATGGGCATACTCTTCTGGTACATTTTTCGACAATATTTGAAACTCCTCTCGATATGCCTTATAGGTTTTATCACCCTATACCTTGTCATCGACTTTTTCGAAAAACTGAGGAAATTTATTCGGTATGATGCTGAGCTGGCTTCCATGCTGATGTATTTCTTCTTTAAAATCCCGGACATTTCCTTTAAGCTCGCTCCGTTTGCGACTCTGATCGCCACCCTAGTCACCGTCGGCCTTTTGAACAAAAACAACGAAATTACGGCCATGCGAAGCAGTGGATTGAGTCTTACCCAAATGACTGCACCGTTTCTTACCGTAGGCGCGCTGGTCAGTGTGCTCCTTTTTAGTTTTACAGCCGTCATCATCCCCCTTGCCAACACGAAGGCCGAATACATCAAAACCGTTGAAATCCAAAAAAAGCCCCAACCTCTCTCCATTACCGCTGAGAACTTGTGGCTTCGAATTCGGAATAACACGATCATGCATGTTAAGGAGATTATCCCGGACGGCTCTTTCTTGAAGTCCCTAAAATTATATCGACTGAATTCCAAATTCCGGGTTGGCGAAATGGTTACGGCCGAGGCGGCCTCTTACACGGAGGAGGGTTGGATGCTTGATACAGCTACCCAGCGAACCTTCTTTCCTAATGGGCAGGTCACGGTGACGACTCATCCCCGGTTGCCTTTAGAACTTTCGCTGACCCCCGAAGATTTCAAGACCTGGATTTCCCAAGAGCCTGAGCACTTGACTCTTAGGCAGTTGCGGGTCCATATCGATCACTTACAGAACGAAGGCCATAAGAGTGCACGGTTTCAAACGGACTATTGGAGCCGGATAGCTCTTTCGTTCGTCACCATCATCATGACCATTTTAGGAGTATCCCTAGGCCTCTTGGGTATAGGCACGCGGAGCAGCAATGTCGCCAAAGGAATCGGCCAGGGCCTCATCATTAGCTTTTTATTTTGGGCCACCCACTCTGTCGCCATCGCGCTCGGCCGGGGTGGTGCTTTAGTCCCCATTCTGGCAGGATGGATCGCCTGTGCCATGTTTTTGGTCGTAAGTTTGAACCTTTTCTTAAAAGTCAGATTCTAGGAAAAAGGAGGACACTCTATCCTGTTCCTGTCGTGAGACCAGCTCTTGGAGTGGTCTTCGTGGTTAGCAAGAGGATAAAAGAGCGAGAGGGGTTACATCATCATGGCACCGAAAGTAGTCGTCACTGGCCTGGGCATCATTTCGCCAATTGGCATTGGGGTGAGTAATTTTTGGAAAGCGGCTCTCGAAGGTCGCCAAGGCATATCCGCCATTAAGTCCTTTGGAGACCTCCCCATTGAACAGTATCGGTCTCGGGTGGCCGGGCAGATTCACAATTTTAACCCCCAAGAATTCCTGGACGAGAAACATTTCGCTCGCGTAGACCGCTATGCCCAATTTGGCTTGGTTGCTGCCAAGGAGGCCATACTGGATGCCGGCATCCGGATGGAACGCGAATCCCCAGATCGCGTGGGGGTCATGGTTGGGGCTGGAATGGGAGGGATGATGATGGGTGAGCGGGAAATCACCCAGCTCTATTACACCGGTAAGCCGCATCGGGTGCACCCAAATTTTATTCCCACCATCACCCTGAACTCCGCGTCTGGCATTATCGCGATGGCCCACGGGGCCAAGGGGCCCAACCTGACTATTTCCACCGCCTGCTCCTCAAGTGTCCATGCCATCGGTCAAGCACTGAATTGTATTCGTATGGGACAGGCTGATGTGGTGATTGCCGTCGGGGCCGATGCCAGTATCACGCCATTGGTGTTTGCCGGGTTTTGTTCCTTGCGGGCCCTCTCAAGCAGGTACAACGACACCCCTTCACAAGCCTCTCGCCCCTTCGATCGAGGTCGAGATGGATTTGTGATGGGCGAAGGAGCCGGGGCCCTCATTCTGGAGACTCTCCAGCATGCAAAAAGACGGAGGGCCCGGGTGTATGCGGAGGTCGCGGGATATGCCGCAACGAGCGAAGCCTATCACATGGTCGTTCCTCGAGAGGACGGGATAGAGATTGCTAAAGCAATCTCACTGGCGCTGGAAGACGCCTCCGCAAACCCCGCGCAGGTTGACTACGTCAATGCCCATGCGACGTCCACTATGGTGGGAGACGAAATCGAAGTCAGAGGCCTCCGGCAGGCTTTCAAAGGGAGGGCAAACAAATTGCTGGTGAATGCCACCAAGTCTCTGATCGGTCACACGCTTGGAGCAGCTGGGGCGATTGGATCTATTGTGACCATCTTGGCAATCGACACCGGACTGGTTCATCCTTCGGTCAATTATGAGGACCCAGACCCCGAATGTACCCTCCCCGGCATCTCAGCGAAAGTGCAAGAGAGACGGATTAAGGTGGGAATCGCCAACGCTTTTGGGTTTGGGAGTAATAATGGCGTTTTGGTCTTCAAAAAATATTCACCTAAATAAGTTCCCCACACGATCCTCGCAACGCACTTCGAAAGGAAGCCCAGAATGAGTGAAGAGCCCACCATCGGCCTGCGGATAAGGGAGGTGCTGGCGACGTACCTCAAACGCGATCCGGCCACGATTAAATCGGAGCACACCCTCCGGGACGATCTTGGGTTAGATTCTCTGATGACCTTCGAACTCCTGTATGACATCGAAAATGCGTTCGACCTCGAAATCCCCAACGAGGATCTTCCAGGCCTCACCACCATTGGGGAAGTCACCGCCTACATTGAGGCTCGTGTCAATCCCAAGCATGCCTCTCTACCAGACAAAAAACGAACAATACCCCAACACCCGAAATCTCAACCTTCCCTCACCAAGGCCCCAAAGGGGAGGACCACTGGACCAACAAAATCAAAAACCTCCGCCACTCCAGCCAAAGGGCGAACAACCACGCGACAAGCAAAGTCTAAAACTACCCTCCCCACAGCCCAAAAGCGATCGACCACAAAAAAAACCAAAACCGTATAACCCATGGCCTTCCTCCACACCACCGGTATTCGTCTGGACGAACTCGCAAAAGCCGTGAATGCCCAGGTCCGCGGGGCTCGGGAAACTATCCTGACAGGTGTCAACAACCTCGATGGGGCCGGACGCGGGGACTTAGTCTGTGTCACTGGGGCACGATTCATTGAAGCAGCCCGCCGATCCAAAGCCGGAGCCTTCCTGGTGGCCACGCCCCTTGAGAACTTCCGCCGCCCTCAGCTTATTACTCCAAACCCTCAATACGACTTCAATCGCCTCATCAACCAGTTCTTTACCATTCCTCGCCAATCCACGGGTATTGCGGAGGGACTTTGGCAGGGGGAGGAGGTTGAAATCGGACCAGATGCCTCCATCGGTCCCTTTGTGACTTTGGGGCATCGGGCCAAAATCGGGGCTAGGGTCACACTCTTCCCAGGGGTGTATGTGGGAGACGATGCCCAAATTGGGGACGATTCAATCGTGCACCCGAATGTGGCCATTCTAGAGCGGTGTATCATCGGCTCGCGGGTAATCGTGCACTGCGGGACGGTGATCGGGAGCGAGGGGTTTGGCTACGTGCAGCACGAGGGGCGCCATCATAAAATCCCCCAACTAGGAAATGTGATCCTCGAAGACGATGTGGAAATTGGTGCCAACGTCACCATTGATCGCGGCACATTTGGCCACACCATCGTGAAGAGAGGCACAAAGGTGGACAACCTGGTCCAAATTGCCCACAACGTCGCCGTGGGGGAAGACTGTATTCTCATTGCACAGGTGGGAATCGCAGGAAGTACCCAACTGGGGAATCAGGTAATGGTTGGGGGACAGGCCGGGCTAGTAGAACATATCACGGTTGGGGACAGGGCCATGATCGCTGCGGGGGCGGGTGTGGAGCGCAACCTTGACCCGGGCGCGGTGGTCGCTGGACGACCGGCAGTGAAACTGGAAACCGCACTAAAAACGGGAGCCCTTCTCTATCGACTCCCAGAACTGCGTCACCAAATCATCCAGATGGAAAAGCGAATTCGAACCCTCGAGTCTCAACCCCATCAGTCAAAGGTCCGCAAGCCCAAGAAGCGGTAACCGAGGTTATCGTAACTTCTTCGCCAATTTCCCGGTAGGAGGAATGATCTTTCGCCAGGAAAATAATTTCCCCCAAAAAAACCCGGCCCACGGGAGGAAAAAGGCGGCCATATAATCCAGCGATTCCGAACTGATACTCCACACAGAAAGGCCAATCAGAAGAGCAATTCCAGCACAGTAAAACAACGGAACCAGCCCTCGGCCTGGATGCTCTAATTCAACCTCGGGGGCCTGCTTTTTCATTCGCTGAAGGCTTCGCTGGCCGGCGTTCTTCATTCGGCTCGCAAAAAATCCTGGATGCTTGCGAAGAATGAATTTATGGTAGGAGGTTTGCCCCCACCCCAGGATAATTCCTGCCACCAGTAAGCCAGTACTCTGAGCGAAGGTAAAGGTATCGTAGGTCCCAATGATCAGTTGGTAAATTAACGCGAAAATCCCAATCACCATCGCTAAAAGCCCCAGCAATCCTGAGGGAAATAGAATGCGAGTCCGGATATAATTTTGGGCCCGATCGGCTTCACCTTCTTTCCGTTTGGCTGTAATGATTTTTGCCATAATCTGATAAGAGCAAGGAGTAAATTTATTGACTGCCGTCCTCAGTTGGAATGGAAGACGAGGTAGCCTGATCCTCAGGAACCTGATACTGGCCAGAGGCCCAAGCCCCCAAATCCACAAGTTGGCAGCGTTCCGAGCAAAAGGGACGAAAGGGATTCCCCTTCCATTCAGACTCTCGCCGGCAAATCGGGCACATGGTATTCATTGCGCGATTATATCAAGGCTTTTTCCAACATTTGAACAGAACGGAAACATTCCCTTTACCTCCGCCCAACAGCTTCCCCAAGCGCCTTCGGAAATCCCGCTCCATTCTAAATAGACTGGGGCCTTTTTCCAAGAATCCCTTCCAGCGGGAAAAAGGACCTTGCATTCAGGGACTTACCACAGTAACGTGTATCAGGATGGAGATGACGAAAAGGCCATCGAGAGGAGATAACCACACTTATGAAAAACGTGCAAATCGTCTTCAACATTCAAATTCCCGATCATGTGTCTGAACAGGAGGTGAGTGTCAGACTGAAACAGGTCATTAACTCTTTGATGGCACGGGAATTCGGAATGGGGGAAGGCCCCAAGGAGCTTACCGCCCTTCTTTTCGATGAGCAGGATGGTCAGGTTGGGCACGCGTAAAAGCCGGAATTTTCACTTCGGCAGGGGAATTCATAACCCACTTTTCCATAATTCAATACCAGACGCAACTTCACGGGTTGACCTGAAATACATACTTCCCTACTTTCTTTCTCTTCATCAACAATACCTGGCTTAATCCCCAGCGAAAGAAAAAATCCAGGTCCTTCTAATCTTCCCACCTTAGGACCTGTTAAAAAATAACTTGGACATCTCGCATCCCATCTTCGGGCCATCTTTGAACGCGCCTCAATCGAAAAAACCTCACCATAGCCGTGCTATGCCTCAGATTTTTCTCAATCGTTCCGTCCAAATCTGAACCAAATCTGGGCGCGATTTTGTCTAAGTTATTTTTTAACAGGCCCTAAGACTCAGGCAAAGTGGTTTTTCCGTTTCAAGGCCGGGAGGCTGACGTGGGTCTCCCTCCCCTTTTGTTGAACAGCCAGGAACACCCCCGGGAACTTCAAGGATTGGCACCATCCAAAAGCCTCCGCCGAGATGTACCATTCCCGTCAGAGCAGTGAATACTCCTTTCCCTGCTGGCAGGATGTTGAAAAAGTCCGCCAGCTTTGTTCTCGCGGCACTTGGAGGCTCGACATACCGAACAGAGTACGCTTTCGCCTCCTCGCTTGCTGTGGCCGCGCTGGACTGCTTTTGTGACCATCCTGCGGGCTGCTCTGATGCCGTCCCTGTTCCTCCAGAGTGCGGTGTTGCCCCTGTGCCAAAAGGGTTTTTCAACAACCTGCTAAACAGGTATGCCTTCTGGATGAAACAGGAGAAACCAATTTTGCCTCCGCTACGTGAGGCATGAAAAGGGGAGCAAAATCCTCAGAGCCGACGGACGGTCCTAAAGATCAAGGCAAGACGGGTACTGAAGGGCACCAGTACCCAACAAGGTGGGGGATTGAAAACCTGCAGTTAAGCCACATCCCCCGCTAACTGGTTTGTGGCAGCGGCAGAGGGAAAGGGCTTTCCTCTTTCGGCTTCAAACCCTTCTCCCCCGAATGACAGATGACGAGACTAGAAGAACCACCAATTGAGTTAAAGTTTTCGCGAACGAGTGGTTTAGGAAGAACAACGCTCAATTGCACCCCCTCCGGTTTTATGCGGTGGGCAGTGAGGAGGAATTGACCAATGATTGAACGGTCTGAAGAAGATATCTCGGCAAAATTCAAAACAATACGCCGGCGTTGGGCTATTTGAGCCGCCAACATCGCCGCTTCCAAAACGACCCACTCGGATTGGTTGAACGGCCTGGAAAGATTGATCACCCGGGCATCTTTTTCCCAGCGTCCTGACACAAACATAAGCTACCTCCAAAGTTTTTTGCTAATCCACAGAAACAAAGCAATGCTCATGCCAACGACAGGGCGATCGGAAAGGCTTAACGCTTTTGCTCAAGGAACGACATGTGCCTCCCCTTCCAGCCCGAAAATAACTGGATGCCATTTGTGAAGTGGGGGAGTGCTTAAGGTTCGATCTGGATTGGCTGGAGAAGTGCATTACACAGAATCCGGTGATGCCGATGCCAGAGAAGCACTCTGGCACCAGCACGTCATGGGAGTTAAATGAGGTGGTTCACAGCAAGCACTTCTTCCTCACTTTTATAGATAGGAAGTGTTGACGGCAACGACGCTTGCGTGAGCACCTCCAACACATCCAGTCGTGGGTTCACCAGGCTGAGCTGAATCCCTCTTTTCTCCAGATGGTAAAAGGTCCGCAAGAGTTCCCCCAAGCCGGCACTATCGAGGGAGGTTGTTTGGGACAGATCGAGAATAATGTGCTGATACCGCGCGAGCTCCGTCTCGAAAATAGCGATTCCCAAATCGACCTGGGCGGATTGGTCAAAATGACCGGATACATGCAGGACCTGGACATCTTTTACCCGTTTTGCTGTGACTAGCATAAGTGGCCTCCCTGATGGTTATTGGTGCACGAGTACCCTGTTGTGCAATCTCAATGCCGGGACACGAAATTGAAGGGGAAGCAGGGTTGAAATCTGTGTGAACTTGATCAGGCAAGAAACCGGTTCATACAAGAAACAGTAACCCGGTGCATGTCAATGCTCGCGGAACAGCCTGAAAATATTGAAGATTTTACGACGCTGGTTTTTCGACATAATGTCCCTCGACATGGCTCGTTCAGCAGCCTTGATCCAGCACCCCAGCGTTGCCCTTACCCAATTTGTTGCAAATAGTGAGCACTTAAAACGTGGCACTGTGGGAAAAAGGACACTTGTTATTTCAGAAAATTTAGCGTGTAGGAAATAAAAAGGGCCTTCCATACCAGAGTAGGAAAGGCCCAGATTGAAATCTTCCGTATTCAGGATCTACATCACTGTATTGCCACCTACATTAGGAGAGAGGGGGTTGACACCGTGACTGCGATGCGATTCCCTGATTGGTGCGATTGACACCGCGCGGCCTCTTCGGTACTTTTCTGTCCAGTCAAAAAGGCCTTTTATAATTCCTATTCCCCAAATTGTTCTGACGACATACAGTCCTGACGACATACAGACCTTAAGGCCATCGCCATGGTCCGCAGGTCATAGTTGCCGAGCCGACGCTTAACTCTTGTCCGTCCAAATGTAAATTAACAACAACATTCCACTCCCAATTATGCTTAGGCCAAGCCCCATCCCCAGAATTTCCATGTCTAATTGTTACCTTTCATACGTTCAATTGTGCTCTTTTGTTTAAAGCGCTTCGCGGAATGGGGACAATCTCTAAGGAGGAATTGTCATCCTAAATAAAATCCCCCCCCAACAGACCATTCGGTTGGACAGAATCCATTTGATTTGTCAAAGATCCGGTGGGCTGCTCCACTTGTTGATGGAGTAAAACTTGGCTCAATTTGATAGTACCCATTGTGCCCCAGTCCCTTATCCTTGATTGATGAACCTCACCATCGAATAGGTCATACAAGTTCCAATATCTCGGTAAAGGTAGCCGGTAGCATCCAGGTGATAGGCACTCGCGCTGACGTGCATCCGTGGAACCGCCACAGGCTGCTCATTTCCGATCTCCCCCCCCAGACAATCATCACACACTCCTCGGCCTCTCACCTTTTCCAATATTGTCACCAGAAGGGAGTCGAGATTCATTCTCCTGACTCCCCTTTCACATCCATCTCGCTGAAGGCAATTTCCCCCAGTGGTGAGGAGACTGGCAAAAAGCACCCTTGGAAAGTTTCCTCCGGCATTCCAATTTTCATGCTTTCAGGACCTCCACGCTCACGATGGGGCACCTATAGCTCAATTATTTAAAACCATTGATCTTCCAAAAAATGATGGCTTTTCATGCCCTATTGGACTAAATCAATGGGGAACGGTCAACTCTATTTTATGAATTTCGATAGTGATGAAGAACATCTGCCTCTGCTGAAGCTATTCTGAAAATTCACCAGTCTAAGGTTTGATGGGAATTTGGATGGTAAAGGTGGTGCCTTTCCCTTGTTCACTTTGTACGCTGACCGTTCCTGCATGCGCATCCACCATGTCCTTGACAATCTTAGTCCCCAATCCAGTTCCCCCGGCTTTACCGCTAATCGCCTCTTTGGTGAACAACCTGTCACGGATTTCAGGAGACATCCCTTTTCCTGTATCGATGACCGATATCACCACGGTCGTTCCATCAGATCCTTCTGCCCCCGTCACCGTGACTGATCCACCGACAGGTGTTTCCGGAATGGCATTATTGACCAGATTGTACAGTGCGTTGAACAAACGATTCTCATCCGCATGAATGGGGGGAAGGGCATCCAGGCCTTGTGTGTGCAAGGAAATTCCCTTCTCGGTGGCATAGAACCGGAGAATTTCAAAGACCCCTTTCACGACCTCCGAAACCTGACAAGGAGCAAACCGAATGGGGCTGGATATTCCTTTGACCGTATCGGCAATCTCCCGCATGCGACCTTGAATCCGACGGGCGTTATTGACGATCATGTCGATCGCGTCCCTGGAAAATTTTCTGGTGGCGACGACTTGCTTCGGGGTCACATCCGGCAAGTTTGCATAATGCTCAAGCAACTCCCCGTCTAACAGTTTGGCTCCATTGAGAACGGGCATCAGCATGTTCTTAATATCGTGGCTGATATCCCCCAGTATCATCGTTACTCCCGCGAGTTTGGTTTGTTCCAATAATTCTGCTGTCAATCGCAAACGCTCACTGATGTCTTGGAAGGTCACGACAGCCCCGATTCGTTGTCCATCCTCCACAATCGGTGAAGCGGAACATTCCACGGGGAAAGAAGTGCCATCCTTGCGCCAGAGGATTTCTGTGTCATTATGAAAGACAGATCCCTCCTGGAATGCGGCATATAAGGGACAGTCTTCTCTGGGGTACGGGGACCCATCGGGTTTCGTATGATGGATCAGCTCGTGCATGGGTTCGCCGAGCAGTTCCTCCATACGGTAGCCCAGCAGGTGAGCCCCGGCGGGATTGACAAAGGTCATTTTGCCTTCTACATCCAATCCATAGATACCTTCTCCTGATGAGGCCAGAATTCGTTCGTTGTGCCTCGCGAGACTCTGATGGGCTTCCATGGCTCGGTGACGGTCAATAGCGGCAGCGATGCGGTCCGCGATGATACCAAGGCTGTGCCATGTGAAGTTCGTCACGGGGTGCCGGAAAAACATTGCCATGACACCCACCACCTCGTGGTGGTGGTTTAGCAACGGGTGCCCCGCAAAGGCCACGAGGCCCTCTTGCTTGGCCCATGCCTGTTCTGGCACGCCGGGATCCTCGATGACCGCATTGGTCAGATACGGCTTTTTCTCAAAGGCAATCTGACCAATTTGAAAGTGACCAAATGGCACCGGGCCATGCAAACCGGTCACATGGGTATACAACCCAGCACTGGCTTGCAGTTCCAGCCCCTCCTGCTGGGAATCAAGCGTCCAGATCGCGGCCAATGCCGCACCGAGATGTCGAACCATAGCATCCACACAGTCTTGCCAGAGGGCACCCAGTGGTTGGCTGCGATTGAGCACATGGCCCACTTCCACCTCAAAGGCCAACAGGCGGGTACGTTCTTCCAACGCGCTCTCCGCCTGCTTTCGCTCAGAAATGTCTCGGATGATGCCACAATAAAATGTCTCCTCCTCAAGGACGGATTGTGACGGAGACATTTCAATAGCGAATTCCTCCCCGTTCTTTCGCAACCCATGCAGTTCGACTGCTTTCACCATGGCCCGCCCCTCCCCTCCAATCCCCACCCGCTCCATCTCATAGTGATACGCTTCGTGGTACCGGGGGGGTATGATGAGGGTGAGTGGCTTGCCGACGGCTTCCGCCTCAGCATGGCCAAAGATCGTGTGGGCGCCCTTATTCCAAAAGACGATGGTTCCGTGCTCATCCCACAATAGAATGGCATCCGTGACTGTCTGCACGACGACTTGGAAACGTTTTTCCCAACGGATCATTAAAACACTCCCTTCTTTTGATTGAACAAACCCTCTGATACGTTCAGTAATTTGTGTGCAAGCAAGCCCCTCGCACGAGGAAATCCAATTGTCTTCAAAGATGATGATTTCTCACATCTGTACATTATCTCTCGGTTAAGCCGCCTTGGGTTTTGGGGTGGGCAAAAAAAGAAGTATTATCCAACTCCTAGTTTGGCTGAGCTGAGATGAACTGCTGGAGGACTAAGACCAGCCCTTGTCTCTCTGCGGAG
>JACZVJ010000216.1 GCA_022572725.1 Nitrospinota bacterium | reverse complement strand
CCAGCATAGGGTTCCATTGGCATTGGGCACAGCTTCGCCCTCTCAGTCACATAAATTTTTTGGCACCCCAATAACTCCCGCGCTACCCGAGAGATCCAAAAGAAACAAACAATAAAGATTCTCGCCGCAAGCTACGGGGTATTCAGCGGAAACCTGAATTTCCAAATCCCCCTAACCCCCTTTTTCAAAGGGGGGATCTCAGTGCTCACCCCGTAGCAAGCTACGGGGAATAGCAAGTTCACTTGGAATTTGGAACTGGGCAACTCGAGAGTTTTAACCGACAGGAGGCAACCCGGTGAAAATCATCAATCGTCAGGGAGAGGAAAACATGGTATAACCCGTACCAATTAGGCCGATACAAAATAAATGGTATTCTCCCTTTTTTATCAATGGCTTATGGCTCTTTCACTAACCCCAATACTCCTGGTCAGTAAGGATGAGGGATAACGGTTTGTAGTGAGAAAGTCAAGCTAATAACCACCAACTATAATGTCAGGCAGATGCATCCAAACTTGAGTGAGGGAGTTTCAAACACCATAACGGGCACAAGCCTGTTGACCTGCAAACAAGTGTGCGTCCAAGCTACCATCGCATCAATCGGAGAGGCCAGTTTCTCACCAAAGAACTTAGGTGGCCCTGAGGCCCCCAAGACCCTACGCCTCTTCGGAGATTAGCTCACCGACATTGGCTCAATCCTCACATCCGCTAAACGGGACCGTTGTTCTGGGAGGAGCGCCCCGAGCCGAATATAGACCATGGGTTGCCCAGGAACCCGCTCTCTTTCACTGATCTGGGGAAAGGTGGGGATAAGGTGTCAGTGGGGAAAGGTGTCAGGAACCTTTGTTGCTAAGATCTATTACCCAATCATGCTAGCCCTAGCATTCCGTCACGGTGCGATAACACACCAAAAAGGTTCCTGACACCTTTTTATTTCCTTTTTATTTCTCGGGCAGAGGCCTCCACTCGTTTATCAAGGGGAAGTTGGGGTTGGCTGAGACGCGCGGATGCGGTCAAGGTATTCCAAAAAGAAGGCCAGAAAAATCCCCAGAAAGAGAGCGAGAACACCTGCAATCATCATATTCAGCTTGATCTTGGGTTTACTCTTCTGTTCGGCGGGGATGGCGGGATCGAGTACTTGTACCGTGGGGGTATCTCTAGCTTCTTCCAGTTTGGCCTGCTCATATTGGGAGACCAACAGGGTGTAAAGACTTTCTTGGACTTTGAGGTCCCTCAATAAGCGCCCATACGCAAGAGCCAACTCGGGCACCGTTATCATAGCCGGGTGGAGCCGATCCCCAGGCAGCATGCCCTTGCCCTCTTTCCCTATCTCCATAAGCGACAGTTGGCGCTTCAGTCCTTTGAGAGTTGATTCGGACCTGGCCAATTCCGGGTTGTCATGGGAAAGGTAGCTACTTAGCATGTGGATCTGAACTTCCTGGGCCATGATTTGCCCTTGGATTTGGGCTGCAGCTTGCATCATCGCTGCGGACTGGGCATCGACAGCAACGGTTTTGTTTTGGATTTGAAACTCTTTGAACGCCTCTTCGGCCTTAACTAAGCTCACTTGGTTTTCAGACAAACGCTTTTCCACAAAAGCACGGTTTTGGCTGGCTTTGCTGACTTTCAGGGTCTGGTTCAGTAAGTCTAAATGGGCTACATAAGAATTGGCAATGTCCGCCGCCCATTGCGGGTTCGTGTCTTCGACGGTGATAGAGAGGATTTTTTCTTTGGAGACCTTGATCGTGGTCCTACCATTTAGGGTCGCCCTGGCACTTCCCATCGTCTTGGAATTGTACCGTTTTTTTAAATCCAATTTCCTTATCACCTCCTCCGCCATGATGCGAGACTCCAGCATGGCCACAAATAGATCCGTCGGAGTAGCTGGAGTCCCCGGCAAAGCAATACTCAGCCCTTGCATAACACCTGTGGCGGCAATAAAGCTCCGTAATCCCCCTCCTTGCCCAGACTCCAAGGAAGGGAGCAGGGTGGCGGTGGACTCATAGATCTTTGGCTGAAGAAGACTGACAATCATGGCGGCCAGCACAGCCGAGACAAACAAGCCACCAATAAGCCATCGGCGTTTCCAAATGACCCGCCAGTAATCAAGAAGATTGATTTCATCTGGATCGGGGGAAGAGGCAATGAGCTCGCGGTTTTCCTCTTTCATAGCAGTTCGGAATGGCCTTGCGGGCTACCCATGCTGGATGAAAATGCCCCTCTTTTTCCCCTCGCCCCGGGGAGGGCATATGCGCTAACTTAACTTTGACGGTTTTGTCAAAGGTCGGAAGCGGTGGTGTTCTGTCATTCCCGTGCAAACGGGAATCCAGTTTTCAA
>JACZVJ010000111.1 GCA_022572725.1 Nitrospinota bacterium | reverse complement strand
CGAGGGTTTTTTATGCCCGAAACAATTCAATCGCGGATCTTGGGATTGGGAAACACCCTCATAACCCCCTCTCGCGTTGACAGGGTTTTGGCCGATATATATAACATTACATGGCAGAGTGATGCCCATGGATTTCGGCAGTCAGGTGCAGTTCTAAACGATGGTCGTGGCAAGCGAAAAAATTTGGATGGATGGCAGCCTCGTCAACTGGGACGAGGCATCCGTGCATATTTTGACCCATACTCTTCACTATGGCCTCGCGGCATTCGAGGGCTTGCGGTGCTACAAGGGGCGAAACGGGTCGACGATTTTTCGTCTGACCGAACATGTGGACCGCCTGTTTGAATCCGCCCATATCACCTTAATGAAGATTCCCTACAGTAAGAAGGATGTCACCGAGGCGATCCTAGAGACCGTTCGGGCCAATCGTCTGGAATCCTGCTATATCCGCCCCTTGCTCTACGTGGGGTATGGGGAAATGGGGCTCTACCCAGGGAACAATCCTGTTCGTTTAGCCATCGCGGCGTGGCCCTGGGGGACGTACTTGGGAGAAGAGGCCCTCACCCACGGAATCCGAGCCAAGATTTCTTCCTTTGCGCGCCATCACGTCAATGTCTCGATGACTCGCGCAAAAGTGTCCGGATATTACGTCAACTCTATTTTGGCGAAATGTGAAGCCAAGAATGCCGGGTATGAGGAGGCCATTCTGCTTGATCCTGATGGGTATGTGGCAGAAGGCACGGGGGAGAATGTGTTTTTCGTGAGAAATGGTGTGCTGAAGACCACCCCACTCACCAATATTTTAGAAGGCATTACCAGGAACTCTGTGCTTGAGTTGGCTCGGGAGAGGAAGATTCCCATCATTGAGGAACGGTTTACCCGTGATGCCCTTTACGTGGCTGAAGAAGTATTTCTCACGGGTACGGCCGCTGAAGTGACCCCCGTCAGGGAAATCGATGATCGAACAATAGGAAGCGGAAAACGCGGCCCTATGACCGATACCTTGCAGAAAGCGTTTTTTGACGTCGTGCAGGGCCAAGATCCTACCCACGCTCAGTGGCTGACGCCTGTCTAATCGAATTTCCTCCCAAATTTACCTAGATTATCTGTGTCTCCTCGCTTAGAGGGAACATCCTCTGAAACAGGGGCATACCCCTGCTTAGAGGAAGATCCAAACGGTCTTTTGGGAATGGTTATGGCGCAGCCGATTCGGATGGCTGCTCAGCGGAAGGCTCAGGGACTGGGGCTTTCTTTTCCGAGCTACCCTGCCTGGACGACTCAACCGGTTGATTTTCGAGGTCGATGACGGAAGAAGCGCGGTGTTCCTGTCTGGATAGGATAGCAAGAGCAAGGGAGGTCAGCATAAAAATAACAGCAGCCCCGACAGTCACTTTACTAAGGAAGGTTCCTGGCCCGCGACTTCCGAACACGGTCTGACTTGACCCTCCAAAAGCGGCCCCAATTTCGGCTCCTTTACCCGCCTGAAGCAAGATCGCTGCAATCATTAAAAAGCAAACGACGAGGTGCAAAATGACTGTAAGGGTATACATCCCGGCCTTCTTATTGAGGAATTGGTGAGGCTAAGTGGATAATTTTAGCAAAGGCTTGTGGGTTGAGACAAGCCTTTCCAACCAGAGCTCCGTTGATGTGTGCCGACCGGAACAGTTCCCCGGCATTCTCGGGCGTCACACTTCCTCCGTACAGGATTCGAATTTCTTGTCCGGCTTGCCCCCACTGTTCTTGGAAGGTCGTGCGAAGCAGTGTATGGACTTCTTCAGCTTGGACCACGGAAGCCGCATGTCCGGTTCCAATAGCCCAAACCGGCTCGTAGGCCAAGGTCACTTTCTGGATCGCCTCGGAAGACACTCCCTGCAAGCCTCTTAGAGCTTGCTCCCGGACGATAGCCGAAGTGCGCCCGGCTTGCCGCTCTTGAAGGGACTCCCCAACGCACAGAATGGGGGAAAGGCCGTGGCGTATGGCAGCGTGTACCTTTTTGTTGGCTTCTTCGTCGGTTTCCCCGAACAACCGGCGGCGTTCGGAATGTCCAATAATTACGTAGTGACAGCCAAGGTGTTTGAGCATAGGCGCGGAGATCTCCCCGGTGAAGGCTCCCTCTTCTTCCCAAAAGAGATCTTGGGCGGCCAGTTTAAAAGGATAATCCCCATCCCCAAGAGATTGGCCCACGGCGTGCAGCGCAAGGAATGGCGGGGCTACAGCAATTTCAACCTGATTTCCCTGGGGAGCCAGCTTGGCGAACTCTTGGATGAAGGCCAAGGCTTCCTGCACAGTTTTGTGCATCTTCCAATTTCCAGCAATAAGCCGTTGTTGCACGGGAGCCTCAAGGGACAATTGGGAAGGAAGCGAATCGTCGGATTAACGATTCGGTAAGGCGGCCAAGCCGGGCATGTCATTTCCTTCGAGAAGTTGAAGGGCCGCGCCACCCCCGGTGGAAATAAACGACATGCTATCCGACTCACCGGCTCGATGGACAGCTAATGCGGTCTCCCCTCCGCCAACGATCGTCAGCGCGTAGGCATTGGCCACGGCGTGCACCATGGCAAAAGTGCCACGGGAAAAAGCGTCTCGTTCAAACATACCCATCGGACCGTTCCAAAGAATCGTCTTCGCGTTCTGGACGACCTCGCCAAATAGTTTTACCGAAGCCGGCCCGATGTCCAAGCCGTACCACCCTTCGGGGATTTCCTGCACAGGCAGGATTTTGGTTTCAGCCCCGGGATCAAGGCTGGCAGCCACCACGCAATCCACCGGCAGATAAAATTTCACGCCCCGGCTGATAGCATGTTCCTGGATTCTTTTGGCGAATTCGAGCATGTCGTCTTCGACGAGGGAGCGGCCGATTTCGAGTCCCATAGCCTTGATAAAGGTGAAGGCCATTCCTCCGCCAATGATCACCTTATCGACTTTTTTCCCCAGATTCTCGATGACCCCGATTTTGCCAGACACCTTCGCCCCACCCAGGATGGCCACGAACGGACGGGTGGGATTCTCCACGGCCCCTTCGAGGTACTCGACTTCACGTTTCATCAAGTAGCCGGCGGCTGCGACCTTCATGTATCGGGTAATGCCCACAATGGACGCGTGGGTTCGATGAGCCGTCCCAAAGGCTTCATTAATGTAGACATCGCCCAAGGAACCCAGTTCTGCAGCAAAGGTCTCGTCGTTTTGTTCCTCCTCCGGGTGGAACCGCAGGTTTTCCAGGAGTAGGACATCCCCGGGTTTCAACTGGCTCACGAGGTTTTTCACTTTTGGACCGACGCAGTCGGGGGCGAAGATGACGTCCTTCCCCAGGAGACGTCTCAGCCTCTTGGCCACGGGCGCCAGGCTGAGCTCAGGAATAGGTTCCCCATTTGGCCGGCCGAGGTGGGAGCAGAGGATCACACTGGCTCCTTCATCGGCGACGTGGTTGATCGTCGGAAGGGCGGCTCGAAGGCGGGAGTCGTCGGTAATTTGAAGAGAATCGTCCAGGGGAATGTTGAAGTCGCACCGAATGACGACTCGCTTGCCACTTAGGTCAACCTGGTCAATCGTCCGTTTGGTGATGCGCATGAGGACTCCTTTCCCCAAGAGCCGGTGGTGAAGTACCACCTAAGGGCCTGTTAAAAAATAACTTGGACATCTCGCATCCCATCTTCGGGCCATCTTTGAACGCGCCTCAATCGAAAAAACCTCACCATAGCGGTGCTATGCCTCGGAATTTTCTCAATCGTTCCGTCCAAATCCGACCCAAATCTGGGCGCGATTTTGTCCAAATTATTTTTTAACAGGCCCTAACCGGTGAAACCAGGAACCCTGAGTATTAAGCCTTGGTGTTAAGAAATTTCACCAAATCCCGGAGGCGGCACGCATAGCCCCACTCGTTGTCGTACCACGCAAACACTTTCACGAATCGGCGATTCAGCACAGCGGTCAGGGGGGCATCAAGCGTCGCTGAGTAAGAACTGCCATTCAGATCCACCGAGACGATAGGAGATTCGGAATAGGCCAAAATACCCTTGAGGGAACTCTCGCTGGCTTGGGAAAACGCCCTGTTCACCGCGGAGACGTCACAATCGCGCTCCACTTCTACAACGAGATCGATCAGGGAGACGTTGGGCGTTGGCACTCGAATGGCCACCCCATCCATCTTGCCTTTCAATTCTGGAATCACCAGGTGTAAAGCTTTCGCGGCACCAGTGGAGGTGGGAATCATCGACAACGCCGCGCTACGGGCTCGGCGGAGGTCCTTATGGGGAAGGTCAAGGAGTTGCTGGTCATTCGTATAGGAGTGGATGGTTGTCATGTAGCCGTGGTGAATGCCAAAGTTGTCCAGAAGGACCTTGGCCACGGGGGCCAGACAATTCGTGGTGCAAGAGGCGTTGGAAATAATGTGGTGGGTTTGGGGATTGTAGGCATGTTCATTCACGCCCAAGACAACCGTCAGATCTGCATCTTTGCCCGGAGCGGAGATCACCACCTTAGAGGCTCCAGCCGCCAGGTGAAGGCTTGCCCCTTCCCGGTCGGTGAACCGACCTGTGGATTCAATGACCAGGGCAACGTCCAGTTCTTTCCAGGGCAATTCTTTGGGATCTCTTTGGGCTAGGACTTCAATGGGATGGCCGTTGACGAGCAATTGGTTGGGCTTGGTTTCCACTTCGGCCTGTAACTTCCCATGGATGGAATCGTACCTGAGGAGATAACTGAGGGTCTCGGCGTCAGTCAGGTCGTTGATTGCCACACAGGTAATGTCAGAGTCCCCAAGACAGGCTCGGAGGAGGTTCCGACCAATTCGTCCAAATCCGTTAATGCCAATTCGGGTAGCCATGGTTTTTCAGCGATGAGAGAGGATAACGAAAAAAGCAGGAGGAATGGGGCTGCATAGTACTTTTGGGAGGGTAGGTTGTCAAGCGACGGGAAGCCTGGCTGTGTGCCGAAAGGGTGAAAGAAAAAGTGGCGTGGCGGGGAGACTCTTTGACGTTAAATTTTCATAGCGGCTTTCACTTCTTCCAGGGTCTGGTGAGAGACTTTGGTGGCGCGTTCGCAGCCTTGGTGCACCACCTCCTCGATGATGTGGGGATTGTTCAGGAGGGTGGCGCGGGCCTCCCAGATGGGGGAGAGTCGTTGGACCATCGCATCCGCGACGAATTTCTTACAGTCGATGCATCCAATCTCTGCTGTCCGGCATTCCCGATTGACCTGATCAATGATCGGCTGAGGCGAAAAGATGTGATGAAACTCAAACACCGGGCACACGTCTGGGTTGCCCGGATCCCTCCGCCTGACCCGAGCGGGGTCGGTGACCATGGTTTTGAGTTTTTCACGGACCACAAGTTCTGGATCAGAAAGGTTAATGGTATTGCCATAACTCTTGCTCATTTTCCGACCGTCCGTTCCGACCACTTTCGGGAACTCGGTCAGAAGTTCCTTCGGTTCGGGAAACACCGGCTGGTAGAGGCTGTTGAACCGCCGGGCAATTTCTCTGGTGAGTTCCAAATGGGGGAGCTGGTCCTTCCCGACAGGAACGGCGTCGGCCTTGTACAGGAGAATGTCGGCGGCCTGAAGGACGGGATACCCTAAGAACCCGAAGGTGGAGAGATCACGATCCTGAATTTGCTCTTGTTTTTCCTTGTAGGTGGGATTCCGTTCCAGCCAGGGAATGGGGATCATCATCGAGAGGAGCAGGTGAAGGATGGCATGGTCAGGAATCCGGGACTGCACAAACACGATAGCCCGATCCGGGTTGATCCCTGCCGCCAGCCAGTCGATCAGAAGCTCCTGAACAAACTCCTTGATCCGGCTCGTATCCTCGTAATTCGTTGAAAGGGCATGCCAATCCGCAACGAAAAAGAAACACTCATGGTCCTTCTGTAAGAGCCGCCAATTGTCGAGGGCGCCAAGGAGATTCCCAAGGTGCAACCGCCCGCTGGGCTGCATGCCGCTTAAAATGCGATTGGGCATGGTCCTCCGGTTTCCTAAAGTTACAGAACCACGTTGGAAATAATGCTGGTGGTCACCAGGTGGAAGACCGTTCCGATGATCGTGCTAATAATCGGAACGTGTGGGTCTATGAGGAACAGTCCCAGGATAATGAACATGCCATAGGGTTCCCACCGGCTGAGCATCAGCGCGGAGCGGAGGGGAAGGACACTGACCAAGATTCTGCCACCATCGAGGGGGGGAATCGGCAGTAAATTGAAAGCGAACAAGATGGTATTGATGGCGATGGAAAACATGGTCATGGCGACCAAGGGAAGCAACAGCATGCCCAACAAGTCCTGTCTGGGCTCTAATCCACGTTGAGGGGGCCAGTAGTCTTGAAGTGTCGGGTCGATAAACAGCAGCAGGCTGAGCAACAGTGCGCTGGCGATGGCCAGGACCAAATTCATGGCTGGCCCGGCGGCTGCGACGAGTGCCATATCTCGTCGAGGGTTCCGCAATCGTCCTGGGGTCACAGGAACGGGTTTAGCCCAACCGATCAAAAACCCTCCCGGGAAGAGCAGGCACAGGAGTGGCATGATGATGGTGCCGAAGGGATCGATGTGAGCCAGGGGATTCAAAGTCAGGCGCCCCTGACTCCGCGCGGTGTCATCTCCGTAATAGTTGGCCACCCAGCCATGCGCGTATTCGTGCAGGACAATCGCGAGCATGAGGGGAAGGATGACGTAGGAAAGCGTTTGAAAAAATTGAGCTACAGAGGTCATGGGTTTACCCGGTTGGGGCCAACTCCTTCTCGAGCGGGCTGTTGGGATTTTTCAGCACCCTGCTCGAGTCCGGGAGATAGTGTGTCGTGACGAGAAATCATTCCGCTTTGACAACAGGAAGATCCAGCCTGTCAGGACCTTTCCGGAAAAGCCCGGCCAACTGGGGGGCCAGGACTCAAGGCCTTTGGATTCAGTGGAATAGCAGGTGGGGAAGCGGAATAGGCAAGAACCCTGCTGGGGTGATGGGTCACCCGGTGACTAATTGATTTGCACAAACCGTCCCTTCCTGATTTGGATCAAGTACAGTTTTCGGTCAAGAACTCCCTCTGTCCCAAAGGAGGTAAGTCCTCCTAAGGTGGGGAGATCATGGCGGATAAATAGTTGGTTGCGGACTTCTAGCCCGGACGTAGCACCCTTTTTGATCGCATCCAAGATGACCCCCATGGCTTCATAGGCCTGGACGGCGAATATGGAGGGAACACCTCCAAACCGTTCCTGGTATCGGCGGATAAACTGTTGCAATTGGGGGTCAGGGCTTTGGAGGAATATACCGTCTCCAAAAATTCCCCCTTCTATGCTACTTCGCCCCCATTTGAGAAGCCTGGGATTATTCCACCCATTGTTGCCCAACAATGGCACCTGAATGTCATAGAATGCCAATTGGGCTGCGATAAATGCAACATCGGCGGGTTTCCCGGGAAGAAACACAGCATCAAACCCAGGAGAATAGACCAGCCGCTCTTCCGCATTTTCAAACTCGATAAGGGTCATTTCACCATAGAGACTCAGATCCTTGTCTTTCAAGCGTGTAATTGAGGCGGTCATATCCGTCGTGCCCTTCGGATAGGATTCCACTGCGATAATTTCGCCTCCATTATTTTCGACGGCTTTTTGGAAAAACTGACTGAGCTGCTGGCCGTAGGCGCTCTGGGGGAACACGATGCAAAAGCGCACGTATCCCAAGTCCTCCATGGCATACGTGACGAGTTTTTCCACCTGTAAGGCCGTGGTCAGGGCAGTGCTGAACCAGAACCGGCCGAATTGCCGAACATCGGCGAGAGTGGCGGTGGGCGTAATGAACGGCACTTCAGCAGGGCCAGGGAGCTCCGCGACAAGCTTCACTTCTTTGGCAAGAAGAGGTCCAATGAGAGCGATCGGCTGAAACTCCTTAAGGACCCGGGAGAATTCATGGAGGAGTTGGGTGGGGGACGTGGCGCTGTCCTTGACAACCAGCCCAATGGTGTTCGGCCCAAGGTCAGCCTTTCCTTGGTCCAAGGCCATGCGAATCCCATTCAGAACCTCGTTGCCAAAGGGCTTCATTCGTCCCGAGAAGGGCAGGACGGCGGCAACCACGTATTGGTGGGCTTTAATTTTGGAAATGAAGGATTGGAGCAAGGCCATGGCCGTTTGGGCATAGGGATGATTGGGGAATCGTTGGAGAAAAAACTGGATGTCCCGTTCCGCCAACACTTCATCGCCTTGGGCGGTATGGAGTTCAATAAGGCGGATGTGAGCCAAATCTCCAGGGGGGGTGGACGAAAATCTTTCCAGAAGATCGCCTAAGGCTCGCTCATCCATCTTTTGGAGGATGAGGCCTTTAATATAATCGAGCAGATCTCTCCGTTCAGTTTCCTCGGCTTGCTTGATTTCGACCAGGGTCACCTTGATCGCGCTGGCGTAGTCACCTTTCTTTTCGTAGGCGTCACGCAGGAGGCGGAGGGCCTTCAGGCGTGTGGTGGAATCTGGCGAAAGGGTGAGGGTGGTCTTCAGAACCGTGATGGCGTTATTCAGTTGCCCGGACTGGGTAAGCAGGCGCCCCAGCGTCAGGCGGGCGTCATCGGTGAAGGGAGAAACGGGGAATTCCTCTATGAGTTGCTTCAGCACAAGGATGGCTTGGTTGTCCTGCCTGGTGGCGTGGAGGGCGGCGGCATGGAGAAAATACGCCTCATCCAGCAAAGGGGTGTCGGAAGCGGTTTCAAGGAAGGACTCCAGAATGGCCAGGGATTCCCCAGCCCGTTTTTGCTCCAAAAGGCCCTTGGCGTGATCCAAAATTTCCCGCTCGTTTAACCCTTGAGGGTCAAATGTCTGAGGAACCGCGGGCTGGGCATGGGCCGGCGAGGGAGGAGCCTGCGCAAAGGCAGGCCACCCGATCAAAAGAAAGGCTAAGGAAAGGGCCTGAAGGAGTGGGGGGGAAGGGGAAAGGTGCATCGTCAATGATCCAGGAAGCATTTCTTCCTCATTTTGTATATAAAGGGGGGTGGGATTACTGTCAAGGAGAACTCGTCAAACACCCACGGGGTGGGGTGAGCAGCGTGCCAAGTTTTTCCAATAGGGCTACGTAGGGAATGAGCACCCGTGCAGGGGCCAAGGAAAAAGAGAAAAGAAAAGAGGATTCGTGGCTGAGGCAACTCCTTCAGGTGGAATGGCCATCCAAGCCCTGATCGACCACTACCTCGCAACGCTCAGAGTCGAGGGTGGGGTCGCAGGAAACACTTGGCTGGCGTATCGCCGTGACCTCGACAAGCTGAAACGGTACCTCATCTCAGCG
>JACZVJ010000215.1 GCA_022572725.1 Nitrospinota bacterium | reverse complement strand
AACCACCCTCGTAAATTTCAACTAACTTCAGTATAACCTCTGGTTAAGCCTTGCCGCTAAACAAGGTTATAAGAGAGCCGTCTCGTCACAAGGTCAACTAGAAAGGGAAATGACTCCCGGTGAACTGGCCGAAGCCGAACGGTTTGCCAGGGAGTGGACGCCGAAGGGGAAGTGAGCCGCTGACGGTTGATGCTTAGATTCGTGGTGACGACAACACCGTTATGGAAGAACTTCCACAAATGGCAGACCAGGGTGATGCGAAGGTCCCAGCGAACATGGTCCTGATTCCCAAAGGGCCATTCCTGTATGGGGAGGACAAGGTCACCGAGACCATTGAGAAAGACTATTACATTGACATCTATCTCGTGACCAACCAGCGCTATGACCCATTCATTCGAGCCGGTGGCTATGACAACAAAGCCCTCTGGTCCAAAGAGGTCTGGAGCTGGAAGAGGAAGGAGAAGGTTTCCCAACCCAAGTGGTGGGATGATCCTAAATGGGACTCATCGGACCATCCAGTGGTAGGTGTCAGCTATTTTGAGGCCGAGGCCTTTGCCAACTGGGCAGGCAAGCGATTGCCCACGGAGCAGGAATGGGAGAAGGCGGCACGGGGCACGGATGGACGAAAGTATCCCTGGGGAGACGATTTCGACAAAGATAAATGCAACTGCGAGGGATCAGGAATCAAGGGCACTACTTCGGTGACGAAGTATGTGAACGGCGTCAGCCCCTTTGGCTGCCATGACATGGCCGGGAATGTCTGGGAATGGTGCGCCAGTTGGTACGATAACAGTAAAGACTCTCGGGTGCTCCGTGGGGGGGCGTGGGTCAATGGATCGGACCGCCTGCGGTGCGCGAGTCGGACCGGGAGCGACCCGAGGAAGACGTACCTGACCATCGGGTTCCGCTGTGCCCAGGATGCCCGCTAACTCTTTTTACTTTGTTCTTACTCTTTGCTTGGGTGGGGTCCAAGGGTGTAGCCCCTGATCGCAATCGTATGCCGTAGCCCGCTGAGTCAACGATCCAGGCCAAGCATGAGCTGCAACTGGCGGCTAATGTGTGGGCCGGCTCAATCTTCGGCGAGCTTGTACATCGATTCAAACTTCTCCGCACTGATGGCGTATGCGTCCGTGCCCTCTTCGTTATTAAAAACCAGATAATCACCGGCCTGGTGTGCCGTATCACCTTCTTTTGTTTTGACTCTCCCGCCCTTCTCTGCAACCTCCGCCCAAACCGGCGCCGATTTGAAGTAAACACCGGGGCTGACGATTTCGTAAGTCCTGGCAAATGACTCCTTTGACACGGTGTACTTGTCACCGTTGTTATCAACGAGCCAGTCTCCTCGCTTGCATATCTGCTTGCCGCCCCACTTGTTGTAAACGAACCCTTCGGTGTCCAAGTCTAGCTGAACCGCCGTGACAAACGAGGTCGGTTTCTTCTTGTACTTTCGTCTAACACTCACTTTACGCTCCTCAGGCGGCTCGGTCAGTAGCCATCAGGCCGTGAGATCAAAGTTGGCTGGAAAGTCTTTTCCATCGACCTTTTTCTCGGCCACGAGATCGCCGATTTTTTTCAAGATAGGGATGTTGTCCGGGTCGTCCATCTCGCTTAAGGGTGCCACCTTGTCAGGGGAAAGGTCCAGCCCCAGCTCATGGCGAAGCGTTTCGCCTTCGAGTTTGATATTGTAACGAAGATAGCTCAGTAACGCGGTTTGGCCGATCAAATCGTGGCGCAGATCACCAAGCTCACGGTCGATGATGTGCGCAGTAGGGCTGGTCGACATCCATTGAAGGAGGGTTTCAACTAACGCCCCGCAGTCATCCATGAGTGAGAGCAGCGACTTAACAGCGTGCTTCGCAGCGATGCTGCTCGGAGTAACTTTAGGATCCCGCGACCCTGTACCCACAGATACCATCAGGATTTTATCCGCCCCCATGGGCCACCCGACGCGATATCCGTTGAGGGTGACATACATGAGCGCCTGCAAGGCGGGATTATTGAATGGGCTTACGCCACCATCAACGAATTGTCCGCCCACAGGTTCCTTTCCCGGAGCCCTAATAATTTCGATAGCCTCCGGTGCAAAATACCGTGGAGCCGCCGTCGAGGCCCGTACGACCTTCCACAGAGGATAATCCCCGTTCGCAATAACATTGCTACCCGGTCGCGCGTCAAAGTACTTCCCCCGGGGATTGTTTCCCAGCGGCCAAGGACTGCCGGAATCGAGCCTTTTGGTAATAATCAATAGGCCCGTCTTGAGTTCGGAACCCCCGAGGGTTGTCGTCTTTCCGTAGACCTCCTTCAGTTCCTTGATCAGTGCTTTCTTGTGGTAGAGCGCCCGCAATATTCCTTTTC